>JARFXP010000002.1:957111-1276149 GCA_029194675.1 Nitrospira sp. | reverse complement strand
CTGGGGGGAGGTGTTTGGCGACCGCGTGCTCGCGACGGCGATCCTGGATCGGGTCCTGCACCACGCCATCACCATCAATATCCGCGGACATTCGTACCGACTCAAGGACAAACTCAAAGCCGGACTCATGCGAATGGAGGAGGCTTCAACGACGACGTAACCCCAGTGTGGGGAATTTTCGATGACCATAACTGGGCACATTTGGGTGCCCCTTGACACACAGCTATCACAGCGCATTCATGGCAAACACCCGGCTGGCCCTGGTGGTGGACGTGCTGCCGAGCGCCCCGATGCATCACCTGCCGAGGCTCTGGGCGTGGCTGGATGCCTTGCCGAAGGAGGCACGCCCCGCCATGTTGCACGGGGACGTGGCCTTTGGCAACGCATCGGTGCTCCGCGCGGCCGAGGCTCGAGATCAGCCGTCTCTCACCAAGCTACGCGTCACGAAGCATGTGAAGGCCTTCATCAAGACGCTCTTCCGCTCCACTGCGTGGGAGGAGGCGGGGCAAGGTTGGGAAGGGGTCGAAGATACGCTGCGGCTGTCAGGCTGGAGCCGAACACGGCGTGTCATCGTGCTGCGCCGCCCCCTTACTGGCGAGCTGCTCATGACCGGGACGGACGCCGATCAATCGCGGTTCGACTTCATGGAGAGCGAGGTGCCGACCAAGCGCTATGAGTATGCCGTGCTGGTCACCTCAACCCGGTACGAGATCCTCGCCCTCGCCCAGCTCTATCGCGATCGGGCCGATGCCGAAAACACCTTTGACGAGCTGAAGAATCAATGGGGCTGGGGCGGCTTCACCACGCAGGAGCTGGCGCGCTGCCGGCTCATGGCACGGATGGTGGCACGGATCTCCACCTGGTGGACGCTGGTTGTGCGGCTCGCCCAGCCGCACAACCATTGTGAGGCGATCTCCAGTCGACCGCTCTTGTTGCATGGCGTCGCCACGCAAACCCACCACGCCGGACACACGCGCCTGACCATCACCAGCCTGCACGCGAAGCACTCAGCCATCCAAGCCGTGCTGACGAACTTGGCGGCCTTTCTGCGGACCCTCAAAGTGACTGCGGAGCAGTGGACCGATGCCGACCGCCTGCGGGCAATTCTCACCCGCGCGTTCGCCAGATTCATGCTCTCACCCGCAGGGCCTCCGACCTTGTTGAGCTCACAACCTGCGCCGACATGACACGTTGACCGCCGTTTTTAGGATAATGAGCAGTGGCTGGTCGAACGGCATGGGTTTCGCTCTCTGGCTCAGGTGCGCCGCGATCTGCTCACGACTCAGGAGGCCGCGTGACGACGCCGAGAGTCCATGCAAGCAGAACGATCGACGGACGCTCGCACAAACTTGACACACCCAGTTGCCCCAGGAGCGCCGATCACCGAGCGAGCCGACCAAGCCATCGGGTTGAGTATGGCTACAACCGTGTCCAAGAAATCAGGAGCGGTACACTGGGTCATTAACCGACGAACTGCAATGATTTCACACCAACGACGAGTTGGGTTTTCGTTTCGGTAGAGTAGTTCGTGTTCACTCTCAAGGCTCTGTATAGACGGGTATGGCTTCCAACGGAATTTCCTCTGTCACTACTTTCCTCTGCACCTCATACACATGGATGCAACGGTTGCTCATCGAGCGCAATATGGTAAACAGCCGATAGGCTGGAGCCATCGGCATCGGAACGGAGGGACAGGGGCAGAGCAACGAAAATCCTTGCAGCGTCAAGTGTCCCACCGATTCGATCATTCGGTCCGTAAGCCGCCTGACTTCGTGATCTGTCAGGCCGCCGGCACATAGCGTTTCAAGCAGGCCGGATATCACTGCCGTGCGAGCTTGATAACGCTCCAAGGCGCCAACCAAACACTGAGACATCAGCCGTTCCAATTGCCGCGCGCTGAAGGCTCGCGCCACATGGATCATCGCCAGCGCTTTCCGAGGCTGCTGGCGGCGGCTGCGAGCTAGTCTTCCGATGATGAACGTGTCGAACGCGTGGATTCCACCCAGAAACACGACTGGCTGCCCGGACAGGGCGCGATCGACGAGCGTTTGTGAGGCAATTCGTGAGGCAGCCGGATGACCATACAACACAGTCAGCCGATCAGATGGATTCAGCGGAACCACATGGATGGATGGACCTTCTGTTTCAGCTTTCGCAGGCCTGGACCGTGACGAGAGTTTGTGACGGAGACTTTCCCCGCCTGTGACCGGCAACTGCGCAGTTCCTCCTCTTGCTTCTGTGCCTCTCATACCACGGCCTTCTCCTACCCGCAGCATCCGCCGGCAAATACCTGCCGCTGTCGGTATGCATTCCAGCAGGTTGGGCAAAGCTGGACCATGGAATGCGTAAAGCCGTCGATCGATTCCATCCGCCGTTCGACCACGATTCCACAATCAGAACAGGGTCCTGTCGTCGTTGATGGTGAGCTATGTTCTTGGACCGTCATGACTCGCCAGCTTTGTATTCGAACGTATATGTTGATTACAGACTGTCGACATGAACCGGCTTCTCTGCTTGGATCGCATTACGCTTCGAAAACTCTCTACCAGTAATCCTATAGTGCTTAGTTGCAATCCCCACTGGATGCTCTGCAATCTGTTGTCCAGTGCTGCCACCGTTCTTTCCAAATCCATCAAGTGGTCTTTTATTAGGGTTGTTCGCTCTGTCGCGATCATCGTTGCTCCTTTCGAGTGATTAGACGGCGCAATGTCGAATGACACCGATGACAATGCCTTCGATATGAAACTCGTCCGATGGCCGGACGATAATCGGCTGCATCTGGTCGTTGGCCGGATGAAGTTCAATGCGCCCACTCTTCTTGAAATATGTCTTGATCGTGGCTTCGTGATTGACCAAGGCGACGACGGTTTGCCCGTTTTTAGCCGTTTCCTGTTTGCGCACGACTACCAGATCGCCGGGTAAAATCCCGTCATCTTTCATTGACTCGCCCTTTATCTTTAGGGCGAAGGTCTCACCGCCTCGCAACATGCTCGGTGGTATGTCCACGAGTTCCGCTTGCGACACCGGCTCGATGGGTGAGCCGGCTGCGACCAGGCCGGCCATGGGAATCTCGGTTTTCCGTCGCAATTGATCCAGCACCACCGATACAACACCGGGAATTTTCCGCATGCCGGTCTCATACCTCGCCACTGATACCCGCGTGGTGTGCAAGGCATCAGCAAGTTGCTGCTGTGTGAGCCCTAATCCTTCTCGAATACGTTTAAGGTCTCTCGGCTTCAGCATGTAACCATTGGTAACATGCTTGCTCCCTTCCTGTCAACAGGGCTCAGACGATCGCAAGACTTTTTCATAAAACGTTTCGAATTAGTTGGAAATGTTGATGAAACGATAACACCCCAAGATATGGTGTCTGAATCTCATTCCGTATCAATGACTAAAAACTAGGCAAGAAGCTCGTTGCAGTTGTATCTCGCCTCTTCGGGCGATAGGAATGAGTTTTGTCCACAGGCTTATTCCCAGAAACTGGGGAGAGGGTAGAGTGAGATCCGGGGATCCCCGCACCAGCCCTCCCCCCCTCATGAGAAGCGAGCGAGAGCCTGTGCCTAGGATTCGGTTGCGTTACTTTCCAACCATTACCTCGGTGGCCTTGATGGCGACCGTAGCTACCCCGCTCGGTTTATCAACCATGGGCGGTGAACTCTATGTAAACCCATCGGGTGCAGGCAACTGCACTGGGCCTCTCACTGTATCGTACAATCACGGATTGGGCACTTGATGTAGTAAAGGGCGGTGGCCACCTTTCAGATGACCAAACCCACCGGACCGAGACCCGGCACCGAACAGAGGCACCGTCGTGCACGAGCGGGGCATAGGGACCGGCGTCGAGTCAAGGCAGGCTTCACGTGACTTCATGATCCTCGGCTCCAAACAGAATAAGTCTACGAGTTACGCAGTTGAGGAGGGGAACGAGAACTCGGTCAACTCCGCCTTCTCCACCCCTCGTTTGACCAAGGTGGAGACATCGATCAAACGTTCAACCTTGTGCACATCGTCAAGGCGAGTTTTGGTACTCGGATGGGGAGGCACAAATAGCTTGCAACAGTCCTGGTCCGGCTCTATTGACGTCTCGTAGGTACCGAGACGTCTGGCTTCGTCGATGATCTCGCGTTTGTCCATGCCGATCAGTGGACGGAGGATCGGCAGCTCCGCTGCTTCTTCAATCGCACACAAATTCTGAGGCGTTTGAGAAGCCACTTGGCCTAGGCTATCGCCGGTCACTAACGCCCAACACTGCTCTCTTCTGGCCAGTTCCTCGGCGATCCGCACCATCATTCGCCGGTATAGCACGACTCGAAATGGAGCGGGCGTACTGAGGACGATTTCGCGTTGGATCTCTCCAAAGGGAACCACATAGAGACGCGATTCGTATTGAAAGGTGGTGAGGTTCCGCACAAGTTCGTGAACTTTTTCTTCCGAAGCTCGGCTGACCAATGGCCGTCCAGAAAAATGAATGAAAGAAGCAAGGCAGCCGCGTTTCACCATGCGATATGCGGCCACAGGTGAGTCGATCCCCCCCGAAATCAGGCAGGCGATCTTTCCGCTTACGCCGACCGGCATACCGCCGGGACCTTCGATCTTTTCCGCCGAGCAAAACGCTTCATTCGATAGGAGTTCGACATAAATGGTCAAGTCAGGATTCTTCAAGTTGACTTTCTTGCCGGTTCTGTTACAGACCGCTGCACCGAGCGCTTTTTCTATATCCATTGAAGTCAAAGCCAAACGCTTGTCGGCCCGTTTGGCTGTGACCCTGAACGTGGTGAAGGAGTGTGATTCAATCTCTTCGAGGACAGCCGTGGTGAGTGCATCCAGATTGGGATCACTTAATTCGAGCGGGACCACACGGCCCAGCGAAAAGTTGGCGATCCCGCATACAAGTCTGAGCCGGTCTCGAACCACACCGGGAGAGGCTTCTAGCGGGAGCCAGATCCGGATTCGACTGTGAAGGTTCTCGACCTGCCGAATTCCGACATCCTTGAGAGCAGTCCGAATGTTCTTAATGAGGCATCGCTCGAAGTAATCTCGATTATTTCCCTTAAGAGCAAGCTCGTGGTAATGGGCGATGACACAACGCATACTGGAGATAGGTTGAGGTCGAGGTTAAGGTGTAAGATCTTTTTTTCCGTGAAAGCTCAACCTTAGCCTCAACCTTGGCTTGAAGTTTCTAAGAACCGCTCGGCGTCGATCGCAGCCATGCAGCCGGTACCGGCCGCGGTAATGGCTTGGCGATAATGGGAGTCTTGCACATCCCCGGCCGCAAACACACCAGGGACATCGGTGGCTGTTCCATGATTGGTTATGAGATAGCCGGCGTGGTTCATCTTCAGCTGGCCTGCGAAGAGCGCTGTGTTCGGGCGGTGGCCGATCGCCAAAAAGAACCCGGCACAAGGCAAATCCAAGACTGTTCCGGTGATGATATTTCTGATGCGGGCACCAGACACGACATCCTGTCCAAGAACATCTTCGACGACGCTGTTCCAGACAAAGGTAATTTTTTCATTCTTCATGGCCCGGCCTTGCATGATTTTGGAAGCGCGAAGTTTGTCACGACGGTGAACAATCGACACTTTGGTGGCGAACTTGGTGAGAAACGTCGCTTCCTCCATTGCACTGTCTCCGCCGCCTACGACAACGAGTTCTTTGCCTTTAAAGAAAAACCCATCGCAGGTCGCGCAACTCGACACACCATGACCCCACAAGCGCTTTTCATTTGAGAGACCGAGTGTGATCGGAGAGGCGCCGGTCGCGATGATCAACGTCTTGGTTTCAAGGGTTTCCTCACCATCCACAACGACTTGAAAAGGCCGAGTCTTGAGATCAACCGATGTGACATCTCCAGTTTTGAAGACCGTTCCGAACCGCTCTGCTTGGGAGCGCATCTCTTTCATTAACTCCGGCCCCATGATGCCCTTTGCGAAACCAGGGTAGTTTTCGACTTCTGTGGTCGTCGTGAGCTGTCCACCCGCTTGCCAACCTTCGACGAGCAGGGGAGCGAGGTTTGCACGCGCAGCATAAATCGCTGCAGTGAGTCCGGCCGGACCGGATCCAATAATAACGACGGTATGCATGGTCATTGACTGTATCACAGCGAAGGAAGCAGAAGGTAGGACGTTATTGTGGCTTCATAGCAAGAGGCAGATGGAGGGAATTCTCCGGAAAGCAAACAGCCTGTCACAGGGAGCGAAAGTTTTCAAAAAGTCGGCTGACGTCCCTAGAAAGTCTTTGTCGATGCTTCGTTCCATCGAGTACGTAGTCTGCACGAAGTCGTTTCATCGCGAGCGGCATCTGACTGCGAATTCGTCGGAGAGCCTCGGTTCGGGTGAAGCCGTTCCGCTTTTTCAGTCGCATGATCTGGGTTTCGCGATCAGCTGTCACGACGACTGTCTTGTCTACCCGCTTATCGATACCGGCTTCGAAGAGCAAAGGGACATCGTAAATTACGACGGCATGCGGATTGCTTTGGGCCGCTTGTCTGGTGAGTCTGGCCTGTTCCTGGGCTACACGAGGGTGGATGATTTGTTCCAGCTTTCGAAGCTCTGTTCCGTCATGAAACACGATCTGCCCGAGGACTTGCCGGTTGATCGTTCTGTCAGAGTTCAAGACGGACTTTCCGAATCGGCGCATGATGTCTCGCCATGCCGGTTTGCCTGGCTGGACAACCTCACGCGCCAATTCATCGGCATCGATCACGATGGCACCGCATTTCTTGAACATCTTCGCCACGGTGCTTTTTCCAGTGGCGACGCCTCCGGTGAGTCCGATCAGGATCATGGCGGCGGAGCTTATCACGTGATCGGTTCGGCAAGAAACCGCGATTGACATCCTTGGTTCTCCGCTTGTAAGAATTTCGGTGTGCGACGAGTCCTCCTTATCGTAGCCGTTTGGTGTTTCATCGGTTCCGAGTCTGGTGTTGCCGAGACCGATGCCGTGCTGTCTAGTCCACGGACGATCACCGTTGCACTCGACGGATCGGGGGATTTCTATTCGATTCAAGAGGCAGTCGATAGTGCTGGGAAGGGCGACACGGTGCTGATCAAGGCAGGGACCTACGCTCAAGACTTGACCGTTCATAGCAAAGAGAAAGTCAAGATTGTCGGAGCGGGAGTCGACAAAGTCGTCTTGCTTGGACAAGATGAGCTGGTCGGTGTGCTGCATGTGGGTAAATGGCCGTATGGGGCGACGGATATTGAGATCAGCGGCCTCACGATCAAGGAGCATGGAGGGCATGCCCTCGGCATTTTCAACGGAAACCGCATCACGCTGCGTCAGGTTCATGTGAAAGGAATGGTCTTCGGTCAACAAGTAGAAGATGTTCGTATCGAAGACTGTGTGATCGGGGGGAGTGAGACGACGGGCGTGCACTTTTCTGATTCTCAGGTCCTTCTGATCGGAAATCTTATCCATGATAACGACCATGGTGTAAATGTGACCGGCAAGTCTTCGGTTCGGCTTGAGCGCAACGTCATCACCGGAAATTTGTTCGAGGCCGTCGTGATCGGCGACCAGGCAAAAGCGGTTTTGGTGAGTAATACTCTGGTTAAGAATGGTGGTGGAGCGGCATTCCTGGGTTTGTCCACGATTGAGGCATCGGGGAATATTCTGAGCCTCAATAAAGTGGGCTTTCTTATTGCCGCGTCGAGTCAGACCAAGATCTCGTACAACGCGTTGTTCAATAATGAGGTGAACTACATGCGAGCCGGGTCGCCGAACATTCATGCGCCGGAACTCCAGGCTGAGTCGGACATAACTACCGATCCACATTTTGTAGATGCCGAACATGACGACTTTCGACTGAAGCCAGACACGACTTTGGTCAATCGCGGAACGTTTCGTTACCTTGGAGCGCTTCCTCCGCTTCTGATCCCCGCGCAAAATCGCTAATAACCACAGTTGAAACAATGAGTTAGAGCGTGCCTCTGATCTGGGGGAATGCGTATGGTATGCTGTCTGTGTAGCACGAATCCTTCCGGTTCATTCCTCAATTAAAGTAACGTCACAAGCGCGCCGAGAAGGATTCAACCAGGAGGTCTCCCTTGGCTAGCTTCCGCAGTAATCTTGAAAAGCCGTCGGGTGAAGGCATCCCCTCGCTCATGGATATGGAGTCCGGCAAGTTGGTCGGGGCTGTGCTCCCTATGTCTGAACAGGCCCAAATCCAGATGCGGAACAGTATCGAAGTCATTGAATATCTGCTAAATCAGGAACGAGTGATCTGGAGCTAAGCACTCGATCTCCTCGACCTAGCGGTTTTTTTCAGTGCGATCTCCCAAAATTATTCAGTGTTTCCTCTAGCACGACGACTCGTGTAAGACTCCCACTTTCGGCACGAGTCACGACTAATACGTTCCTCAGATAAACATACGAGAGACCGAAAAGAGGAATGAGTCCAGGTCTTTGCGTCCAGCGAACACCGGCTAGTTTCTTGTCCGCAGGGCGGTGCATCGTAGCGTCTTCGCCCTTCTAACTCGTGCGTACGGTAAGGAGGTCCAGTGGAGAAAACAGCTCGGACATCTTCTCGTTCTCAAGCTTTTCAAGACGCTGAGCAGCAACGGCTTGGCGAAGATGCGGTTCGCAAGCAGCACTGGAAGCGGTGGGGGCCTTACTTGAGCGAACGTGCCTGGGGAACGGTGCGTGAGGACTATAGTCCCCACGGAACGGCATGGGAAGCCTTTCCTCATGATCATGCGCGTTCCCGCGCCTATCGGTGGAACGAAGACGGACTAGCCGGAATTTCAGATCGCCACCAATATATCTGTTTTGCCGTCGCTCTTTGGAATGGACGCGATCCCATTCTGAAGGAGCGCGTGTTCGGTTTGACCGGTAGCGAAGGGAATCACGGGGAAGATGTAAAAGAGCATTATTTCTATTTAGATTCAACGCCAACACATTCGTACATGAAGTATCTCTATAAGTATCCTCAGGCGGAATTTCCGTATGCCAGGCTCGTAGAGGAAAATCGAAGTCGGAGACGTGAAGAGCCTGAATATGAGCTGATCGATACCGGAGTTTTCGATGAGCATCGCTACTTCGATGTGGTGGTGGAATATGCGAAGGCGACGCCGGAGGAGCTTCTTATCCGTATTCAAGTGACGAACCGAGGCCCGGATTGTGCCGAATTAACGCTGTTACCCACTCTTTGGTTTCGGAACACTTGGTCGTGGGGAATCGATGCTCGTCGGCCGAGAGTGCGTGAAGGAAAAGCTGTCGATGGGATGAGCGTAATTGAATTGGATCACGAGTATTATGGAGAACGTCGCCTCTGGTGTGAAGGAAAGCCTCAGCTGCTCTTTACTGAGAATGAGACAAATACGCGCCGATTATACGGTGATCAAGATGGCGCTAAGTACGTGAAGGATAGTTTTCATGACTACATAGTCCACGGTCGAACAGATGCGATCAATCCTGAGAAGGTCGGCTCAAAGGCTGCCGCCCAGTATCAGTTATCACTGTCCCGAGGAGCATCGGAGATCATTCGCCTGCATCTGACCAATCGAACCGAGGTGGTTGGATTTAAAGTTCAAGCGTTCAATGAACTCTTCGCACAACGTATTCATGAAGCCGATGAGTTTTATGATGAACTGGCTCCGGCTGATCTCTCCGAGGATGCAAGGCTGGTACAACGGCAGGCGTTCGCAGGTTTACTGTGGAGCAAACAGTTCTACCATTATGACCTGAAACGCTGGCTCGTCGGCGATCCAGGGATGCCGGACCCTCCCCATGAACGTCTCCATGGACGGAACTCCGACTGGACACACCTTTACAATGCCGACGTGATCTCTATGCCGGACAAATGGGAGTATCCCTGGTATGCGGCCTGGGACCTGGCATTCCATTGCATTCCGCTCGCCCTTGTTGACTCAACATTCGCGAAAGAACAGCTCATTCTGATGCTCAGAGAATGGTACATGCACCCCAACGGTCAGATTCCGGCATATGAGTGGGCGTTTGGCGACGTCAACCCGCCGGTTCATGCCTGGGCTGCATGGCGAGTTTATAAGATCGAGAGGAAACGAAGAGGAGTCGGTGATCGGGTTTTCCTCGAACGAGTGTTCCATAAACTGTTGTTGAATTTTACGTGGTGGGTCAATCGAAAAGATGCCGAGGGAAAGAATATTTTCCAAGGTGGGTTTTTGGGACTCGACAACATCGGCGTCTTTGATCGGAGCGCTCCGTTGCCGACCGGTGGCCATATCGAACAGTCGGACGCGACAAGTTGGATGGGAATGTATTGTCTCAATATGCTCTCGATCGCACTCGAGTTGGCTCGCGAAAATCGAGCATATGAAGATGTCGCGAGCAAGTTCTTTGAGCACTTTGTCTACATCTGCCGAGCCATGAACAACATCGGCGGGGAAAAAATCGAGCTCTGGAATAAAGAAGACGGATTTTTCTATGATGTGCTGCATCTTCCAGATGGACGAACCTTTCCGCTTAAGGTCCGGTCTCTCGTTGGACTGATCCCGCTTTTCGCCGTAGAAACACTGGACTCTGAGTTAGTCGATAGCCTCCCACGGTTTAAGCACCGCATGCAGTGGTTCATCGAAAATCGCCCGGACTTCAGCGCTCACGTCGAGACCCATTCACATGACGGGGGAGTACGGAGATTCTTGTCTCTGGTCAACCCCACAAGACTCAAGTCGGTGTTGCGGTACATGCTCGACGAAGAAGAATTTCTCTCCCCGTACGGCATCCGGGCGCTCTCACGCTACCACAAGGACCATCCCTATGTGCTTTCCATCCTGGGCAGAGACTATCGTGTCGATTATGAACCTGCCGAATCAAGCACGGGGTTATTCGGGGGGAATTCGAATTGGCGAGGCCCCATCTGGTTTCCGGTCAACTATCTCCTGATCGAATCGCTGCAGAAGTTCCACTACTATCTTGGGGATGAGTACAGGGTGGAGTATCCGGTACGCTCCGGTCAATTCGTCTCCTTAAACGAGGTGGCTTCCGAACTGTCGCGCCGGCTGACTCATATTTTCCTCCGCGATAAAACCGGCCGACGTCCGGTTTACGGAGGCGCGAACAAACTCCACGAAGATCTTTTCTGGCGAGACGCCATTCTTTTCTACGAGTATTTTCATGGCAATACCGGTGCCGGTATCGGGGCCAGTCATCAGACAGGATGGACCGGGCTTGTTGCCAAGTTGATTCAGCAGTCGGGGGAGTGAGGTCGGCGCCGATGAAAGTTGAGAAGGTAGATTGTCGGAATGTCGATCGCGCACTGAGCTTCGAATGGCTGGAGACAAACGGTCGTGGGGGATTTGCATCGGGAACCCGTTCGAGTGCCAATACGAGACTCCGGAGTACCGATTACGACCGGAGTAGCCCACTCCTCTCGCCACAAATGAGCCGTTGCCACATCGGAGCGATAACTGAACCGTCTGCTTCTTGCTCTCTTGACAGAGTTCGGAGGTATCCGTAGTCTGAACGTGCTGGATATGTTGGGAGGACTCAGTACGATGGCATTCTTTATACCGAACCGAAATGGCTGGCCGGTCATTGCATACACGGTGATGTTGTCGCTGTTAGGTTTTACCGCACCTTGCGTGATCTTTGCCGACGAGATGCCAAAGGAGTCCGTGTTGCCGCTTGGAGCAGCGAACAAGGCGGTTCACGCAGCATTAGAGGCCTGCAAGAAAGATGGATATCGAGTGAGCGTTTCCGTGGTGGATCGTGGCGGCGTCCTTCGCGCGATGGGACGTGCCGACGGTGCGGGGCCGCATACAGTAGATAGCAGCCGGAAGAAGGCCTATACGGCAGCAAGTGTGCGACGCCCTACCAGCGAGTTAGCCGATCTCATCACGAAAGTTCCCACGTTGCAGGCCCTTCGTGACATGAATGGCGAGATCCTGATACTGGGTGGAGGGCTCCCCATCGAGATCGGTGGAGAGATTATTGGGGGAATCGGTGTTGGTGGAGCACCGGGTGCCCATCTGGATGATGCTTGCGCCCAGGAGGGCCTCGACGCGATTGGGGCAGCGGCCAAGGTGCCTACACCCAAGTGAGAGAGCGACTGTGGGCTACGGTGGTGGGGAGTGTGATGCTGCTGGTTGTGGGTTGCAACAGCAAGACTCCTGAGCCCGCCTCCGTAGTAATTCCTTCAGTGCAACTTCGACTGACTATCGTTAGAACAGCAACAGACCCATTTCTCCCACGATTTAATCTCACCTTGAACGTCAGAGGTCCAGGGGGCTGTTCCTCGACAACCGAGTTGTTTCCCGATACCGGGCATGTGGGTCGGCGGAACATTTATCACGCGCCAAAAGGCATGGTGTATGTGATCGGACAGTACGATGCGCGCATAGTCGATTCACAGGACTGTCACACAAGCCTGTCGGAATTTCGCCATCTCGATCGTAATGTCGTGTTCGTTGGGAGCTTTGATCAGAATGAAGAACAGCAGTGGGCCTACTTTGCCGCTGCTCATCGCCCCGAGCTACCATTCGAAAAACGCTAAGATCCTTCTCCATCACTTATGTTGAGGAATGTTGACAGTATGCAGCAACCGATCGTCGGGTATCATCAGGATGAGTACGGAGATTGGGTGGCGGATCTGGCCTGTGGTCATGGACAACACGTCCGGCACCAACCCCCATTCACGAATCGCCCTTGGGTGCTCACCGCCGACGGACGGGATCAGTATTTGGGTACCCTTTTGAATTGCAAGAAGTGCGAGGAACCGGCTGCTGATCCTCCACCGACTTCGGGATGAATTCCGCCCCATCCGTTCTCCTCCGTCACGAACACTCCATATTACTTGGCCGGTGGCGGCCTCAATGATACTGCGAATCACCGAGAGATCGTGGAGCGTCATGGCAATTGTCAACAAGGCGGCAAAGTCACAGTCGCACAAGACGAATTGCTGCATATGAACTTCTGCTTGAAATGATGACCGTCGGCACTCAACTCGCGGTCGACACAGCTCCAGCGGGGGTATCGTGAGACAGCGTCCGGCCCTCCATTTTCTTTCATCATGACGCGAAGAAAAATAGGCCGATCGGACCGTGGCTTACGGCAGAGCCGTTCGGACCTCTTGACAGGGAGTGAGAGTTTGTTTGACAACCGTCGGCAGGCTCTCAAGGCTGATCAGGGAATCCATGCTGTCCCAACGATACCAAATTGCCGTTTTGCTTGGGCTGGTGACGCTCTTGAGCTGCTATTTGCTGTTGCCGTTGGGTGCCTCCTATCTCTTAGCGAATAGACTTCGTGACTATGGGTACCGCAACGTCATCCTCCAGCTCGGCTATCCGGGCTGGGGGCGCACGCGCATTCCTGTCGTCTCGTTTCAGCAGGATTTGGGCCAGGAACGACTGATGGTCTCGCTGACGGATGCGGAGATCCGCTATGACCCGGCCCAGCTCCTTCACGGGCGTGTCGGTCGCATCGTCTTGCGAGACACGGCAATCCATGTGTTGAACGTGCAGTCCACAGATCCCTCCGCACAAGATGCGAAGGATACGGAGCGGCTTGGTGACATGGAATCACCGTGGCGGCTGTTGACGGCGGGGGATCTCTTACGCAATCTCCCGATCCTCCCGTTCGACGAGTTGCAGCTGGATCATCTCACCATTTTTCGTGAGCAGGCGACGGGGCCGCTTCGTAGAGTGACGATTGATGGGAATCTGACCTATATCGGCAGAGAGCTGGGAGGTCACCTCGCGTTTCGTGGACGTGATACCGCATCTTACGGCCTCGTCGTAGTAGGGCATTCCGCCAGTACCTGGTCGGTGACCTTGGCGTCGCAACGATCGCAAGCGGCGCCGATTGTTTCCTTGCGGTCACAAGCACGTCCAAACGGCTCAGAGATTCAAATCAATGGGAGCTTTCAGGTCAATGTACAAGAACTTGCTCCATTCATCGCACTCCTTGTCCCGATCGGGTCGGAGCTGGAGAAGGTGACGGGAGAGGTGGCGATAGACTGGTCTGGGATTGCCGATGCGGAGGCCGCACTCAGCTCTTTGTGGGAAGACGAACGCACACATCTGGACGGCACGATGCGAGTCAATGTCACGCTGCCGGCTCTGAAAGGCGTGGCCAAGGATATTGCGGTCGCTTATGCGGGTAGATTCGGAGGGAATGCCACTCAGGTCGACTGGGCCCTGAGTCCCAGTGTCGTACTGACCGCGACGATCAATACCCAACCGCGCATTATCCCCGAAGCAGTTCGCTTGATACTTCCTCCTGGGGATCAGCCGGTGCGGATTGAGAACAAGAAACCTGTGCAAGGGACTTTCTATTGGAAGGAAACCCCCATACGTACGGTTGCGCAAGGACCGTTGCATGTGACGTACGGTCGGATACCGGGACCATTGGTTGCGCAGTTCGAAACGACCCGCGCCGAGGGCCTTGGAAATGAGTTGGTGTCCGTCGAAGGAGCCTATTACCTGGAGGGGATCCTTCCGAAGGCCATTGCCGATCGGTTTTCAGCGAAAGAGGCGATAGGAGGAGTTCAGGGGACGGTAAAGTTGGCTCGGACATATATACGTGGAGTGCTATTACCGCCATCTTCAATTACGGCGAAACAGATCGGACATGGCCCCACACTCATTTCAAATGTTACGTTGAATCTGTCGGAACCGCTGGCAGTTGAATGCGATCTGACGACGATCCACTGCAGTGGGGGAGCGATGATCGCGACGGTTCGGGCTCCAACGGTGAGACTAAGTGGTCAAAACTTTCACATCGCGCAAGGCGTCTTGAGACTTCAGGAGGCAGAAACGACCAAGGCGGCATGGGCTGCGCAGGGGACCTTGTCGGTCGCCGGGGTGAGTCCGGAACAGGGTTCTTGGTGGCCTTCAACGAGTGATTGGGCGGTTACGTTTTCGGCTGATCAGAACGGCATCAGGGCCGACCTTCGAGTCGATACCCCGATGCACGCGGGGTTGATGACCGCCAGGATCGAACAGCCGCTGCAGAAGGCGCAAGGAGTCATGCACGGTGTCATCGGTCCGCTGACGTTCAACGACACCGATCAGCGGCTCAGTCGGATGATCATGGGTCTTCCCCCTTCAACCGATCTCATCGATGGAATGTTCACGGCCGCCGTCGATGCGTCCTGGTCGAGCGGCTTCCCTGACCGGATCAATATGATGAATGCGGTATCAGCGACCGCGAAGGTAGTGGCCGAGAACCTGTCCGGTCACTACTCCGATTATGCCGTGAAGGGCTTGAACACCACGCTGATGGTATCTACCCAGGGGTTTGAGTCAATTGTCATGACACAACCGGCCTCGATCTTCGTGGCGGCAGTACAGAGCGGTGTAGATGTCGCCGATCTTACGGCTTCCTACCAGATAAGATGGAAGTTGTCGGATGATTTGCCGATTGTCGATGTCGGTGACTTCCAGTGTGAAATATTCGGAGGAACGATCAGTAATCCAGGTACTGTGGTAGACTTGACCAAGCCACCGGTCACAACGACGTTTTCTCTGCAGAATCTTGATCTCGCAAAAATTCTCAGCGTGGAACAACAGAAGGGACTAGAGGGAACCGGAACACTCCACGGGACCCTTCCTGTTACCATCACGGCGGGTGGGATCATCGTGAAAGACGGAGTGATCGAGGCACAGCCTCCCGGTGGTACCATACGGTACGCATCGACCCTCGAATCTTCAAAGATGCTTTCAGAATCAGATCGGCAACTTCAGCTCGTCGCGCAAGCGCTCAATAACTTTCAGTACTCGCTGTTGCGCGCCGATGTGCAATACGGCGAAACCGGAATGTTGGACCTGAATGCTCGGTTGGAAGGCAGGAATCCGGATCTCAGGAATACTCCCCCGATTCACTTCAACCTGACTGTGCAGGAGCACATCCCCACGCTCCTCAAAAGCCTTCGCATGGTCGAGGATATCCACGGGACCGCCGAAAGAAAGTACAAACGACAAGGGTCATTATGAATCGAGCCATGCAGAGCGGAACCATACGGATAGGCGTCGGCGTGTCGGTGTGGCTCATGTTTCTCCTGACCTTAGCTGCTTGTACTCCACGAGGGGAGGTTGCCGCGCCGGAGAAACCGATCACGATCAATCTCAATGTGAAGATTGATCATGAGATTCGACTGAAAGTCGACAAAGACTTGGATCAGATCCTGTCGAACGAGAGCGGACTGTTGGATGAAGCGAAAGGAAAGGGGGTGGTCGGGGAGAAGAGTAACGGCTATCTGGGGGCGGTTGACCCATCCAATGCTGAAGCTCAAGCGGTGCTAGTGGGCGTCAATCAGAAGCGGCGGCAGGCCTATGAAGATATCGCAAAGCGAAACCTCATCAGCGTCCAAACGGTAGAAACGCTCGCCGGAGATAAATTCATTCAGAATGCTAAGCCGGGAAATTTTATTGAACGTCCGGGTGGGTGGATCAAGAAATAACCACTATCCGTAACGATCGTTCTTCCACGGGAGCGCGCGGTTGGAATACCCGCGGACTTCCCAAAACCCTTTCTCATCCTTATCCGAAAACGTAATGTCCTTGACCCACTTCGCACCCTTCCAGGCATAGCGTTTCGGAACGATCACGCGTACCGGCCCCCCATGGTCCCGGGACAGGGGTTTGCCGTTCCAGCTATGGGCCAGCAGCACATCGTCATCGTCACAGGCCTCAAGCGGGAGGTTCGTCGTGTAGTCGTCGTAGGACTTGAAGAGGACAAATCGCGCAAGCGACAGCGGTTTCACGACGGAAATGATGTGTTTGAAGCTCACGCCTTCCCAGTCGTTGTCATAACGGCTCCATGAAGTAACGCAATGGAAGTCCGACCGGCTTTTAAATTGAGGTTGTGTCAGGAATTGCTCCCATATCAAGACAAGCGGGTCAGCGACAAATCCGCCGATGCTGAGCCTCCAGTCGCCTAATGGAATCTCCGGCTTGAAGCCTAGGTCCAGTACAGGAAAGCTGTCGACGAGATGTTGGCCTGGAGGTAAACGATCATCGCCGTCATAAAAGACTTCTCGTTCTTCTCCGCCTCGCCGAGCCCGAGCCCATTGTTCTTTGGTCCTTGTAAGGCGACTCTCTTCCATAGATCGACCCTCCTGTCATGAGAGTAGTCCAGCATCGCCGGATCTTACAAGAGAGTTTATGGCGAAGCGCGCGTGCCGAGAAGTGGGTTGATGATGGCTTGAAAATCCGCCAGCGGCCGTGCGCCGACCAACGGACGTCCGTTAATGAAGAAGGTCGGGGTACTCGTCACGCCGAGTTTCAGCCCATCTCGCAGATCCTTCAACACCTCTTCGCGGTAACGGTTTTCCTTCATGCAAGCGTTGAATGGCGACTGGTGCAGTCCTAGGTCCTCGGCGAGAGAGGAAAAATTCCACGCGGTTGTCGGTGCTTGTCGGGTGAACAAGGCGTCATGGTATACCCAAAACCGACTCTGCTCTGCGGCACACTGGGCTGCCTGGGCTGCCGACAGAGCCTGTTGATGATTCGGCCCGGGAAAGTCACGGTACACCAGCTTCAACTTGCCTGGATATTTTGCCAGGAGTTCCTTCAGCACTGCCACACTGCGCTTGCAATAGGGACATTCAAAATCCGAGAACTCGACAATCGTCACCGGTGCCTGGGCTGTGCCGGTCCAGGGATCGTCGTCGGGGCTGACGTTCAGCACGGGGAGTTCTGGCTGGGGGAGATTCACGCGAATTTCTGCATTTCGACGTAACTGAACCAATAGCGCTCGCCGAACTCCCGACATTTCCTCTGAAGTAAGCAAGGCAGGTGACGGCGGGTGTTGCTGCGACGACTTTCCTTCCTGACGGATTGGCCGTGGGAGATCGGCCACTCTTGCTACCGTTTCAGACTTGTTCGCTCTCTCGATGAGTTCTGGAACGGTTATGCCTACTCTAGCCGCTTCGGTCGCCAGCAATTCCTCTTCGATCAAATGTTGGGTCGACTCAAGCAGCAGCTTTGTCCGCTGCTCTTCCACTTGATACAGTGGTAGAGCAACAGTCTGTTCAACCTCCGCCAGCGTGATAGAGCGTGTCCCAACCGTGGCGACTACCTGTGAATTCGTTTCTGAAACGGAGGGCTGCCAAGGTGGTACGGTTGGTCTGAAGGGCACTGTCATGAACAGGAGCAGGGACAGACCGCTGAGGCCGCCGACTATTCCAACGATCGATCCGATCTTCACAGCTACCTCATGGACGATCTTTTGAAGGTAGCAATACACGAATAGAAATCCAGTAATTCCTGAGAACCAGAACCAAGAGTGCGGCTGCTTGATCCCAGTCACACATGCCGGTCGGCAGGCTTTGCCTGGATTTCTTGCCAAAGCACGAAGTCTTATCGCTATCCGACAAACGTTGCGGTAGGGACTGGCTTCCAGCACTCGCGGCGAAATGCTTGTGGAGGTACGAATCAACACTCCTACAGATACTCATGGGTACGGCAGGTGACTCCTCCCAAAGTACTAACCTGTCTGTATACTGGTCCCCCTCCCAGTTTGGTATGGGCAGAAGGTCGAATCCGTTCTAGCTTCGGTCAAATAAGCCGCTGCGAACAGAAGGTCATTGAGGTGTAGTATCCGTGTGGAGCGCACCAGAACGGAGGCTATGGCTGGGTCGAACAGGTCGAACTATCTGTCCCTTTTTAGAAGGTCAAGAGGGTACATTCGCGGCTCTACTGAGAGTTTCGGCGGGGGAGGAGATGCAAGCATGTCTCATTGGGAAGAAAAGTTGATCGGAACCAGCCGGTGTTTTCTTCAAGTGAAGAGTAAGATTCCACTCCTAAGCAGATCCAAATCGACGGTGCTGATTTCAGGGGAGACTGGAACGGGCAAGGAATTGTTTGCACGGGCGCTTCATTATTCGAGTGAGCGGAGCGGGAAGCCGTTCGTGCCGGTGAATTGCGCGGCCTTGCCGGATCAGCTGGTTGAAAACGAGTTGTTCGGTCACAGCAAGGGGGCATTCACCGGCGCACTCGTCGAGAAACAGGGGCTGTTTCATGAGGCAGACGGTGGGACCTTGTTCCTCGATGAAATCAATAGTCTCAATATGGTGGCGCAAAGCAAACTCCTGCGTGTGCTTCAGGATCAGGAGTTTAGACCACTGGGCTCAACGAAGAGTCGAGTCGTCGATGTGAAGATCGTGGCCGCGACGAATACGGACTTGAGGTACTTGGTCAAAGCACGCCAATTCCGCGAAGACCTGTTCTATCGTTTGAATGTGTTGTCCGTGGTGCTTCCTCCACTGCGTGACAGAAGGGAAGACATCCCGGAGCTCGCGAGGCAGTTTTTGAAGCGCTCTGCCGAAGAATTTGGCAAGGGAGATGTCCAACTGTCTACCGACGCCATAAAGAAACTGATGAACTATGCATGGCCGGGTAATGTGAGGGAGTTGCAAAGCGTGATCCATCACGCGGCAGCGATGGCGATGGGCGATGCACTTGAAGGTCAGGACCTCGACTTGCCTGATCATGAGCCGACTGGATCAGCAGTGACGTGTGTGCCAGAGGGAATCGTGATCGATCAGTGCGGGTTTCAGGCTATGAAGATCAAGATGATCGACGAATTCGAGCGGGCATATCTGAGTCAGATGCTCTCCACCCATCAGGGGAATATTTCCAAAGCCGCACGCGCCGCGCGAAAAGAGCGCCGCGCTTTCCAACGGTTGCTCCATAAGCACGGCCTCGATCGTCGTAGTTTTTCTGCGGCTTAGGATGACGTGTGGCAGTGCGTTGCCTGAGGAATGATTGCCGCAGGGAGATGAGTCGACGTAGCATTTCTCAAGATTCCGCGATGTTCCATGGATGCGTGGCTCGGCATTAATCGTGCTGGTGACCGGCTACTGTGGAAAGGCCGGATCAGTCTCCAACCAGCAACAGAGTGGTATGGCTGCTACTGAGGTATCTCTGTTCCCATCCGGACGCGAAAGATACAGCCGAGGGAATTGAGAACTGGTGGCTTCGCGCGTATGGAGCCACTGTCGATCGGATGGGTGTGAGGGAAGCTCTCAATGACCTCGTCGGAAGGGACTGGCTTATCCGGAGAGGAAGCATACCAAGCCATCAGATCTACGGCTTGAACCCAGCCCGAAGAATGGAACTGCAACAGCTTTTCGAATCAAATAAGTAACGCTATGGGCACACTCGCTGACGGTCCCACCTCTATTATGGGCAAGAGCTGGTGTCAGGCATATTCGACGTAGCCGTCCCATTAGCGGCGTTGGGAACTGCTTGGCGGGCAATCCGAAGATTCTCCGATGCTTTCTCATAGTACTGCGGGCTGAGTTCTATGGCTTTCTCGAAGCAGGCGACAGCTTTCTTTGTACTGCTGACGCCGAGGAGGGCGACACCGAGGTTGTTATAGGCGCGTGGTTCGTCCGTCGCTTTTTTGAAGGTGTTGAGCGCATCGACATAACGGCGGCGCTGGACAAAGGCGACGCCCAAATTGTTATAGAGCTTTGGAGAGCGAGAACCGGCTGCAATGGCCTGCTCGTAGGCGTCGATGGCGGATTCGTAATTGCCGCTCAGCGCGTAGGCGAGGCCCAGATTATTCAACACGCTCGGCTCGCGCGGTCGATAGGTCAGGGCCGTCTGATAGGACGCAATGGCGTCGGTATGGCGCTTTTCCTGGTCGTACACGAGACCCAAGAGGTTATGAGATTGCCAGTTGGATGGGTTGAGCGTGATGGCCTTGGTCAAGGCCTTCTCCGCTTCCGCCAACTTGCCCTGCAGCAGATAGATCTGCCCCATGCCCTCATGGACCGCTGCAGACTCGGGCTCACGGGTTCGTGAATCCTGAAACTGTGTCAGAGCGGGATCGAGAAGCCCTTGTTGCAAAAACATCTGCCCCAGCTTGAGTCTGACTGAGTTGCGGGTAGGATCGGCCTTCAAAGCTTTGTCATAGTGAAGACTTGCCACTGGATAATTCCGAGCCTGCGCGTCGAGATCTCCCCGGCGCTCATGCTCTTCTACCGTCATCTCAGGGGTTGAGGGGGAGGCCTCCGCCAGGCGTTCCTGTTGATTCTTCTGTTCTTCCATCATCTTCCGATATTCCGCCATATCGAATGACGACGCGAGCTGATCTTTTGTTCCGCTGCATCCGGTGAGGGTGGAAACTCCCACAATAACACCGGCAGTGAACAATACCTTCAAAGATTGCATATCTGTCATCACGTCCAACCCCTCTAGTGTGATTGAGCGATGGTGTACGGACAGCATGCCGCGATGCTGCCTGATGGTCAAACAAAACCAAATTTCCCAATCGTATTCGCTTTGATGCTGCCGTTCTGGTTCGTTAGCTGCGGCGCCGGAGCCTCATCCGCACCATGTTCGGTGGGGGCTCGCCTGAGGCAGGAATACCGCAGCCCATGAAGGACAAACCGGTTTGTGCTGAAAATACAATCAGTTTGAGCGGCGGATGATCTGGCTGGCGACTTGCTATGCACTAGACCAATGAGGATCCGACTTTGCTGCGAACTGATGGCCAAGACGAAGGAGGTGAGAAAGTTTTTGATGGCGTAAACGGTCGCAAGCCAAGGCCGGACAAGAAATGAATGTGCAGAGTAGTTCGTAAGCAATAAACTCAAACTTTAAACAATATGAAAGGTGCAAATCATGTTGAACGCAATTCGCCAGTTCGTGAAGGAAGAAGAAGGTGCTTCGGCTGCTGAATATGCTCTGCTCTTGGCGGTGGTTGTTCTCGGGATGGCTGCTGCGAGTCAAGCGCTAGGCACCAACATCGGGCAGGCCATTCAGAGGGCCGCGACCTGCGTCGGTGGTGGTGCGTGCTAGCTAATTAGAGGGAGGAACATTGGTTGGCCCGATGATACATCGGGCTAACCAATCCATCCAGGGCCGCGAAGCGGAAGGTGATGCGCGGGAGATTCGAGAGACCATGATGCCATCCATGCTGATCATCGTTCTAACATCACTACTGATCACGGCAATTTATACAGATCTTCGATGGGCTCGCATCCCGAACTGGCTCACTTTTTCGGCAATGGGCTTCGGCATTCTCGTGCAGGCATGGATGGGTGGGCTGCACAGCGCGTTGATTAGCTTGGCCGGCCTTGGCGTGGGTATGGGACTGTTTCTACTTCCCTATGCTTGCAGAGCCATTGGAGCGGGCGATGTGAAATTGATGGCGGCGGTCGGCTCAATGCTCGGTCCATTTGGAGCGCTCTCCGTCGCCGCGCTTTCAGTCTTAGTCGGAGGGCTCTATGCGCTCGGTGCCATGAGCTATCAGTGGGGCCTCGCCGCCACATCCAAGAAATTAGCGTTCGCCACGTATGGCGCATTCATGACTGGGGGAACGACTGGGGTAGGGGATTTACAATTGCCGTTTCGGCTTCGGTACGCGTTGGCGATTGGCGCCGGTACCCTACTTTTTCTCGGAGGGGTCCAGCCCTTCGGGGGATAGGCCTCACACGGAATTCATCTATGGTTGGTCAAGCAGCAGTGAGAACCATGAACGCAAATCAGGGCAGCAATCGGATGGCATCGATTGAAGAGGAGGAGGGGCAATGAAGCGGTATCGGCCTCTGGTGTTTTTCGGATTGGCGTTGGTGCTGGGCGTCGTAACCAGCTTCCTCGTTTTCTCGTGGCTGCAGAACGAGAAGAACCGGTTGCTGGCGGCGCCATTGTCCATGACCAAGAATGTGCAGGTCTTGGTGGCGAATGCGGATATTCCCTGGGGGACGAAACTCGCTCCCGAGATGATGCTGATGCAGGAGATTCCAACCGGTGCCATTCCTGAAGGACACTTTACGACGCTGGACTCGATCAAAGACCGAGTGTTGTTGGTGGATGTGAAGAGAAACGAGATGCTCTTGGAATCGAAGCTGGCACCCCTCGGGACAACCGGCGGGGGAGTTGCTGCCGTGACCGATGTGAACAAGCGGGCCATGTCGGTAAAGGTCGATGATGTGATCGGAGTCGCAGGCTTCATCAAACCGGCTGATCGTGTGGATGTCATGGTGACGATCGAACCGACTCCTGGAAAGCCGGAGCATGCCATTTCCAAGACCATCCTGGAGAATGTGAAGGTGCTGGCGGCCGGCACTCAGATGGAGCGGAAGGGGAAGGATGAAGAGCCGAAGCCGGTTCAGGTCATCACCGTCGAGGTCGATGTGGAAGAGGCCGAGAAGCTGGCACTGGCTTCGACGCAGGGGCGGTTAAGGTTGGCCCTGCGCAACCCGTTGAATAGCGAGCGCGTGTTGACCAAAGGCGCCAACGTCGGGGCGCTTCTCAGCTCCTTTCAGGCGAAAAAAGTCCACGACGGCGATGGTGGCATCCGGATCGAAATCATTAAAGGCGATGTTCGTAAGGAAATTAAGTTCTAGGAGTCAGGGAGGCATGGGTATGCGGCTTACACATCTTCGACTCGGCAATCACGCGCAATGGATAGTTGGCATGGTTTGCAGCGGGGTTCTTCTGACGGGTCCTTCGGTCGTCGTGGCAAAGAACAACGACATTCAACTTGTCTCGTTATCAAAAGAACCACAGCAGGTCAACCTGGTGGTCGGAAAGTCGACCGTGGTCAGCATGCCTGTGGCGATCAAGCGGGCATCGTTGGCTGATCCGCATATCGCCGATGCCATGGTGTTGAGTCCGAAACAGATCTATGTGACCGGCAAGGGCTATGGAACAACCAATCTTACGCTGTGGGGGCAGGACGACCAGGTGCTCGCCATCCTGGATCTTGATGTCGGAGTGGACCTGGTTCGGTTGAAGCAGCAGCTTGCAGAGTTGTTGCCGGATGAGACGAATATTCGTTTGAGGGGAACCCACGACCATGTGACTGTATTTGGGACTGTGTCCAGTGAGGCGCGCCTGAGTCAGGTACTGGCCGTGGCTGAAGCCTATGCTCCGAAGAAAGTCCTGAACTTTCTCAAGATCTATCCCGAACCACCAGGGACCAAGGTGCCAGCTGATCTGCAGACTGTGACGGTCGAAGTGATCAAGGGGACATCGGTGAACGCGGTGAAGTTCTAAATTCCGGGATGTTGGGAAAACGTCTGGAGGATACATCCGATGAAATTACGCAATGCGATCACGATCATGGGGTTGGCACTTGGGATCTCAGCTGGGGCTCAAGCGTTTGGGCAGGACCCGGTTGGAGGAGTTGCAGAACAGCGCGAGCCCCAGAAGCTCGAGTTGACCATGGGCAAGTCGAAGGTGCTGGATCTGCCTGTGGCGATCAAACGAGCGTCGTTGGCCAATCCTGACGTGGCCGACACCGTCGTACTCTCTCCGACACAGATCTATCTGACAGGCAAGACCATAGGAGTCACGAATCTGACACTTTGGAATGAGAGCGGCAAGATGATGGGGATGTATGACGTGATGATCGCTCCGGATGTGACCCGTCTGAAAGAGAATCTTCATAAGACCTTGCCGGATGAAAGCGGCATCCTGGTCACTTCCGATCATGATCACATCACACTCTCCGGAACCGCCTCGAATTCCAACAATCTGAACCGTGCGTTGAGCATGGCTGAGGCCTATGCACCGAAGAAGATCGTGAATGCCATGCAGGTGGGCGGTGTTCAACAAGTGATGCTGGAAGTCCGCGTGGCAGAAATGAACCGCGAGTTGATCAAACGGCTCGGGGTGAATTTTGTCGGAGTCGGCAATGATTTCTTTGTCGTATCGGTGCTGGCTAACTTGACGAGCCTCGCGAGCTTGGCTCATCCGGCTGGTCAAATGGCTACCATAGGTTCAGGAATTACTCAGGCGATCCAAGGTGCATTTGGATTCAACACCGGGAGTATCTCTTGGATAGGATTTGTGGACGCGCTCAAGGAAGAAAATCTGTTGAAAGTCTTGGCGAAGCCAACCCTGATGGCGTTGAACGGCCAAGAAGCAGCCTTCCTTGCCGGAGGCGAATTTCCCATTCCCGTACCACAAGCCTTTGGCCTGGTCACGATCCAGTTCAAGAAATTCGGTGTCGGGTTGGTCTTTACGCCGAATGTCTTGAACAGCAAGCACATCAGCTTGAACGTCGCGCCGGAAGTGTCAGAGCTTGATTTTACGAATGCCTTGAGAACGCAAGGATTCGTGGTGCCGGCCATTACAACCAGGCGAGCGGCGACAACGATCGAATTGGCGGATGGGCAGAGCTTCGCCATCGGTGGGTTGTTGCGTGACAACGTCAGGGAGTCGGTGAAAAAGGTTCCAGTCCTCGGTGAGATTCCCATCTTAGGTGCCTTGTTCCGGAGCAGTTCGTTCCAGAAGAGCGAAACGGAATTGGTGATCATTGTGACGCCGCACTTGGTCAAGCCGCTCGATATGGCCGCGCAAACGCTGCCGACAGATTATTACGTGGAGCCGAACGACTTTGAGTTCTACTTGATGGGGTTTGCCGAAAAAAGCGGCTACGGCGGCAAGGCAGGACAACGGTCGCCGGCGGCGGAAATATTGTCCAACAGCATCAGCACAGGCAGCGCGATGGATGGTCGCGTCGGCCATTTGCTGCCGTAAATCTATGTGCGATCCCTTGTCCCTTGGACTGAAGAAGGAGAAAGCCATGACACGACTCATATGGATCTTGACGGCAACGGCAGGATTGATGGCCGGAGCCTGTGCGCCGACGACGATCAGTCCCAACTGGGGAACGGCCTATCAACAGATGAGGGCGAGCCAGGTCTTGAACCCAGCCGCCGGAGAGCAACTCGATCCGGTTGAAGGGCAGGACGGAGCCGCCAACGCCACGGCAAGGGGAACCTACCGGAAGAGCTTTGAAAAACCCGATGCTGAATTTCAACGCTCGATTGTGTCGAGCGGCGTGCAAACGAAATAACCGGGCAGTGAGGCCAGCATGACCACAGGCATGCGAAAGCTGAATGAGCGGGGTGTGGTGGCGGCTGAATTTGCACTGCTGCTGCCGGTGTTTCTCTTGATCCTGTTCGGCATTATTGAATTCGGCATGATGATGTATGGGCGCGAAATCGTCACGAATGCGGCGCGTGAAGGAGCGCGCGCCGGCATCGTGCAGGGGCCGCCAAAGAGAACAAGCAGCGACATCACCACGATTGCGAACAACTATCTCACAGGAACCGGCATCAAGCAGGCGGATGTGACTTTTACCCCCGCTGGTGTTGGACTCTCCAATCCGAACATGCTGACCGTGACAGCGCAGTACTCGTACAACTTTCTGATTCCATATATCCCTGCAGTTGTTGGAATTCCAAACCCCCTCATCATTACGACCCAGGTGGTGATGCGTCATGAATAATGTCAAACCGAAAAGGTTGGTCGATCCGCTGGGCAATGAACAGGGAGCGGTGGCTGCGATGACCGCCATTTTTCTCGTGGTCCTGCTGGCTGTGGCGGCGGCTGCGATCGACATCGGTCATGCGCTTGTCGCGAAAAATGAATTGCAGAACACGGCGGACGCTGCAGCGCTGGCCGGGACCCGTGCGCTCGGGGTCATTTATGAAGGCATGACGCCGGCCCAACAACAGATCTACGTTCTCACAAGCGGTGATCGGGCCGTCGTAACCAACGCGGTACAAGCCACTGCTGTGGCGAATTCCGCAGCCGGCGTTCCCATTGCTATCAACGCAGCAGACATCGCAATCGGGACCTGGAATCCGGCGACCAGAATTCATACCGCCACCGTGAACCAACCGAAGGCCGTACGAGTGTGGGCGAGGCGTGATTCGTCGGCCAATGGCGCGATCAGCACCTTTCTCGCGAGCGTGGTCGGGTTGACGAGCGTCAGTGTCGGTGCCGTCGCGACGGCAGATATGACGGCAGTCGGTCAAACCGCCCCTGGCCAGCTGGACGTACCGTTCGGTATTTCAACATACTACTTCACCCAGTTTGGTTGTGGGGATGCAATCAAGTTCTATCCCAATGATGGGACTCCGCAAGCCTGTTCCGCCTGGCATACGTTCGATCAGTCTCCCGCCAATGCGAACACGTTGAGGAACATTATCGATGGGTTGCGCACCGGCTCCTATCAATCTCCGGGAACCGCTCCTGGAGACACACTCAATTTTATCAATGGACAAGTCAACAGCGCTTTCCCGAATTTGATCCAGCTCTACAACGCCAAGAAGGATGCCAACGGCAATTGGGACGTGTTTGTCCCGGTCTATCAATCGGATGCCTGCACGCCTCCAAACGGTCCCCTCCCGATCGTGGGGTATGCCGAAGCCCGGATTACCAATGTGCAAGGCAATCCGAACGCGCGGATCTCAGCAACCGTCTTGTGCAATATCTTCGAAGGGAATACGACCGGGGGCGGTCCTCCATACGGTCCGGTCCTGTCTACGATTCCAGGGCTCGTAGAGTAGTTCTAACTCAGGAGTACAACTCGCATGGCTCGATTGATAGCAGTGTCGATCGATTGTCGGAACGAAGAGGTTCGCCGAACGTTTGAAGACATGGTCTCGCGCAGGCTGCATTACTTGATTGCCAAGGGCCAGGGGACCGGTGCGGTCGATATGTTGTTGCTTGAGCTGGATGAATTTCGCCCTCAGCACACATTTGACCATATTCGTCAATTGCTGAGCGCTGCACCGGACCTTGAAATCTTTCTGACTGCCTCGCGCGTGGATTCTCAGCTGCTGTTGGAAGCATTCCGGGTCGGTGTTAAGGAGTTCCTGCCACAGCCACTCACGAGACAGGATGTAGAACCGGCTCTGGCGCGGTTCGAAGAGCGATTTGCCGGGAAGACGTCTGGTTTGGAGATGCAGGCCGGAAAAGTGATCGCCGTCATTGGCGTGAGAGGCGGTCTCGGGACAAGTACCGTTGCCACGAATCTCGCCGTCTCCGTGCAACAGACCCGGCATCATGAGCCCGTCGCATTGATAGATTTGGACGTCCACGGAGGGGATCTCGGGTTGTTTCTTGACTTGCCTGCCTCCCAAGGACTGACGCACCTCACGAAAGATATTTCACGATTGGACGAAACGATCCTCCGCAGTACGTTGGTCCGGCATCCGTCCGGACTGCAATTTCTTGCTTCAGGCTGTGAAGTCTACGATGACCTCACGTTCGAGCCGGGAAGCATGATGCGCGTGATGTCTCTTCTCCGATCAATCCACAGGCATGTGTTCATCGATTGCGGCCATGTCCTCGAACCTTCAGTCAGGGAGGTGCTCGACAGTGCCGATCAGGTCATCATGGTGACTACGCTTTCCCTGCCGGTGATACGGAGAACGAAACGGTTATTGGACGTTCTCTTCGCGGCACACTATCCCCCCACCAAAATTGCGTTGGTCGTCAACCGCTACGAAAAGGACCAGAAGGACCTCGTGGCCGAAACCGAGACGCTGTTGGGCATTCACATGGCCGGACTGATCCCAAACGACTATGAATCGGCCAGCGAGGCGATCAGCCACGGGAAACCGCTGGCCGTCATGGCCTCAAGAACTCCCATCGCGCAGTGGTATCTGCGAGGAGCCGGACAACTCATCGGTGAACATGCCGAAGGTGCCGCCTTGTCGAAGGGACAGGCGAAAGGCCTGTCGTTCCTGGGCCGGTGCTTTTCGAGTATCAGAATGGAAGTGGGGCGCAAACCCTCCGTCGTAGGAAGGTAGTGAGGGGTGGTGGAGTGAGGAAAGGTAACTGAGATCGGGAGGTATCATGCTGGCGACGAAATCTATGAATGGAACTGAATTGGGTACCCACTATCATGACTTGAAGGACCGCCTCCACGAACGCGTGATCGATCTCGTCGATATGAATGCCATCGGCAAGATGTCGCAGGAGGCCGTGACCGATCAGTTGAGCAAGCTGATCGAGCAACTCCTTCAACAAGAGTCGGTCCCGCTGAATCAACGAGAACGGGCGCAGATTACGCAGGATGTGCTCCATGAAGTGCAGGGATTGGGACCGTTGGAGCCGCTGCTGGCGGATGCGACCGTCAACGACATTCTGGTCAATGGACACAAGCAAGTCTTTGTCGAGCGATTCGGGCGACTCGAACTCACGCCGATTCGCTTCAAGGACGACGCACATCTGAAGAAAATCATCGAAAAAATTGTGTCATGCATTGGGCGACGAATCGATGAATCGGTGCCAATGGTGGATGCTCGATTGGCCGACGGCTCCCGCGTGAACGCGATTATTCCGCCGCTGGCCATCGACGGCCCGTCGCTTTCGATCAGAAAATTCAGCAAAGACCCGCTGCAGCTGCACCACTTGACCGAAAAACGGTCTCTCACTCCAGAGATCGGAGAACTGCTCAAGGCCATTGTCCAGGCCCGCTTGAACGTCCTGATCTCCGGTGGAACCGGAACCGGGAAAACCACCTTATTGAACATCCTCTCCGGATTCATCCCCAATAATGAGCGAATCGTGACGATTGAAGATGCTGCCGAGTTGCAGTTGCGTCAGGAACACGTCGTCCGCCTAGAAACGCGTCCGGCGAACATCGAAGGGAAGGGTGAGATCGCGCAACGTGAACTCGTGAAGAACGCCCTTCGCATGCGCCCGGACCGCATCATCGTCGGCGAGGTCCGTGGTGCCGAGAGTTTGGACATGTTGCAGGCCATGAACACCGGTCATGACGGCTCGTTGACGACCGTCCATGCCAACTCCTGCCGGGATGCCCTCACAAGAATTGAAACGTTGGTATCAATGGCCGGCTTCAACCTGGCACCAAAGGCAATGCGTCACTACATCTCATCGGCACTGGACGTGATCATCCAGATTGCTCGCTTATCGGACGGTACGAGAAAGGTTGTCAGTGTGCAGGAAGTTGTCGGTATGGAGGGTGATCTGATCACGCTCCAAGAGCTGTTTGTCTTCCAGCAAACCAGCCTGGATGAGAACCGGAAAGTCAAAGGGCGTTTCAAAGCGACCGGTGTTAGGCCCAAGTTTGCGGAACGGTTGGCTGCCGGGGGCATTGTTCTTCCATCGACTGTCTTTGACCCAACGAAGGTGTACGAATGTTAACGGCGCTGATCGGCCTCGGTATCTTTGGCACAATCCTCCTATTCATGTATGCCTGCACAACGGCGTACCGTATGATGGCGCCACGGGGAGTAGATCGCGCGGTCGAACGGATTCAGAACTGGTCTTCACCGATCGAGACCGCGCAATTGGAAATAGTGCGCAAGGAGTCGCTGAGCGAGATTCCCTGGTTGAACGACCTGCTCAAGAGAGCCAGGAGACTGCAGCCATTCAGAGTGCTTCATCAACAGGCAGACTGTAGGACCCCATTGGGGGTATTTGTACTGGCAGCTGCGGTGCTTGCGGTGAGCGGATTGTTGCTGGCCTTGACAATGGGGCAGACAACCGTGCTCGCGCTCCTGTTCGCCATCTTGTTGGGTGCCGTTCCCTATGCCTATCTTCTTTGGCGCAAGAACCAGCGGCTTGCGATGTTCGAACGGCAGCTTCCGGAGGGATTGGAACTTATCTCGCGGGCGTTGCGGGCTGGCCATGCCTTTTCTGTTGGTCTCAAAATGGTCGGAGAAGAGGCTGCTGATCCGATCGGCAAAGAGTTCAGACAAGTCTTTGATGAGGTGTCGATGGGTGTATCGCTCCCGCAGGCGCTCGATAACATGACGCATCGGATAGACAGTGTCGATTTGCGGTTTTTCATCACCTCGGTCCTTGTTCAGCGCGAAACCGGGGGAAACCTGGCGGAGATCATCGATTCGCTGGCCGGATTGATCCGTCAACGATTTGAGTTGCAGCTACGAGTCAAGGCGCTTTCTGCGGAAGGACGAATGTCTGCGGTCGTCCTTTTCGGACTTCCCATTGTAGTTGGGGTGCTGCTGTTCAAGATGAATCCCGACTATATGGGTTTATTATTTACAGATCCTATCGGTCGGAACCTGGCGACCGTCGGGAGCATCATGATGGTTGTCGGGGCGCTGGTGATGAAACGGATGGTGACCATCAAGGTCTAAGGAGCGACGCATGGAACTCCCGTTTGTTGCAGCGTTGGTGACATTTCTGGTGGTGATGCTGTTGGGAACGGCATTGTATTTGTATTTGGAACGGAAAGAGGTCTTAGAGGTCTGGCGCCGACGCGCTGAGAATCATGAGGAAAGTCTCGCAGAAGGGCCATCCTCTGGAAACATCCTTGACGCTGCTCAAGCACAGTTGCAGGCCTTGCTCGAATGGTTTGCAAAATGGAACCAACCTTCCGATGCGGAGGAAACAAAAGCCACGCGTCGCCTTTTAGTTACTGCCGGCTATCGCAGCAGAAAGACTCCGGTCTTCTTCATCGGTTCGAAACTGTTGTTGGCCGTTGTGCTGGTTGTCTTGTTCACGATGATTCCAGTGAAAATTCTTGGTTTTCCCAGCACCACCACCTTGCTCTTTTATTATGTCTGCCTTGCGGCATGTGGATATTACGCTCCTTTGATCTGGTTGAAGCGCGTCATCGCTGATCGACAAGATGCATTGCAACGGGCCATTCCCGATGCGTTGGATTTGATGGTGGTGTGTGTGGAGGCGGGTTTGGGGTTGGATCAAGCGATTGCGCGTGTAGGAGCGGAGGTCAGTCAGGCGCACCCGGCTCTAGGGGATGAGTTGAATATCCTGTCGCAGGAACTGAGAACCGGGGTGCAGCGTCAGGCGGCACTGCGGAATCTTGCCCATCGTACCGACCTCGAAGAAGTCAGGAACTTAGTGGCCCTTCTGGTTCAGACGGATCGGTTTGGAACCAGCATCGGTCAGGCTCTCCGAGTCCATGCTGATTCAATGAGGACAAAGCGCCGTCTCAAGGCGGAGGAACTGGCGGCAAAGTTGCCCGTGAAACTCTTATTTCCCCTTATTTTCTTTATTTTCCCAAGCATGTTTATCGTGACGATCGGTCCCGCCTGTATTAGGATGGTGCGCGTGTTATTTCCGGCGCTGGCGGGCCATTAATTTTTTTCCTCGCTCATCATGGAGACAAGGTTGACTCCTTCGTCGCTACAAATGGCCGGCGAAGCGGCGTTGCTGCGCCAAGCCTTACCCAATGGAGGTTTTTGACCCCCGTCCAGACTAATTTTGAGCTGATCGATATGATCCCGGCTCAACAGGGGATTCGGCTCGCATGAAGAGGTACAACATGTGCGCGATGGTTCTATGCATGCTCTTGCTGTCTCCTGGAGCCGTGTATTCAGCCGAAACTGAAGCCTCACCCGTTCAGAAGGAGCCAAGACTCTATGATCACTACCTGACGTTGAAACGCATGCAAGAAAGCATGGCAGGTCGTTCTTTGGACGAACAGGCTCGATTGCAGCCGCAGATCGATCGAGCGGAGCGTCGCGCCTGCGAACAGGTTCGGCGGGAACGGCAAGAGGGGGTGCCGAAGGAGGACTATCGCCGACAGGGAGGAGACCAATTTCTCGTATTTGCCCAGCAATTGGAGCAGTATTGTCTCTCCATTCGCTAAACATTTGAGGATTTCTTAAGTATTGGCCTACGGCGGTCAGTGGGAACAGGGCTTTTGCTCTTCTTCCATTAGGTTCGTCGTCGGACTCATCTCCACCTCCACAAAGATCCCGCATCGGTTTATCCAAAATTTTGGACGGGCCGGGGGAGGGGCAGGCGGTATCGGAGTATGGGCCGGAGTCGGAAGGTTGATCTGGACGTTGACAACTGTGAGAGAGGGGGCCGGGAGATAGGATATAAACGGCCAAGATGACAATCCCAGCACCGGCGGGATGCGCTGAAGCGGTGAGGACATCATGCGGCTGTCGTAGCGTTGCATGGCGTCACCGCTGAAATCGCGCACTATTGTTCCTGCCTCTCCATCGGCACCAAATAAGAAAGTGGCTGTCGTAAAAATGAGCACCCACCGGACGAATTTCATATACACATCATACCAACCCGACGATCCAATTGGTTACTGGGGTTATTCCTAGTGTGCCCGTATCAGAAGCTCGTTTGCATAGCGGGATCTCGATCCCATAACGGGTCGGATTGCCCTTCTCTCAATCCGGTTTCCTTCGCTACCACGCAATACGCAGGATTGGTCGTATCCTGATCCGCTCCTCACGCAGAAGCTCACGGCTGTCAAGCCATGGACTCCACCTCGGGACTCGCCGACTGCGAGGTGGAAAGCCAACGATTCACCATATCGCGCAGATTCTGCTCATCCCTGAACATGTAAGGCTCTCCGGCCTAGGCGGACGGACAGGCAAGCAGCGTTCTCATTGACAGAATACAGAGGGAGCCACCATGATACGCCACGACGCCGCGATGGCGACCTCAGTTTCGAATCAGCGTAAGTCCAGCAGTTTGAATCTGGGTAAGATCTCTCTCGTAGTCGGTATCGCGTTAGCCAACGGGGCGTTCTTCCATTACAATCTCGGGCGCTTCCTATCATTAACCGCGATGAAAGAAAATCGGGACAGCTTGTTGGTATTCCAGGATGCCAACTTTTCCGTAGCCGTGGGGATGCTCATCGGGGTCTACGCGATTGTCGTGTATAAGCGGATTGCAGCGAAACTAGCGTGATGCATATCGCGTCGATTGACGATCTGCACCAAAGGATGTCAGGCTATGACCACGCAACCCGTTTCAAGAGTTATCGGAATGAGTGAGCATGACCAATCTCTGATGCTTCCGGACGACGAATATAATCAAGCGCTCGTCGCCAATGTGCATCCTGCCGATTGGGTCAATCCTGAGCCGACAGGCCGCTACAACATCGTCGTGATCGGAGCGGGGACCGCCGGATTGATCACGGCCGTCATCGCCGCGAGCCTTGGAGCGAAGGTCGCTTTAATCGAAAAGCATCTGATGGGTGGCGACTGTCTCAATGTCGGATGTGTGCCGTCAAAGGGAGTGATTCGAGCAGCCAGAGCCTGGGCCGACTTACGGAAGGCCGCGGAGTTCGGCCTCCATATTCCCGCCGGCGTGAGGTATGACTTCGGCGCAGTGATGGCGCGCATGAGGAAATTGCGGGCCCGCATCAGCCAGAACGACTCAGCCCACCGGTATGCCAAACTGGGCGTCGACGTGTATATCGGCAGCGGACGTTTTCTCGGTTTTGAAACGGTCCAAGTGGAAGGTCCGTCCGGTAATCGGATTCTCACCTTCGCGAAAGCCGCTGTTTGTACTGGTGCGCGAGCGGCCATACCCGATATCCCCGGCCTTCAGGAAGCCGGTTATCTGACGAACGAAACCATCTTTTCTCTGACTGAGCTGCCGCAGCGTCTCGGTGTCATCGGGGCCGGACCTATCGGATGCGAGCTGGCGCAGTCCTTCGCCCGCTTTGGGAGCCACGTCTATCTGATCGAAGCGATGCATGGCATCCTGCCGAACGAGGATCGAGATGCAGCGGGTATCGTTGAACAACAGATGCTTCGCGATAGTGTGAAGCTGCTCTGCTGCGGAAAATATCTGAAGGTGGAAAAGACCGAAGGCGGTAAACGTCTGACAGTCGATTCGCATGGCCGACAGTACGATGTCATCGTCGACGAGATTCTCGTCGCGGTCGGTCGGATTCCGAACATGGAGAGGATCGGTTTGGAGACCGCTGGAGTCTCGTACGATAAGAATGGGATCAGGGTGAATGCCCGATTGCAATCGACCAACCCCAAGATTTTCGCGGCCGGTGATGTCTGCTCACGCTATAAGTTTACACATGCCGCTGATGCCATGGCACAAATTATCATCCAAAACGCGCTGTTCCCTCACCCCTTGGGCTTGGGCTACGCCAGTGTCGAGTCGTTGAACATGCCCTGGTGTACGTTCACCGAACCGGAACTCGCCCATGTCGGCCTGTACGAAAAAGACGCAAAGGAAAAGGGGATCGAGGCTGAAACCTATACATATGGATTGGATGAAGTTGATCGAGCAATCCTGGATGGAGAGGACGAAGGGTTCGCGCGGATTCACATTCAAAAAGGAACGGACAAGATTCTTGGCGCGACGGTCGTGGCGGCCCATGCCGGCGACATAATCAGCGAATTCTCTGTCGCCATGAAGGGAGGGGCGGGGGCCAAAACGATAGCCAGTACCATCCATCCTTATCCAACCCAGGCCGAGGTGAATAAAAAGGTGGTGAATCTCTGGCGAAAAGCGCACTTCACTCAGGGAACGAAGCACTTCCTCATGAAGCTGTTCGCGTGGATGAGGCGATGATGACAGGACGGGTGATGGCGTCGGTTAGTTTCCTTGCTTGGGCGATGCTCATGTCATCCAGCGCCAACAGCCTTGTCTGGGCTCAAAATACCTCGACATTGGAGATTGGCAAGTTTTCGGAGGCTGCCATAGGAGCGGCACTCCCGGACGGATGGACACCTCTGACCTTCACCAAGATCCCGAAGCAAACACAGTATGAAGTCGTCAAGGATGGTGGCAGGCTGGTCGTAAAAGCGGTGAGCGAAGCCTCGGCTTCGGGGCTGACCAAACAGGTCAAAATAGATCCGAAGGAATTCCCTATCGTGCGGTGGCAATGGAAAGTCGAAAATCTGCTCCAGACCAGCGATGTCACGCGAAAAGACAGCGACGATTATCCGGCTCGACTCTACATTACCTTCGAATACGACCCGGACAAGGTGAGTGTGGGGAAAAAACTCAAGTATAAGGCCGGCCGGCTGTTGTTCGGAGACATTCCCATCAGCGCGATCAACTATGTCTGGGAAAGAAAGGCGCCGGTCGACACCATCATCGATAATGCCTATACGGATTTCGTCAAAATGGTGGTCGTCGAAAGCGGACCACAAAAAGTCGGCACCTGGATGGACGAAGAACGGAACATCTATGAGGATTATCAAAAAGCCTTTGGAGAAGAGCCACCAATGATCAACGGCGTGGCGATCATGAGCGATACGGACAATACGAAAGAACGAGCGACTGCCTATTACGGCGATATTACCTTCGTCAAAGGCCGGTGAAATAGGGAATGGTTGAGTCCAAGACAAGCGGGCCGGTGTGAATCCTAGTCGGCCCGCTTAGTGGATACAGGTATTACTGAATCGAGTTGGCAAAACCGTTGCGGGTGATTTCGGCGCGCACGAGGTCACCGACCTTCTTGCTGCCGCGCAATTGCTTGGTTTCCCGACTTACGTAGACCTGAATGTGATTCCCTTCGAAGTCTTCGACCGTGTAGACATTGCCCTTAATATATTTTACGGTTCCGCCAATTGTCTTCCATGCCGGACCCGGCTTACGGTCCGACCGGTCAGCAGAGGTGGAGGAGGGAGATTTCCGTGTTGAAGCCCCCACCTCCATTGAGGCTGACGAATAGACGCCCGACTGCTTCGCGTCCTTTGAGCTTGCGGCTGTCGCGGACGGTATATCCAGAGAAAGAACGGCTAGACCTCCCAGGACACTCGGGAGGATATTCATGAGTTGACTCTTCATTGAGCACCTCCTCGTACAAACGATGTGAATTGTTCGAGTGGGCAGCAAAGTGCGTGCCGATTGACAGAGATATGGAAATGATGACTCTTGGTCAGTTACAGACAATTGCTGCTGGAAAACACTGCATTTCCATGAGACCGGAGAAAAAACGGCACATTGTTGAGCAAAACTGCACGGCGATCGTCACCTGGCCTGATCATGCTGATACACATTGAACGATCACAGCACCGCACGACGGAGCAAATCGGCGGAGACTCTAGCGGGAAGAGTGAACGGCCGAGTCTCCACCGAGCTTTGTGGGGCGGATTGACGAATCTGGTTCTGAGGCGTCCGCTGTTGGCCGTGTTTCAAGTGAACCTTCGGTGTAATTCTTCCTGTGGCTACTGCAATCTCCCGTTGAATGTTGGCCGGTATGAGATGTCACGGCAAGAGATCCGGAATGTCTTCACCGGGCTCTACAGGGATGGACTACGTTTTGTGTTTGTGCAAGGAGGCGAGCCGCTTCTACGCCGTGAGTTGCCCGACATTCTTCAAGATTTAGTTGAGATGGGGTTTCATCTGACATTGATCACGAATGGAACCAAGCTGACCCCGCGCTTTGTGCGACAATTCGACGATCTTTCGGTATCCCTCTCGATCAGCCTCGACACCTTAGATCGCAACAAGTACGAACGTATCCGGGGTGCGGACCAACTTAACGCGGTCCTTGCCGGCCTTGATCTTCTCCAGCACTATCGCCACCCGAAATTCCTGATCTGTATCCTCAGCGAAATCAATCGGGATGAGGTAAAGGATATTGTTGCATTCGCCAAGCAACGGGGTTTCTTGCCGGTTGTCGGCGCCTACCATTGGGGTGTGGGGTTGTATGGCAAGCAGGACGCGACGTTGATGTATGGCCGTCAACAGGCCCGGCTGGTCTTCGAGCGATTGCTTGAACAAGATCTCCTGCCTCCTGGCTATCTCCGGCAATACGCGAAGGACAATAGCGCATGGCTTCGTGGAGAAGCATTAAAGCGGTGCGATGCGGGAAGATACAGTATTGCAATCGATGCGTCAGGAAATGTGGCGCCGTGCTTGTCGCTTCCTACGGTTGGAAATCTTCTTGAATCTTCACTCAGTGAAATACTGGCCCGGTTCGATCGACGAGAGATTCAACGGTGTTCCGATCGGTCATCCTGCAACAGAGTAGATGGACGAGTTATCGGGTCGGTACTGCGACATCCGATCGCAGCCTGGGAAACACCGGTTACGTGGTGAGCCAAGAGAGGGTTGCGATGCGGTGGATCATACTGAGCCTGGTCATTGTGGTCACTGGTTGCTCAACCGTTCCAGCAACGTTCACACCAGCCGAACCTATTCCAGCCAATGAATTTTCGCACAGACTGTTGAGTCGAGTATTGGATGCACATGTGAGTAATGGAGTCGTTGACTACCCGGCGATTCAATTGGATGATCGATTGCCGGCCTATCTTGCGCAGCTGGACCGAGTTGATCCCAACGCATTTGTCACGCGCGATGAGCGGCTGGCCTTCTGGATCAATGTGTACAACGCCTTCGCGATCAAGGGCATCCTCGATCACTACTCGCCGGTGAGCTATGTGGGGCGCTATCGCTACTTCATCGGGCGGGACTATCGAGTTGGGGGAGCCGGCATCAATCTCTACGATCTGGAACGGCAGGTGCTGATCAAGCAGTTTCAGGAACCGCGGATACATTTCGCGATTGTGTGCGCGTCCACTTCCTGCCCGAAGCTCCAGGCATGGGTATATGAACCGGATCAGCTCGAACGCCAGCTCGATCGTGTCGCCAGGGAGTTTATTAACGATCCCACGCGCAATCGTTTCGACCGCGCGCAGAAAGTTGCATCACTTTCGATGATCTTCAAGTGGTTTGACGACGATTTCACGAGGGCTGCAGGATCAGTCTTGGCGTACATCGCCCGCTATGTGAACGATCCGGAACTGTTTCAAGACCTAACGCGAGTGGAGTACCGTATCGAATATCTCGACTACGATTGGAGCTTGAATGGCATCCCACCAAAGGAGCCTTCCCATGCTGGTCAGTCATGATGAGAGGGTGCCCATCGCCAGGCTCCTGACGTTTTTGGAACATGGTGAACGGATGGCCCACGATTGTGCAAAGGCCCAAGCCGCCTTGACTGAGGATTCCGGAACGCGTCGATTTCTTCTGAGCCAGGCCAAACAAGAAGCGCTGCATGCACGGGTCTTTCAGGGGGCCATTGCGTGGCTTGCACCGAAACACCTCCGTGATGCGCCGTTTCTTCCGGCCTTGGAAGAATATCGCAGGATTCTGGACGATGCGCTGGCTCGCCGCGATCTCATGGAGACGCTCCTTGCCGAGCAAGTGGTCCTCGAAGGTTTGGGCGAAGCCATCCTCACACGTATTGAACAAGGGTTGGTGAAACGGGCCGCGCCATTCGGGCCGCTTCGCCGCCTTCTCCTCAAGCAGGAAGAAGCGCACCATGGGTTCGGCCGCCGCCAAATCGAGCGGGCGATCGAACGAGGCGAGACGGACCCTGAGTCGCTCAGGCGATGGGCGCAGCATTATCTCGCGTTGACCGACGCCATGGTCCTCACCCTCTGCGATCTGTTCGAGAGCATCGATGAAGATGCCAGGGCTTGGGCGCGCGATGTGCGGACATTTTTGCCTGATTGGTGTTCGCCATGATCAGCGTCATTATTCCTGCTTACAATGAGGAAAGGGCATTGCCGTGCACGTTGCGCACATTGTTCGCGCAGACAGGCAAATTCGAAGTCATTGTGGTGGACGGCGGCAGCATCGATCGCACCTGTGCGATTGTCTCAGAGTTTGCGCTCAGTCCTCAGCCCGCTTCGCCCGCTCAGCGAGGCGAGTCCTCAGCACTCAGCACTGTTCGTCTTCTCTCCTCCTCTAAGGGTCGTGCCTCACAGATGAATGTCGGCGCAAAGCAGGCGAACGGCGAGTGGCTGCTCTTTCTCCACGCTGATACGGTGTTGCCGGACGGCGCCATCCAGCGTCTCAATGACATGGAGAGCGATCAGGCGATTCAGGCGGGCGGCTTCATGCACCAGTTCTCTGGTGACGACTGGCGGCTGCGAGTTATTTCATTCTTAGACAACTTTCGATGCACACGCAGCCGGATCATCTACGGCGATCAAGCCTTGTTCGTTCGCCGACAATTCTTTGAACGACTCGGCGGGTTTCCTAACCAGCCGATTCTCGAAGATGTCGCGTTCTGTGAGAAAATCATCAAGGAAACAGATCCCTTGCTCCTGTTCCCGCCTGTCATCACCGACGCCCGGAAATTTCTCAAAATGGGTATCTTTCGAAGCTTCGTTCGCGTCCTGCTGATTATCCTTCATGTTGAGTTTCGCCTGCCGATTCTCCCTCGCGCATTTTTTCAAGATATCCGGTAACTTGTTGCCTATGCTTTCGTTTTCGGCGGAACTGTTCTATTCATGAAGGAGTGCGGCATTTCGTGTCTCCAAGGACCCTGCTAAAATGCGCGCATGGATGTCATTGCCACGCATAACAACGCGGATTTCGATGGGCTTGGCTCTATGGTCGCCGCGCGCAAACTTTTTCCGGATGCCAAGCTGGTCTTGCCGGCCGGGGGCCAGGAGACTGTCCGTAATTTTCTTGCTGTGCACGATCTCGACATCACGAAACTCAAAGATATCGATCTCTCGCAGATCACCAAGCTGGTGCTGGTCGATACGCAGGACTCCGACCGAATCGGAGCGCTCAAATCGTGCATCGGGAATCCAGCAGTCGAGGTGGTCGTATTTGATCATCATGTCGAACCGGACTCATCCTGCGCCGGTTGTTCGAAGCAATCGATCATTGCATCGGTCGGAGCGACGACGACACTTCTCATCGAGCAGCTCCGACGGTGGCATATCCCCGTGACGCCGTTTGAGGCAACCGTGATGGCCCTGGGCCTTTATGAAGAAACCGGATCGTTCACCTTTACGTCCACGACCAGCCGAGATTTTGAAGCCGGAGCGTTTCTCATCGCAGCCGGTGCGGACCTGAATATGGTGGCGAAGATCCTGCACCGTCCTCTGGATCCTGATGCCGTCGCGCTGCTGAACGATTTGTTGGAACACAGCGAAGTGCATTACCTGGAAGGTCGCAAGGTCCTGGTGGCCACGAGCACGGTTGATCGCTGCCGCGGAGAAGCAGCCGGCGTGGTGCATAGACTGGCCGAATTACAGGGTGTCGATGCCGTCCTTGTGGCAGTGATGATGGCAGATCGAGTGGAAGTGATCGGGAGAAGCCGCAGGCCTGAGATCGACGTCGGCTGGGTCGCACGGGAATTCGGAGGAGGAGGCCACGCCGTGGCGGCGGCCGCCGCAGTCAAAGGACGGACGCTTGCGGAAGTCAAAGAGAGGATCGTTCACCTGCTGACCACACACTATCGCCCGACTCTGCTGGCCCAGGATGTCATGACCCACCCGGTAAAAGCGATCGAGGTCGATACCAGCGTGATTGAAGCGGGACAGCGGATGACGGCCTATGGGCTTAATGTTTTTCCCATCCTGGATGAAAATGATCATTACGCCGGGCTCGTCAGTCGCGAGTCGATTCAGAAAGCCTTGTTTCATCGGCTCGACAAGTTGGCCGTGCGTGACATCATGCAGACCGATGCCTATATGGCACAGCCGGGCACTCCGTTTCATGAGATCGAAACGGCCATGATCGAGCGAAACCAGCGGTTTGTGCCGATCATCACAGACGCGAAAATCGTCGGCGTCATTACCAGGACGGATCTGTTGCGGACCCTGCACGACGATGTGCTGAAGGTGGCTCGAATGCGGACGATGCGACCGAGCGAAACCGAGGCTGAGAGTGGAGGGTCGCGTCGCAACGTCAAGAGGCTGTTGCGGAGTCGCTTGCCGCAGCGTCTGGTGACGGTGCTGGAAGAGGCTGGTCAATTGGCTGACCGTTGCGAGGTCCCACTCTTTGTCGTCGGCGGCTGCGTGCGAGACCTATTACTTGGCATCGAGAACCTGGATTTGGATCTTGTGGTCGAAGGCGACGGAATCGCCTTCGCGCGAAAGCTCGGTGAAATGCTGCAGGCGCGGGTCAAGGTGCATGAGCGATTCGGCACGGCCATCTTGCTGTCGGCGGATGGCTTCAGACTCGATGTGGCCACCGCAAGGACGGAATACTACGAATATCCGACCGCCCTACCGACAGTGGAGCAAAGTTCCATCAAGAAAGATCTCTATCGTCGAGATTTCACCATGAACGCGCTCGCTGTCCGGTTGAACGGAAAGGGTTTCGGGGATGTGCTCGACTTCTACGGTGGGCAACGGGATCTGAATGACAAGGTCATCCGAGTCTTGCACGGGCTGAGTTTCGTTGAAGATCCGACCCGAGTCTTTCGAGCTATCCGATTTGAATCCCGGTTCGGGTTTCGTTTGGGAAAGGACACAGCGGCGTTGATCGCCGGCGCCGTCAAGATGAATCTGTTTGAACGATTATCCGGCCATCGTCTGCTGGAGGAACTGAAACTGCTGCTGGGCGAGCGGGAGCCGAAACAGGCGATCAAACGATTGGCGGAGGTAAATCTCCTGAAGTTCATCCATCCGAAGCTGAGTTGGTCAGACCGGTTGAACAGGTTACTGGCCGCACTCGAGGAAGCCGTCGATTGGTACCGGCTACTCTACTTAGATCGGAAGATGGAAACCTGGTTAGCCTACATGATGGGGCTTCTGGCGCTGTTGCCGGAGCGTGCCGTGAAGGACGTGCTCAAACGATTTCCCTTTTCCGAGCAGGAAGCGGCCGGACTCAAAATGGCCCACGTGGGCTGTCATACGGTGATTCGGAAGCTTGCGACGAAGCGATCGCTCAAACCGGCGGAAGTGTACCATCTCTTGTCGGGACTATCCGATGAGACGCTGTTGCTCCTCATGGCGAAGAGCAAAGGAGAAACAGTCAAACGGCAGGTCTCGGCCTTTCTGACGACCTATCAGCAGGTGAAACCGATTCTGACCGGCACCGATCTCAAGATGATGGGATTGAAACCAGGTCCGCAGTTCAAAAAGATCCTTGACCGACTGCTCGATGTGCGGCTGAACGGAGAGATCAAGACGGAATCGGAGGAGAGGGATCTGGTAATAAAGCTTACCGGTCGCTGAGTCTGGTAATCCAACTACGTACGATCGTCTTGTCTGGAGAACGGCTGAAAGAGCCTACCCCGTAGGGCCATTAATCAAGGCTGAACGCATCTGACTTTTTCCCTTGTTTTTGAACATATTCTCACCAGCGATCACCCCCGCATTAGATTGACAGGAGTGACCATAGGCGCATGTCCATCAACGGCGCGACGATGATTTGGCAGATCTGCATCTACGGGTTAGGTGTAGGCCTTGTGATTGTCGTCATGTTGGGATTCCCAGCGTTGCTTGGTGAGCGTCACTGGAAGAAATCCGAACGGCGATCCGAAAGCGCGACCGTCATTCCCTATGAATCTGGTATTAGGCCGACCGGCAACGCTCAAGTTCGCCCGCCGGTGCAGTATTACTTGGTCGCCATGTTCTTCGTCATTTTCGATGTTGAGGCGGCTTTTCTTTATGCCTGGGCGATAGCCGTGCCGGAAACCGGCTGGCTTGGCTTTGTTGAAGTGACGATCTTTGTCGCTATTCTTTTGGCGGCCCTCGCCTATTTATGGATCACTGGAGCGCTGGACTGGAATGCACAGTATCAACGGTCGCCTGTCCATCGCCTCCGTATAGCAAAGATCAAGGAGCGGCGCGATGACAGGGTGGCGTAATGGAAGGCTTGAGGGTGTGCGCACGAAAGACGGCGGCGACGGCTCGTTGACTTCCGTTGTCGGTCAGTCTGTCCTCTTCGCCAGACTTCAAGATCTACTGGCATGGGGACGAACGAATTCACTCTGGCCGTTGAACTTCGGCCTATCTTGCTGTTTCGTCGAAATGGCCACGAGTCTGACCAGCGTATACGACGTTGCCCGGTTTGGCGCAGAAGTTGTACGAGGATCGCCACGCCAGGCCGACGTGTTGGTCGTGTCTGGAACGGTGTTCATGAAGGTCGCTCCGGTCATCAAGCAGCTGTACGAACAGATGATGGAGCCGCGTTGGGTGATCTCGATGGGATCCTGTGCAAATTCTGGAGGCATGTTCGACGCCTACTCAGTCGTACAGGGTGTCGACAAATTCCTGCCGGTGGACGTCTATATGCCAGGGTGCCCTCCGTCACCGCATGCCTTTATGGAATGCCTTCTGCTCCTACAGAACAAGGTCGCATCGGAGCGCCGGCCGTTGAGCTGGTGGTTCGGTCCGCAAGAGGTCCAGAAACCCATTATGCCATCGATGCGGGATGAGAAACGAGAGGAGCGGACTCGTCAGCGAGAATATCCTGCCATCGATGTGTTACCTCGGACCGATCTGCTGTCCCCTCACTTTGCAGGACAATCAGTCGACCCTTCGAATCCGAAATCATGACCCCACGATCGTCAGCCATGAAAGATATTTCGACGGGTGAACGGACCGGAGTGGTGGCGGAGCTTGAAGGTCGCTTCGGTTCGGAAGGATTTCTGACAGCAGTGCAACACACAAAGGACGAGATTCCGACGATTTGGATCGAGAAGAACCGTCTGCCTGAGACGCTCCGCTATCTAAAATCTGAAATTCCTCGTCCTTTTTCCATGCTGTTCGACTTGAGTGCGACGGATGAACGGCTACGTCGGCACCATGAAGGATTGCCGATCAGTGTCTTTACCGTCTTCTATCACCTCTTTTCATTTGATCGGAACCAATCGATCCGCATCAAAGTGCCGCTCAACGGTGAGACCCTTTCACTCCCGTCGATCGTCGATCTGTGGCCCAACGCCGATTGGTACGAGCGAGAGATCTACGACATGTTCGGCATTCAATTCGATGGTCACCCATTTCTCCGGCGTCTCCTCATGCCTCCCTGGTGGGAGGGTCATCCGCTTCGCAAGGATCATCCCGCGCGTGGGACAGAGATGGGTCGGTTCCAATTTCCGCCGGAGAAGCTCGTCATGACGCAGGAAGCGCTGCAATTCAAGCCCGAGGAGTGGGGCTTGTCCCGCACACATCACGACCCGGACTTCGACTATATGTTCATCAATCTCGGCCCTGCCCATACCGGCACACACGGCGTCCTCCGGCTCGTGACACAGCTCGCGGGTGAAGAAATCATCAACATCGTGCCTGATATCGGGTTCCACCATCGAGCCCAGGAAAAAATCGCCGAACGGCAGACGTGGCATACGTTCATTCCCTATACCGACCGTGTGGACTACCTCCAGGGCGTGCTGAACGAGATGCCGTACTGCCTCTCGGTCGAACGGCTGGCTGGCATTGAAGTGCCGACACGAGCACAAACCATCCGCGTCATGATGTCCGAATTCTATCGGCTCGCCAGCCATCTCGTCTGGTACGGCACCTTTGCGCAGGATGTCGGCGCCTTGTCTCCGGTCTTTTATATGTTCAACGATCGGGAGCGAATCCATGCGATCACAGAAGCGATTTGCGGTGGCCGTATGCATCCGAACTGGTTCCGCATCGGCGGAGTCGCGCAGGATCTCCCGATTGGGTGGGACAAACTGGTTCATCAGTTCGTCGAATGGTTTCCAAGCCGACTCGATCAGTACGAACGCCTCGTGATGGACAACCCGATTTTCAAAGAGCGGACCGTCGGGATCGGTGCGTTTTCACTCGAAGACGCCATCGCCTGGGGCGCCACCGGTCCGATGTTGCGTGCTTGCGGCTTGCCTTGGGATTTGCGCAAGGTTCGTCCTTACTCCGGCTATGATCAGTTCGACTTTGAAGTCCCGGTCGCTTCAAACGGGGATTGTTACGATCGAGCGGTGGTGCACGTCTTGGAGATGCGCCAGTCGCTGCGGATTATTCGCCAGTGCCTCGACTCCATGCCGACCGGTTCCTATAAGTCACTCGATCCGCTCGCGACCCCGCCGCTGAAGGAGCGCACGATGCACGATATCGAAATGCTCATCCATCATTTTTTAGGGGTGAGTTGGGGGCCGGTGCTCCCACCCGGCGAGGCGGAAGTTCCCACGGAATCGTCAAAAGGCCAGACCAGTTATTACTTGACGAGTGATGGGGCTCAGGTCTCGTACCGAACGAGAATCCGCACCCCCTCGTTCGCACACATTCAGATGGTGCCGCTCATCGCGCGTGGCGAACTGTTGTCGGACCTCTTAGCCGTGCTCGGAAGTATGGATTACGTGTTGTCGGATGTGGATCGGTGAAAATGTCTATCTTGTCTGTCTGGTCGTCTGGTCTGTCTCGTCCGAACCACAAGATAGACCAGACAGACGAAATAGACGAGATCGACCAATTTTATGCTGACCGACACTGAACGCCGCGAGCTTGAAGAGGCACTGAAACACTACCCCGACAAACGGGCGGGCGCCATCGACGCCCTGCTCATCGTACAGCGGCGACGTAGGTGGATCTCGGATGATTCGCTCCTCGACATTGCGCAATTCCTCGGTATGACGGGCGAGGACGTCGACAGCATCGCGACGTTCTACAACCTCATCTTTCGCAAACCCGTCGGTCGGCATATGGCCTTCATTTGCGACAGTATCAGTTGTTGGATCATGGGGTACGAACAGGTTCGCGCTCAGATCCAGAAAAGCTATGAAATCGAACTGGGGCAGACGACGCGCGACGGGCGCCTGACATTCCTGCCGATCGCGTGTTTGGGACATTGCGAACGGGCGCCGGCAATGATGATCGATCAGGATCTGTACGGCAACGTCACGCCCGAGAAAGTTGAAACCATCGTGGAGAAGTACGAATAGAGTCAGGTGGCAAATTATGAGCTGTTGGTTCTTAGTTTTCGCTTAGAAAAACCCAAGACGACGAACTCAGGACCTCACGCTAATCAACATGGAACGTCCACTCACTCAGTACATCCATCCAGACGGCACCCCGCGATTGCTGGGGGAATACGTCAAAGCCGGTGGGTATCGCAGCCTACACACGCTCGCCGCGGGGATCGCGCCTCAAGATTTGCAACGGCTCGTCGCCGAAGCAGGACTGCGGGGCAGGGGTGGGGCTGGGTTTCCAACCGCCAGTAAGTGGAGCTTCGTGCCGATGGGGTCCGATGCGCCGAAACCGAAGTATATCGTCGCGAATGCCGACGAAATGGAACCGGGCACGTTTAAGGATCGTGTCCTCTTGGAGGGTGAGCCTCATGGCCTCGTGGAAAGCATGATCATCGCCGGCTATGCTTTAGAAGCGGAGGTCGGCTTCATTTTTCTGCGCGGGGAATATCATCGGTCTGCAGAGCGACTGACCCAAGCCATTGCGGAGGCCTATGCGGAAGGGTATCTCGGCAAGCCTCTTCCTGGGACAACATTTTGCTTTGACCTCCATCTCCATGCCAGCGCGGGCCGTTACATCTGTGGAGAGGAAACGGCGCTGCTCAATGCGCTGGAAGGCAAACGAGCGATTCCTCGAGCGAAACCTCCATATCCACAGACAGTCGGCTTGTGGGGGCAACCGACGATCGTGCAGAACGTCGAGACGTTATACAACCTTCCTCAGATCGTGAACCATGGCTCTGCTTGGTATCACGGTTTGAGCCGTAGTAAGGACGGCGGCACAAAAATCTACGGGATAAGCGGTCGCGTCACGCATCCTGGATGGTGGGAATTGCCGCTCGGCACGACGGCACGTGAGTTATTGGAACAGCACGCCGGCGGGATGTTCAATGGGGTGAGCTTCCGGGGCTTGTTACCCGGCGGCGCTTCCACGGCATTTCTGACCCAGGAACACCTCGATCTCCCCATGGACTATTCTTCGATCCCGCCCCAGGTCGGCCGCCTCGGAACCGGCACCATGATCGTGCTTGACGACCAAACCTGCCCAGTGGGGTTCGTGCTGAATTTAGAAAAGTTTTTTGCTCGTGAATCCTGCGGGTGGTGTACGCCTTGCCGGGAAGGATTGCCGTGGGTGGCGCGGATACTTGAGTCCTTCGAGGAAGGACTCGCCACCGATGATGATCTGGCGCTGCTGGAGATGCATGCCAAGGTGCTCGGTCCCGGTCATACATTCTGTGCTCTCGCGCCCGGTGCGATGGCCCCGTTGCAATCGGCATTGAAATACTTTCGCGACGACTTCGAACGGCATATCAGCTTGGGGCGATGTCCCTGGAGTAACAAGCCCACGCAACTGAGGGTCCTGGTCTAATTGTATGGCTTCCATCATTGTCGATAACCGGGCCTACAGGGTCGATGAACGGCAAAATTTGCTCGCCGCCTGCCTCGGAATCGGGCTGAACCTGCCGTACTTTTGCTGGCACCCGGCGATGGGATCAGTCGGTGCCTGCCGTCAGTGCGCCGTCAAACAGTTCAAAGACGAACAGGATCGCTGCGGACAGCTGGTGATGGCCTGCATGACTCCGGCTTCCGACGGCACTCGTGTTTCGATCGACGATCCCGAAGCGAAAGCCTTTCGCGCTTCGGTCATTGAGTTGCTCATGGTGAATCATCCCCACGACTGCCCGGTGTGTGACGAAGGAGGGGAGTGTCATCTGCAAGACATGACGGTCATGACAGGGCATGTTTACCGTCGCTACCGGTTTCCTAAACGGACTCATCGTAATCAGGATCTCGGCCCTTTCATTAGGCACGAGATGAACCGGTGCATCCAATGCTACCGCTGCGTACGATTCTACCGAGACCACGCGGGCGGGCGAGACCTCAATGTCTTCGGTGCGCATGACGCACTCTACTTCGGCAGGGAACGGGACGGGACGTTGGAGAATGAATTCAGCGGGAATCTCGTGGAGGTCTGTCCTACCGGAGTCTTCACCGACAAAACCTTGTTCCATCACTATACGAGGAAGTGGGACCTCCAATCAGCCCAATCGATCTGCCCTCATTGCAGCCTTGGCTGCAACACCACTGCGAGTGAACGCTACGGCATTCTGCGTCGGGTCATGAATCGGTTTAACAGTCAAGTAAACGGGTACTTTCTTTGCGATCGAGGCCGATTCGGCTACGGGTATGTCAACAGTGACAACCGGATCAAGCGAGCCCTGTCGCGGCCGGAACTCGACCGCACCAAGCCGGCAAAGCCGGAAGGAGTGCCGCAAATCCTCGGGGTCGCAGCGGACCGCTTACGACGCGCTCGCGGGACCGTTGGAATCGGCTCGCCTCGTGCCTCGCTAGAGGCCAATGTGGCGCTTCGTTCATTGGTCGGGCCGCATCAGTTTTTTCTTGGGATTGATGAGCGCGAACACAAGCTCCTTTCCACCATTCTCACCATTCTTCGGACGGGACCGGTGCCCTCCGCTTCCATTCACGAAGCAGAACAATCAGACGCAGTCCTCGTCCTTGGCGAAGACCTCTTGAACGACGCGCCCCGATTGGCGCTCGCCCTTCTGCAGTCAGTCCGACAACAACCGATGGAACGAGTCGATGAACTGAAAATACCTCGATGGGACGAGGCGGCGGTGCGTAACGCTATGCAAGACAGGCGAGGTCCTCTGTTCGTGGCCGGCTATCGGCGCACCTGGTTCCATGATTATGCGACGGAAACTTATTTCGGCGCACCAGACAACATCGCACGACTAGGATTCGCCGTCGCTGGAACAATCGGAAATGATGCGCCGTCCGTTCAGGATCTCACCAACGAGGTGCGCGACCTCGCTCAGCGCATCGCCGACGCACTGACCCACGCGAAGCGGCCGCTGATCATCGCCGGCACGGGAAGCGGCTCCCACGCGACGATCGAAGCTGCTGCCAATGTCGCGTGGGCCTTGCACCAGAGAGGAAAGCAGCCGCGTCTCAGTTTCGTTCTCCCGGATTGTAATAGCTTAGGTCTCGTGTTGCTGGGCGGCGAAAGTTTGAATGGAGCGTTCGACTCGATCAGTCAGGGAAAGGCCGATACGGTCATCGTGCTGGAGAACGACCTGTACCGACGCACGGAGCAGGCAAAAGTCGATGCCTTCTTTGATGCCGCAAAAACAGTCATTGTGATCGATTCCCTCGAGCATTGCACGACGGAGCATGCCGATGTGCTGCTGCCGGCTGCCACATACTCGGAATCCGATGGAACACTCGTGAATCAAGAAGGGCGGGCCCAGCGGTTCTACCAAGTGTTTGTACCGGATGGTGACGTCACGGAAAGTTGGCGGTGGCTGAGAGATCTCGCCCGTGCGGCATCACAGGAGACCGATGGCGTATCCGGAGTGGCGACCTGGCGCAACCTCGACGATGCGGTCTCCGCGACAGCAGCGGCTGTTCCTGAGCTGGCACGGATTGGAGAGGTGGCACCGTCCGCCGGTTTTCGTGTAGCGGGCCAAAAAGTTCCGCGGCAGCCGGATCGGTATAGCGGGCGCACGTCTATGTTGTCCCATCTGACTGTCCACGAGCCTCCGCCCCCAACCGACCCCGATACTCCGCTGGCCTTTTCAATGGAAGGGTACCGAGGACCGGTTCCCTCACCGCTGATTCCACAATTCTGGGCTCCCGGATGGAATTCCATCCAAGCCTTGAACAAATACCAAGCCGAAGTCGGCGGTCCGCTGCGTGATGAAATGCCAGGTCTGCGGCTGATCGAGCCGGTGGCGACGAAGGCGCCCTTTTGGTTCACCGCCATTCCGCGTCCTTTTCAGTCTACCCCGCATCGATGGCTGCTCTTGCCGCTGTCAGCGGTTTTTGGGAGCGACGAGCTCAGTAATCAATCTCCGGCGATCGCTGAACGGATTTCAGAACCGTTCGTGGCTTTGCATCCATCAGATGGAGCGCGGCTAAGCCTTGAAGACAGAATCACGATTGAATTGGCGTTGCAGGGAACGACCTATCGCCTTGCCGTGCACTTCGACCCTTCGATACCGGCCGGCACTGCAGGCCTATCCCTTGTACCTGATGTATCTGGGGGGAAATTGCCGGCGTGGATCGATCTGTCTGAGGCGATCAAGACCGGACGGAAGCGGAGGGTCGCGTGATCGATTGGAGCCGCACCGCGCTGACGATCGTCGTCATCCTCGGTGGGGTTCTCACGCTGGCGGGGTTGCTGATCTGGGTTGAACGTCGACTGCTGGGAATCTGGCAGGAACGGTACGGACCCAACCGTGTAGGGCCCGGCGGTCTCCTACAATCACTCGCGGATATGATCAAGATGTTCACGAAAGAAGACTGGATTCCGCCCTTCGCGGATAAGGCGGTCTTCGTGCTCACACCGGCCATCGTCGTCATCACCGCATTAATGTCGTTCGCTGTCGTGCCGATCACTCCCGGCTTCGTGGTCGCCGATCTCAACATGGGCATCCTGTTTTTTCTGGCCATGTCGAGCCTTGCCGCCTACAGCGTGATCATCGGAGGGTGGGCATCCAACAGCAAGTTCGCGTTTCTCGGCAGCCTTCGGGCCATCGCGCAACTGTTGAGCTATGAAGTATTTATGGGGCTGTCGTTGATGGGAACTGTGCTCCTGGCAGGGTCGTTCAACCTCAGCGACATTGTGGAAGCGCAACGGCATCTTTGGTTTGTCGTTCCCCAATTTCTTGGTTTTCTAGGTTTTTTTATGGCTGGACTGGCTGAAGCGCATCGCACGCCGTTCGACATGCCGGAAGCGGAAGCGGAGCTGGTCGCGGGCTACCATGCGGAGTACAGCGGAATGAAATTCGGGATGTTTTTTGTCGGCGAATACCTCAGCGTCATCCTGCTATCGGCGATGATCGTGATCCTCTTCTTCGGCGGCTGGCACGGACCTTGGTTGCCGTCGGTGGTGTGGTTTTTCTTGAAGACTGCCGTCTTCATTGTCCTGATCTTCCTCATTCGAGCGACCTGGCCCCGGGTACGTTTTGATCAACTGTTGTCGTTCGGCTGGAAGGTCGTGATGCCGCTCGCATTGATCAATCTCCTTGTTACAGGAGCCGTGGTTCTTTGGAAGGCCGGATGAAGAGGGATCAATGTGTCGCAGTGAGTGTGGGCCACACATTGTGTGAGCGAGGCAGCAGACACTCAGAACAGCCTTACTCATGATGAAAGCTTGGAGATATATACGCGATCTGCTCCTGGGGTTATGGATCGTCTTCAAGCGGACATTTACACAACCTGTCACGGTTCAATATCCGGAAGAACGACCCTATTTGCCTCCACGCTGGCGAGGGCGAATCGTACTGACCCGAGATCCCGACGGAGAAGAACGTTGCGTCGCCTGCCATCTCTGCGCAGTTGCTTGCCCCGTTGATTGCATCGCGCTACAGGCCGCTGAAGATCCGACCGCTCATGAGCGCCGCTACCCGGAATTCTTTCGGATCAATTTTTCGCGCTGCATCTATTGTGGATATTGTGAAGATGCCTGTCCCACCTATGCAATCCAGCTCGTCCCGGATTTTGAACAGAGCGAGTATGCACGTCTAAACATGGTCTATGAGAAGGAAGACCTCTTGATCAGCGGCACCGGCAAGTATCACGGCTATAACTTTTACCGAGTCGCTGGCGTGAAGGTGCGCGATAAAGACAAGGGCCAAGGTGAAAACGAACTCTCACCGGTGGATGTGAGAAGTTTGATGCCATGAAGAAGCGCTGAGCAGGAACCGTCACGGTTCCGAAAACTCAGCACTCAGGACTCAGCACCCAGCACTGATGGGAGCCTATGGAAGTTCTTTTCTACATCGCTGCCGCCGTCACTTTACTGGCGACTGTGCGCGTCATCACACATGTGCATGCCGTCCACGCGCTGCTCTATCTGGTCGTGGCGTTGATCGCGCTGGCTCTGATCTTCTATTTGCTTGGTGCTCAGTTTGCCGCAGCGCTGGAAATCATTATTTACGGCGGTGCCATTATGGTGCTCTTCATTTTTGTGGTGATGCTCTTAGGGCCGCTCGCTGCCGAGCAGGAAAAGAGCTGGCTCACGCCGGGAACATGGGTGGGACCAAGTGTGCTGGCCCTGGTGCTGCTTGGTGAAGTGGGATATCTCATTGCTGCCGGGGATCATCTGCCGATCGACTTCATGGAAACCCGTGAGAAAGGCGTATCCATCATCCTCTATGGGCCCTATGTCATTGGGGTGGAATTAGCTTCGATGCTGTTGCTTCCTGGTCTGATCGGCGCCTATCACTTGGGTCGTCGTGTGCCGAAGGAGTCTCGTTGATGCTCACTACGCATGCGCTGGTGCTGGCCATCATGCTTTTTTGCCTCGGATTGGTCGGTCTCTTGAGTCGACGTAACATTCTCTACATGTTGCTGTCGCTCGAGATCATGCTGAACGCAGCAAGTCTGGCGTTCATTGCCGGGGGAGCTCGCTGGGGACAGGCAGACGGCGAGGTCATGTTTTTGTTCATCCTCACGCTGGCGGCGGCTGAGGTCTCCGTGGCACTCGGTATCGTGCTCCAGCTGTCGTACCGGTTCCAGACATTGGACGCAGATGCTTTCAGCGAGATGAAAGGGTGACAACAATTTTGAGTGTTGAGTTTTTGGTTTTGAGTTTGGCCCGACAACTTAAAACAAAACATTCATAACTAAACACTATGCTTCGTCTGCTTTGGCTTATTCCAGCCCTACCGCTCGCCGGCTTTCTGGTGTTAGCCCTGTTCGGAGAGCGTTTTTCTCGTCGACAGGTCACGTGGGTCGGCTGCGGTTCGGTGGGCACGGCGGCCCTCATCACCGCACTCGTCGGCGCAGCTTTCCTCCGAGGCTTTCCCGATCTTCCTTCCTACCATCAAACGCTGTGGAATTGGATCGACACTTCCGGGATGACCGTCGGAGTCTCTTGGTACCTGGACGCTCTCTCACTCCTTATGGTGGCGGTCGTCACCGGTATTGGTTTTTTGATCCATCTGTACTCGGTCGAATACATGTCCGGCACCGGGGAAGCGGGCGTCTCGGCGCCGGCGGGGCGGGAGGGTGAGGACCATCAAGGGTACTCGCGGTTTTTCGCCTATATGAATCTGTTCGTGGCGGCCATGCTGACGTTGGTGCTGGCAGACAATCTGCTTTTGCTCTACCTCGGCTGGGAAGGTGTGGGGCTGTGCAGCTACCTCTTGATAGGTTTTTGGTATCGCGAACCGGAATACGGTGCCGCCGCGCAGAAGGCCTTTATCGTGACTCGCATCGGAGACACGGCTTTTGCTGTCGGCTTATTCATCCTCTTTACTCAACTGAAAAGCTTGTCGATACAACAGGTCCAGACTTTGGCCGCTGATGCTTGGCCGGTGGGCTCGAACGTTGCCATTATCGTGACCGTTCTATTTTTGGCCGGGGCGGTCGGGAAGTCGGCGCAACTGCCGCTTCAAGTGTGGTTGCCGGACGCGATGGCCGGTCCCACTCCGGTCAGCGCACTCATCCATGCGGCAACGATGGTGACGGCGGGTGTCTACCTCATTGCTCGCATGCATCAACTCTTTGCGCTCGCGCCGCCGGTGCTGGAGGCCGTCGCGGTGATCGGCCTGCTGACCTTGTTGCTCGCTGCTTGCAGCGCGCTCGTTCAACGCGACATCAAAAGGGTGCTCGCCTATTCGACGATGAGCCAGATCGGATATATGTTTCTTGCGCTTGGCGTCGGATCCTGGTCTGCCGCTCTTTTTCACTTTCTGACCCATTCCTGTTTCAAGGCCTTGCTGTTCTTAGCGGCTGGATCCGTCATCCACAGCCTCGGACATGAGCAGGACATTTTCCGGATGGGCGGTCTCCGGCGCCGGCTGCCGTTGACGTTTTGGACATTCCTTCTCGGGGCCGCCGCGATGTCCGGTGTCCCCTTCATCACATCCGGGTTTTACAGCAAGGACTGGATCTTGTGGGCTGCCTGGTCCTCACCCTTGAGCCATCGTTGGATCTGGTTCGGCGCGTTACTCGGGACGCTGCTCACCGGACTCTATAGTTTCCGGTTGATCTTTCGGGTCTTTTTTGGAGAGGTCCGCACGTCACCGAGCGGAGAACCAGGTCTTGCGATGCGTGTTCCTCTGGTGGTGCTGGCTTTCTTCGCTATAACGGTCGGCTTTCTCGAGTTACCTCGCACGCTTGGTGACCTGCCTCTGTTTAGCCGGTACCTGTCCCATGTCCTGCCGGCGATTGAGACAGCACCAGGGATGGATGAGTCGATTGAGGCTCGTGAACAAATCGCCGTCACATTCTCAGCACTGCTCGGGATCGGGCTGGCAGCAGTCCTGTTCCTTCCACGAGCCAACTTCGCTGATCGACTCGCGGGGACATCATTGGGTCGTATGCTGGTGATATTGTGGCAAGGAGGGTGGGGCTTTGATCGAATGTATGACGGACTGATCGTACAGCCGTGGCTCCATCTTACCCGTGAATCAGGTGAGATCATTGACCGGGGTTACGAATCACTAGCTGTTGCAGCTGAATACTTCCATGTTTCGTTGAGTCGAACTCAAACGGGTCACGTCCGCTGGTATGCCGCAACCGTTGCTGTCGGCGCGCTTGTGTTACTCGGTCTTTTTGCGATGTAACAGGATGCTGAAAAAGGCCGCCAGCTTCGTTCTCGCATCGCTCAGAGGCTCAACGTACCGCAGCGTACGCCTCGCCTCTTCGCTCGCTGCGGCCTTGCTGGACGGTCTTTTTGAGCATCCTGGAGTTATTCCGACGTTAGTTCCGAACGGAAACTTCCGGTCATATTTTTGGCATCAACTGAGTGTTTCAGCATCCTGCTAAATCGTATGGTCCTCTGGCTGCTCATACTCATTCCTCTACTGGCCGCGCCACTTGCGTGGATGGTGCAGCAGTGGTCCCGCCACGCCGCTCGCTGGATCGCAATCGGTGCCTTGTCCATCGATCTTTTCCTGGCCCTTCTGCTATGGAGCCAAGACTACCGGTTCCAGGACTCAGGCCACGGTTCATGGCTCTTGGAAAGTCAAACCAGTTGGATTCCCCTGTGGGGCATCAGTCTGCATCTCGGTCTCGATGGTCTCAGTTTGGTGCTCATCCTCTTGACGGCCTTCCTCGGTCTCATCGCTATCGTCGCTTCTTGGACAGAAATCCAAGTTCGGGTCGGATTCTTTCACTGTAACGTACTACTGGTCCTGGGCGGGGTCATCGGGGTTTTCCTAGCGATCGATCTGTTTCTATTTTTTGTCCTCTGGGAAGTTATGCTGGTACCCATGTATCTCCTGATCGCCATCTGGGGACATGAGCAGCGCCGGCACGCCTCGTTCAAGTTCTTCTTGTTTACTCAGGCGGGTAGCCTGCTCCTCCTCGTCGCGATCATCGCCCTGGCGGTACTGCATCAAAATGTGACTGGAAGACCCAGTTTCGACTATGCCGATCTGATGGGACTGGCGCTGAAAAACGAGATGGGCTGGTGGCTGATGCTGGCTTTCTTCATCGGCTTCGCGGTGAAGCTGCCGGCTCCGCCCTTTCATCCGTGGCTGCCTGACACATACACAGAAGCTCCCACCGGCGCGAGTGTCATTCTCGCCGGGCTGTTAGCGAAAACCGGCGCCTATGGATTGCTCCGTTTCACGATCCCGTTGTTTCCAGACGCGATCAATGAGTTCGCCCCCATTGCAATGGGATTCGGCGCGATCGGCATTCTCTACGGGGCTGTGTTGGCCTGTGCCCAAACGGATATCAAACGACTGGTGGCCTACAGCAGCATCAGCCACATGGGTTTCTTCCTGCTCGGCGCCTTCGCAGGGGCGGAATTGGCGCTGCAAGGAGCGGTGATGCAATTGGTGGCACATGGGCTGAGCACCGGCGCTCTCTTCATGTTGGCAGGCGCGCTGCAAGAGCGTCTCCATACGAGGGACATGCGACAGATGGGGGGATTGTGGGGAGCGATTCCACGGGTAGCGGCGATGGCGCTGTTCTTTGCGCTTGCTTCTCTCGGCCTGCCGGGCTTGGCAAATTTTATCGGCGAATTTCTCGTTCTGTTCGGATCCTTTGCTTCCCAGCCATTCTTGACCATCCTGGCATCGATCGGCATGGTCATGGCCGCAATTTATTCCCTTGCCATGATGCAACGCACATTCTTTGGCCGGCAACGGGAAACCCATATTGAACCGGACCTATCGAATATCGCGTTTGGAACATTGCTGCTCATTGCAGCACTACAAGTATGGCTTGGACTCTATCCGAGGCCTCTGTTGACCACCACGATGCCGGTTATGCAAACGCTCGTACAGCCGGCGCCGCCATCATCCAATCTGACTCACCCACCATCGAAATTCTTGCCCTCGTCCAACATCGTCACCTCTCACGTGAGTGCACCGTGACGCTACAAGATTTCATCGCCCTTTCACCCATTCTCGATCTCGGTGCTTTCTCCATTGTGACGATGCTCGTACTCGCCGTCAGACGACACCATGCGACGATCGCCCTCTTATCGTTCGTGTCGTGTCTGCTCACCCTTGCCACTCTGCCCTGGGCGTCGACCTCGACACCGCGAGCCGTGACGGCGTTGCTGATCGTGGATGAGTATGCCTTGTTCTACATGGGACTCTTGCTGAGCGCGACGATGGTCGTCATCTCACTGTCGTACCGATATTTGAAGCTTCATTTCATTGAGCAGGAAGGAGTGGAAGAATACTACCTGCTCCTCTTACTCGCCACCTTCGGCGGACTGGTGCTGACAGCTTCTGCGCACTTGGTGTCCTTTTTTCTCGGGCTCGAACTGCTCGGTGTGTCCCTGTGCAGTTTGATCGGGTATTTACGGACCAGGCGCCGCCCACTCGAAGCAGCTGTGAAATACCTTCTGCTCTCCATATCCGCTTCAGCCTTCCTGCTGTTCGGCATGGCCCTTCTCTATTTCGAAAGCGGCTCCATGACGTTTCGCGGGGTGGGTAGGGTGGTGGAAATGTCGCAAACAGTTCCAGGACTCTGGCTGGGAGGCTTTGTGCTGGTCCTTGTCGGTATCGCATTAAAGCTCGGGCTGGCGCCGTTTCATATGTGGATTCCGGATGTCTACCAGGGAGCCCCGACTCCCATTACGGCTTACATTGCGACGGTGTCCAAGGGAGCGGTCATGGCGCTGCTGCTTCGCTTTGCAACCGATGTGGGGGCTTTGGAAATCGACACCCTTGCACATCTGTTCGGCCTTCTCGCCGTTTCTTCGATGGTCACGGGGAATGTACTCGCGCTGTTCCAACAGAATGTCAAACGGCTCTTGGCCTATTCCTCGATTGCACACTTCGGGTATCTGCTCGTGGCTCTGCTGGCCGGTGGCTCTGCAGCCGCTGAAGCCGTCACCTTCTATGTGGTCGTCTATTGTGTCATGACGTTAGGTGCCTTCGGTGTGGTGACGGTGTACTCAAGCGAACGAGGGGACGCAGAACGTTTCGAGGATTATCGCGGATTGTTTTGGGCTCGTCCCTGGCTGGCCGCCATGTTAACACTGAGCTTGTTGTCCCTGGCCGGTATCCCGGTGACGGCGGGATTCATCGGGAAGTTTTATGCGATTGCAGCCGGTGTTGACGCCGGCCTTTGGTGGCTCGTGATGACGCTGATTGGGAACAGCGTCATCAGCCTGTACTATTATCTTCGATTGATCGTGACGCTGTTCGACGAAGAGCCGACACCAGCCACCATCCCTCAAGGGCGGGCCGTGCAGTCGACCGAGGCAGCAAGTTGGACCGCCGTCTTCTCTCTGGGGCTCGTCGCCTCGATAATTTTGTTGTTAGGAGTCTATCCAGGGCCACTGATGGAGTTAATCCGAGATTCTGTCAGCAACCTGGTCATGGTGGTTGTGCAGAGGCCATGAAGAATCCTGAATTCCGCAGGCGGTTGTTCTTGATGTAGAGTGTGCGGCCAAATTCTCTTATCGGGACCGGAGGTTTGGTTGGACTGCGAAACGGGAAGGTAGGATCTTGTTACGTTCCTCTGTCGCCTTGCTGAACTTACTCAGAAGACGGATATTTTGACCACACAAGATTCTTATTACCTTTATTCCATGCGGGTTTCATTGGCATCGGTGTTGTCTTAATTGCTGACTACTGAGTAATGTCATGCACAGAACAAGATGTGACCCCAATTCATCTTTGGGTCCGTTTGATCTTTCGCGCGCGGGCCTGGATATACAGGCAGCGTTGAGAGAGTATGGTGCGCAAATGCATATGGCATGGTGCGCGAGGACAGTGCCCATTGTTGCTCCAAGGTCTCCTTGAAATTGCTTTGTTCAGAGGGCTGGCATAGAATCGCGGGACACAACGAAGGAGACAGCGATGTTGGCTCCCAAGCGCCCGCTCATCACTACATCACCCGAAGTGCTCGGCGGTACTCCAGTATTCTCGGGGACACGCGTGCCGGTACAAACGCTCATTGAATACCTGGAAGGCGGCGAGACGATCGACGACTTCTTAGAAGGTTTTCCCACTGTCACGCGGGAGCAAGTGATCGCCTTTCTGGAAGAAGCAAAAGCGCGGATGCTCCCCGTCGCCTCGTGAGAATTCTACTGGACGAGTGCGTTGACCGCCGGTTTGCCAAGGAGATCACGAGACATGAGGTTGTGACCGTCTCGCAAGCGGGATGGGCGGGCATCAAGAACGGTGAACTGCTGACACTCGCTCAGGAACAGTTTGATGTGTTCGTGACCGTTGACCGGAATCTCTCCTTCCAGCAGAACCTTTCGCAGTTCACCATAGCCATGGTCGTGCTACAGGCTCCAACCAACCGTTTAAAAGACCTTCGACTGTTGGTACCGAAACTACAAAGCGTGTTGCCGATGCTCGTCAAAGGCCAAGTCCGCTGGGTGGGTCTCTCACCATGAAACGAAAGTGGGAGGCCACGCGTAAGTCGGTGGCAATGAGCATGAAGCATATTCCCGATTCATGGATTGACGTCTCGGATAAACCCGAGCTTTCAGACGAACAACTGAGACATATGTGTCGAGTAGGTCGGCCTGGCACAGGCTGGCCAAGCACTTGATCGCCTTCCGCCTGTCACCATGCCTGTTTGGTTGCGTTGCGACTGATGGCGACGAAACAAGGGAAGCCACACCAGACGTTGATCCACGAGTTGTGAGGCAAATCGCGGTGGCAAGGGGCGTGGTGGCGACTGTTTCCCCAAGATAGTCAAGACATCAAAGTCTGACCCCGATCTTTTGCTTCGTCCCTTTGTCGGAAAGCGCTGTCGAGCATCGTAACTTCATTGCGCACGAACTCCTAGCGAGCAAAGCAGTCGTTACAGCCCTTACTGGCACAACTGCACGATTTGTCACGTGGCCATTAGAGCATGGCATCTATGAGCTAGAACAAATAATGTTCCTGTACGATTGGTGCGAGAAACACAATGCTTGGGCGTAGCAAGATGCCCAACAACACGTTCAACCGGACCTCGGGGGACGCTGCGCACCCCCTCCTCCAGTTAACGTGAACATTAGGCCGCAGAAATCATGGCTACTCACGAACTCGTCGAGGCTATCCAATCCCTCTTTCCGCCTTCGGGGCAGATGCCCCAACCCACATCTGTCTCACCCCCCGATACCGACGCCGATGTGGAGGGACTTCCGCCCGGCTTACCACCGATATCTCGGAACCTCGTACCCGACTGGATCGAGCCCGGCGAAGGCACTTCGTTTCCCGCAGATGGCATACTTGTTATTGAAGGAGAGACTCCAGCGGCACAGCAAGGCCTACCGGCTGCGATCGACGTTCTGGCATGCTATCTACCCTTCCACTTCTACGCTCACGGGTGGGGCATCTACCTCCGCGCCAGCGGGATTCTTTCAGTTGCCTCAATGTTAGCGTCCGCATCAGGACGCGGTCTTTCCAGAGAGTTCCTCGACCTTGCGAGTGCGATCTTGCTGCAGCACGAGCGCTTTCACTTCCTCTCTGAAGTAGCCTGCTCGCGTGGTGAACTCATTTCCGAAGACGAACTATACCGTCACTACTTTCACGATCGCGGCGCAACGGCTATTGAAGAGGCCTTATCCAATGCACATGCGTTTCGAACGGCTCTGCGACGCCAGCCAGCCACAGTTCGTGATCAAGTCAAGCAGTGGATGCAGACGCAAGGACCCGGATACCAAGACTTCGCGAAATGTCTCACACCCTCTGCCTTCACAGACTGGTGTCGCATCGCCACCAATAGAATGAAGTGCTCCGAGCCCGTTCTTAAGTTGACCCCCAGTAGTATTGGTATTGGTAAGGCCAAATTGACCATCACAGGTCCCCGGCCACGCACCAAACCCGTGCCTACGGAGTTTCTCTTCAGTGGGTTAGCGCGTTCTACTGCGCCTACTTTCCTTGTTCTCGACGTACGTGGCGTCGGCGTCCTGAGGCCATTTCCGAAGCATGCTGGTATACGCGTTCTTGTACACACGAATGATCACCCGCCTCCGCACATACATGTCGAGATTCCCCCCGGTCGCGACTTCACTCGGCTCGAGTGGCCCGCCCTCCAGCCCCTAGAGGGTGATTCTTCGCTCTCGGGGAGACAACGAAAGTCCCTCGACGAGTATTTGTCGAAGTACACAGAACAGATCGACCAGAGGATCCGGCAAGTCTATCGGTCTGCGGCCTAACCCGTCACACAATCGGAACGGAAAAATGGGACAGGCTCACTCTTGTCCAAAATAAGTTTTCAACATGCCTCCGGCTTGTGAGTAGGATGGGTTGTTCAACCAACATCCGTTCACGGCGTACCCGCGCCGTGCCACCCACAAGCCGGAGGTGCCGTATGGTAGCTGTCGCCAGTTGCTTTGCGCAAATTCTCGCCCTGATTGATCGCACGGACTTCGCACGAGCGGTGCGACACCATGAGGCTGAACGAGCGGCCAAAGGCTTCAGTTGCTGGGACCATTTTGTGGCCATGCTCTTTTGTCAGATGGGCAGCGCGCACTCGCTCCGGGAGATCTGCGGCGGCTTGGCCACCGCGCTGGGTAAGTTGGTCCACTTGGGCGTCCGACGGACGCCGACCCGCTCGACGCTCGCGTCTGCCAATGCGCATCGCCCATGGCAACTGTACGAGACGGTCTTCTATCAGATCCTCACGCGATGTCAGGCGGTCGCGGCCCTGACGCGCCGCCGGTTCCGGTTCACGCATCCACTCCGGACTCTGGACACGACGATTATTGAGCTCTGTGCCACCGTGTTCGATTGGGCTCGATTTCAGCGGACCAAGGGCGCCGTGAAGCTCCATCTGCAGCTGGATCATCAGGGCTGCTTGCCCTGCTGGGCCCTGGTGACCGATGGCGATACCAACGATGTCCGGATTGCCCAGCCGCTCACCTTTGCCCCCGGCACCATCGTGGCGATCGATCGCGGGTACCTCGACTATGCCCTGTATCATCGCTGGACGGTCGGCGAGGTGGGATTTGTCACCCGTCCACGCACCAACATGCTCTATGACGTGCTGGAGCGGCGTCCCGTCCCCGCCCGTGGTCCGGTGTTGGTCGATGAGATCATTCGCCTCACCGGCCTGCATGCGGCCGACCGGTGCCCGGTCCCTTTGCGGCAGGTGATCATCTGGGATGAGCAGCACCACCGACGGCTCACCTTCCTGACCAACCTTCTGCATCTAGCCGCCAGTACCATTGCGGCCATCTATCGGGAGCGGTGGCAGATCGAACTCTTGTTCAAGGCAATCAAACAGCATCTGAAGATCAAGACGTTTGTGGGCACGAGTGAGAATGCGGTGCAGGTCCAAATCTGGATCGCCCTGATCGCGATGCTGCTGCTGAAGTTTCTGCAGCTGAAGTCCACGTGGCCCTGGAGTCTCTCGAACCTCGCGGCCTTGCTCCGCTTTAACCGGCTAACCTATCGAGATCTCTGGGCGTGGCTTGATGCGCCGTTTGAACGGCCGCTGTCGATGCCCGCCCCCACGCAAGCGCGGCTCTTTGCGTCATGATCTTGGACAGCAGCAGGGGGAACCTCGTCCAAGAACCGAACCCCAAGCCGTCTCACACACGCTATTGACGCGGGAAGGACACTGAGGAACACATTATTTTGGACAGCAGTGGGACATTCTACTTAAGTTTGGCGGGGCGGCTGTGGGGACGCAGGGTAGATTCGAGACCCAGTGTAGTGGCGGAGATTAGGCGGTGACCCGGACGTTGTCATGCAGAAACTCCGGCGCAAAATCGGCTCCGTTGGGCCACACCAGAGTATGGAGATCGGGATCGATGCGGAACTGCTTGAACATTTCGATATTCTTTAAGGGCTCAAAGATGGGGCCGTCCAGTTCGTCTCGGAGATCAATTTCACCTTCGACCCCATCGCTGAACTTGAGCCACAGCATAAAACCGTGGACCTGCCGCCCATCGATCAGACGAAAGGGCATCGGACTACTCCAACGGCTGGATTTCCAATGACGATTACAAGAAGCCGACAAAGTTCAGACGCCCTCTACTGTACGTCTTTACAAGGCATGCCGCAACAGAGGGTATCAGCGAAGAGGTAAGGGGTCGGATACCTTTTATGTCTGTTCTGACAGAAAGGGAGTCATGTTTTTTATCGTCATCCCGATGGGGGGTCCCCGTACAATTGGCGGGAAACGTCGCGGTTTCACGTCGCGCCCCTTCGGTATTTCCTTCGTCTCTTGATCAATCGGCTATATCACTCAGGGTTGTCCCGGTTTGAAATGGACTCCATGATCATGGTACATAACCAATAGTGGCACTTTTTGCCATTCCTGCTACACTGCAACACAACAGGGGCAGCATCATGCCAACCCGCAACGTACACCTGACGGAACATTTTGACCACTTCATCGAGACCGGGATTGCATCTGGGCGTTTCAGCAATGCCAGCGAGGTGGTGCGCGAAGGTCTCCGGCTCCTGGAGCAGCGCGAGCAGGAAGATAAAGCCAAAATCGAATGGCTCCGCGCCGCCGCCAAGGAAGGCTTCGATCAACTCGACCGCGGCGAGTACGTGACCCTGAATTCCGAGCAAGAGATCGATTCGTTCCTGGATCACATTCACCGAGAAGTTTCAGCCGACCTCGCCGCCGAGCGAAAGCGTGGCTAAAACACGACGCAGTCCGTTTCACATTACCGGCTCTGCCCGCCGTGACATTGCCGCCATATTGAAACGGAGCGTGCAGGAATTCGGCATGGCTGCATCGTTACGCTACCGGGCCTTCATCGGGCAAGCGTTGCTCGATCTCGAAGCCGACCCTGAGCGGCCAGGCTCTAAGGCACGTCCCGACCTCCTGGTCGAAGGGGCACGGACGTACCATCTTGCGCTGAGCCGGACCAGATCGGTTGGCGCAAGGATCAAGGAGCCGCGACATTTCCTTCTCTATCGCCGCCGTGAGGACGGCGTCATCGAAGTGGCCCGCGTCCTTCACGATAGCCGTGATCTCGCCCGTCATCTTCCTGTGGGCTACCGCAATTGAATGCCGTACGAACATGTATGATGTGAAAAGACCTGTATGAGGAACCAACGGCGGGCCAGAACAAGTAAAGATATTCATCCGTCGCCCACTGGGCTCGGTGCGCTCGACCCAGCGCTCCGGCATGCTTTCATGCGAGTGAACCCAGAGTACTTCGCTTGGTCCATTGAGGCTCAGGAACGCTACCGTGTCAGCATGCCTGAGCAAGACGCGTTCCGTCTCCGTCAGGGGTTGCTCAAGGCGCTGTTTGGTCTCCGCGCAAAAACGGATGGCGACCTTGCGAAGATCAGCAACCAGTTCGGTGATGAAGCACATCTGGTGTTCAACCGAGCGTGGTTGCCCGCCGCTGGTGTGGGCGAGGATTACTTCTTCCTGAATGAATACATGGACGATGACAAGACGCTGCTCGATTTTGAAACGCTCTACGATTACGACCACGACGACCATGGCTTTCAAGAACAGGCGCGCAAGAATCAGACACCGGATTACATCATCAAACCCTACCGTGGCGCACTCTACTACTCCTGGGCACGCCTCTTGATCGATGGCGCCTTTCACTACGCCTCGCTGTGCATGGCTGCCGGGTACGTCTACAGCCACATCGACGAGTTCGGTCAGGAGAAGTTTGCCTCTCTCATTCCGCACCGCTACGTGAAGGCCAAGGATCACGGAAAGCGCGAGGGCCAGGGGACCATCTTCAGCCAGCGGATCGATGCGGAGGGGAAGGAACCGCAGGCTGAGGAATTGCAGCGGAGACTCTGGGACTACCTGTCAACACGCTTCGACGCACTCCTCACCGAGTTTGATGGTCATGCCCGCAAGGCCGTTTACCTGGAGGACGTCAGCCGCCAGCACGATCCGCACATGAATTTCATCTTTAGCGACAAGACGGCTTTGCAGGCCGTGCGCTTCCGGCATTTCATGAGCGACTGCCGTCCCCTCGTTGCCGATCGTGCGGAACTGGATGCGGTCATCAGCCGTGAACACCAGACACTCGACGCATACATGGATTCCACCTGTTGGGATATTTTCGCCAACTTCACCCCCAATGTCGCCCCGTTCCGCAAAAAGCGAAAAATCATCATCGCCGACGGCGCTCTTAATGATGTGCTTTGAACTGGTCCAGCCTTGTTCCCACGAATGAACCGGTTTCAGGTGGTACGACGGTGCGGCCAGTACCACACAACGGAGAGCCGACGAGACAGGGGCTACGCTGCAAGCGGCAACTCAGGCTCATCCGCCATGATCAATTTTGGCTTTTGATACAAACCAAAATAGAGGCGCAATGACACCCGCGCTCGTTCTTTTGTGAGTGAGTCAGAGGGAAAAGCCCCCATTGAAGATGTTCCAGGGGCGGCTCACTCGGCACGTGGAGTCTGTAGGCACAATTGTCTCAATGTGTCAGCTGAGGCGCTGGTTGTAAACGGCGCATTTCTTTCTGAACGATTATTGACCACGACATACGCCGCTGAGAATTCCTGGAGAAAGGTAGCCCGTCGTCCCCATGTTTTGGGGATAACCTTGTGAACAAGTCGAGTGGCGATCACGCATCACAGCGAATCATGGTCTGTTCAGCATCTTGCCTAAGTTTTAGGCGTCCGCACTCTCTGAAGTAGACCCCAACTGGTTGAGGCCGTAGGGGACAGCTCGCATCGGGCTATCACGCGGCGCCACGACCGGCGAAAGAGGCGGGGCGAAGATTCGTGTGGAGCGAGACTTTCCCGAGAAAGGATCGTCGAAGGCCAGCGGGATGGCAAAGTCCTTATCTCACACAGGTTCCGTTCTGCCGTGCTCATGGCCGTTCCGTTGGTTCGCAAGAATCGGCGTACTGCGGAGACCGAAGCGCTCGCTGTTCCAAAACCTCGCGATGACAAGGAACAGGAGTCATCCAGCAGACCTTCACGTAGGGCCCGGAAGGCGTTGGGATAATGTTTGGTCAGTGCAGTGATATAGGGTCACGCCTTGTTTTAATGCATAGCTTCTCCCACATGCTGCGGTCCGTTCATGGCCACTGTCCATGCATCATTGCTGAGCACGGCTCGAATCATTTGGGTAGGCGGGTCTTGCCATCGCCCGATCGCAAGGGCGGCGAGGATTGAAACTCTAATGACTGCCTAACCGTAGCAGTCCGCAAATCGTAGGCCGCCACATCAAGAACAACCTGGAGGCACTTCGAGACGCATAATGAGGCGCCCTCTTCCCGCAGGTAAGAAGACTCGTTGATGAGAATGCTGCAGTTCGCGATGTCATGATGCTCTGGACCATGGATTCGCCGCGTCGATTATGAACCCGAATTCCGCAGTTGGATTTGACTCTGTGGAGCCCTACGGCTTGACAGCCGTGGCTTCCTGCGTAGGCGGGTGAAGTTGAAGAGAGCCTGAGACGGATCAGTTCATCGGAATGATCGTCGCGGAAACTTCGTTTGGCAGGAGAAGAGTAGCGGCCGCGCGGTTTTGTTCGTCCGGTTGAATCAACGCGAACAACGGCACCGGCTGCGGCACGCCGCCGGGCGGCAGGGCCAGCATCGCCGGAAAGTCGATCAGCGGCGAGAGTGTGGTCTGGCTGGCAATGCGAAGTCGAAACGCCATCAACACATCGCGCAATCGCTCAGCTTTCTCCTCATCCGACATCGACTCACCAGGCGCGATCCCGACTTCCCAGAGAGGTTTCGTCACAGTGACAGGGAAGGTCAGTCCGAGTTTTTGCGCATCCATCGACACATCGATCAGGAATCCGGCTTGAATCGCCTGTTGGCGATTTGTGATCAATTGATTGGCTGGAATGTCGGTCCGTGCTTCGAGCGCTTTGCCCGGATCAATCGGGCCTTCGAGTTTCGGTTCCTCTGTGGTTGGTAACGCTGGAGCCGCTTCGGTAGACAAATCATTGCTTGCAGCGTTCTGATCATGTGTCACAACAGTCTCATCCGGCAGAGCTGGAAGAGCATGGATCAGCCCTTCATAGACCTTTCTGGCAGATTGGGACCACTCTGGGTTAAACGGCCGGCCTCCAAAAGCCGCTTCGGCCGCTTTTCTCTCGTCATGGGTAAGCATTCGGGGAGTCTGTTTTGTATCCATGGTCGTTAGATAAGCTGTGAGAATGGAAAGTCAAGGACTACAGAAAAGCTAGTCTGGTAAGCGCCGGCCTTTTGTCTCTGGAGCGAATAAAAGGACAGCTAATCCAAGCAGATAGATTAAGGCAATGGTACTAGCTGCGCGGCCAAAAGACCCGAGTGTTGTGACGAGCCAGCCAGTTAAAAATGGAGAGGCTGATGCCAGAACACGTCCCGCGTTGAAACAGAATCCCGCTCCGGTGGCCCGCACCTTCGTCGGATAGAGCTCCGGCAGATAGATCGGAAAACCGCTGAAAATCCCATTATTAAAGAATCCTAAAATAGGTAAGAGCATCAAGACGCCGGTGTAACTTGAAGGAGTTAAGTAAGTCACCGGAAGCATGATAAGACTTCCCAGGCACATCAGGGCAAACACCGGCCGCCGGCCGAAGCGCTCGGCAAGCGGGCCGAAGCCGAGATAGCCGAAGATCGCTCCGGCGTTCAAAGCCATCGTGGCGTAGCTGACGTATTTGGTGAGCGTCACAGGGTCTTGTCCCTTTAGATCCGGCAACTCACGAATCAGGGTCGGCGCCCAATATGTCGAACCCCAGAGACCGAATACCGCGACAAAGGCTAGCGTGGTACCCACCAACGTGGCTCGCCGTAAATCACCATCAAAGATAGCTGTCAGCGGGATAGCGCGTTTCTCATGTGCATGGGACCAACGTTCCGGCTCTTTGACCCACCAGCGGATGAAGAGGGCGATAAATGCGGGAAGAACACCGATCACGAACAGCCCGCGCCACCCATAGGTCTCCTTCAACGTGAGATTCATCGTGGCGGCTAAAAAGAACCCCACGGCCCAAGCCGATTGGAGAATCCCCGCCGCTTTGGCGCGTTTTTCTTCAGGCCAGGTCTCAGCCACGATGGCAGCGCCTGCCGCCCATTCCCCGCCGATGCCGAGCGCGGTGAGAAATCTGGCGATTGCAAGATGCCACCAGGTTTCCGCCAATGCAGCGGCGCCGGTGAAGACGGCGTAAATGATGATCGTGGCGATGAGGATCTTCGTCCTGCCAAATCGATCAGCCAGAACGCCGAACGTGATGCCGCCGATCGCCCAGCCGATCAGGAAAATGGAAAAGATGATGCCGCCGTACCAGCCGATCTGCTCAGCGGTCGGCGGGCCACCAGCCGTATACAGCAAATCGTGCAAGGCCGGATGCAAAACAATGGCATAAATCGTCGCGTCCATCGCATCGAAGACCCAGCCCAGCCAGGCTACGAAGAGGACGAGCCATTGATAAGGCGTGACGCCGCTCCACCAAGACAATTTGCTAGTCGGAGAGATAGCGTCCTCCCAGTCACGCTACGAAATTGACGAGATGGACCAAGTAGACCTGAAAACCAGATAAACCGCTCGCGCTGCGCAAGGCTAAGGAGGTTCTCCATCACTGTCAAGGCGGAGCCACACGGCTTGGCAGACGTGGTTGTTGGTTCTTCGGCGACGCCTCACTGAAACGTGTTCTCCTACTTCAAGGCTTCGAAGGAGGCGGGTGAAGCGTGCGAAACCGCATGCTATAGTCCTTCCCATGCCACGGATGAATTACTATGAGGTACTCGGCGTCTCTCGAGAAGCATCTGACGATGACATCAAGAAGGCCTATCGAAAGCTGGCCTTTGAAAACCATCCAGACCGGAATCCTCACAGAGCGGACACGGACGAGCGGATCAGAGAGATCAATATCGCGTATGAGATCGTCGGAGACCCTGAAAAAAGGAGAAGCTACGACCGTTTGTCTTGGGGGGATGAGCCGCGCGCTGAAAGGGTCGATTCCGGCGTTATCCTCGATGAAATGGAGCAGAAGCTCTTCGACGAAGGCAGGAAAGAATTGTTCGCGATTTTGATGAAAGATGTGAAGAGGGTGAAGGCGGAGCTGGTCACTATCCGAGAACAGACTGTGGTCGAGCAGGGATACGACTCATTTCTGGAGCATGTGGTCACTACGCGCGCGTCAGCGATCATGGGTGACTTCGTGACGGATGAAATGGAGGCGCGAAAACAACGCCTGGTTGAAGTGGCGTTGGAGATGATGGTGTCACAGGGCGTGACGAAGCGCGGCGATGAGAGCGGGATTCGAGCACTGCGAAATCGTCTCGAAACGGCCTTTCGCAACGGTCGTACGCATGGCATCGCCTCGGCGCTGGAGCTGTTCTACGAGAGACGCTAGTGCCGCTCAAGGGTCAACCTTCCCTCTCCACTATTCCGACGTGATCTGCTATCGTTGCCAAGTCGGTACAGGGATAAGCGCCGTGAGGGAGGTGCTGCATGAAGACGTTTACTGCATACTTGGAATGGGACCCGGAAACAAACTTGTATGTGGGCTTTGTGCCTGGGATTCCAGGGGCACATACGCAGGGGAGAAGTTTGGACGAATTGCAGAAGAACCTGAAAGAGGTGCTTGGATTATGTCTTGAAGAATCTCAAGATGCCGGTGAAGATCTGCCACGGTTTGTCGGACTCCAGCAAATCGAGGTCGCCGGGTGAGCCGGCTGCCCATTGTCGATTCCCAAAAGATGGAAAAGGTCCTGCTTCGGCTGGGTTTTGCCATGGTCAGATAGAAAGGGAGCCATGTCTTTTACCGTCATCCCGATGGACGCACAACGACGCTGCCGCATCATTCGGGTAGCGACTTGGCCCGCCCCTTGATTCGTGAAATCCTTCGCGAGATCGATTGCACGCCTGAACAATTTCGTCACGAACTAGAAAAACTCTGATGGTTGGATCGTAGAGAAGCTGCCGGACTCGTTTGACATTCACTTCACGTTGAACATTCTGAGGCCTGCTAGAAGTTGCCCCGCATCGTAATCGAGCCGGCGTGGGTGGTGGTCTGGTAGGTGCCGTTCACCGTGGGATTCGGATTGCCGGTGACGGTTCGAGACTCGAACAGAAGAGCCTGGTACGCCACATCAATTCCCAAGGCCTTCCTGCCGAAGAAGCCTGCCTCTGATCTACAGGTCAAAAGGCCTAAAAATCTTCCATGTTGCTCATTTCTGGTCGAAACACCGGTCGGGCTCGTGAAGTAGGTGTTGACGCTCACGAATTGCACGCCGGCCGTGTGCTGAACGCCATGCAGCTGTGTCATCCCGGCGGGATTATAAAAGACTGCCGTAGGGTCGTCCGCTTGGGCGGAGAAGGTATTTCCCTGTGCGATGACGGCTGCCCCCTGGAAGGGATTGCGGATCCCGTCGGCACGGACAACTGAGGGGTTTCCAAGCAGAATGACAAGAACATCACTCAGTAGAACCAAACACCGTATGCGTGTTCCGCAATATGGTATCCGCATCTTGACCTACTGGCATAGACTCAATACGGGTGCTCAGAGTTTGGAATACGAGTCGCTAAGATAACTATCTATAAGGAGTCAATGTTTCATGTTGCGTTGCTGGGGCAGCCGTGCCATGATGGGATCGCCTTGTGGCCGATCAGTGCGAGGATGCCAAATGGCACGGGTGCTTCGGTCCGGCAAGCCGTCTATTTTTCTAGCTAAACTTAGCCAGCCTAGGCTTCCTGCAATAGTAGAACGTCCCCGGTTGTATCGGCTGCTCGATCGAGCACGCACGCGACCTGTCATCTGGATCAATGCGCCGCCTGGATTCGGCAAAACGACTCTTGTCGCGAGCTACCTCCGCGCCCGCAAGATCCGCCCCTTGTGGTATCAGGTGGACGAAGGAGATCGCGATCTTGCCACATTCTTTCATTATCTCAGTCTTGTGGCTAAGCAGGCGGCGCCGCGATATCGAAGGCCTCTTCCTCATCTGACCCCCGAATACTTGCAAGGACTGCCGACGTTCACCCGCCGGTTTTTCGAACACCTCTATGCGCGACTCAAGCGACCCGCGCTCCTGATTCTCGACAACTATCAGGAAGTGCCCGTGGATTCTCTCCTTCATGAGACGGTGGCGCTGGGGATTGAGGCATTACCTGAAAAGATCGGCGTGGTGGTGATGAGTCGCGCGTTGCCGCCACCGGCATTCGCACGGCTGCAAGCGATTCGGCAGATCCACTCTATTGATGAACAGGATCTGCGGCTCACCAAATCCGAGACACGAGCCATTGTGCGGTTGCACATGGGATCAAAGAAGGCGCCAAAACCTACGTTCATGACATTGCATGACAAACTGCAAGGATGGGTGGCAGGCCTGGTGCTCCAGCTGGAACAGATCAAAGCGGACCGCGCGCAGCAACCCATCGGTTCACGGGAGAGTCCTCAAGTGATCTTCGATTACTTGGCTCGAGAGGTGATGCAGCGGTTCAGCCCGGAGATGCAAAGGTTTTTGATACAGACGGCCTTTCTGCCCGACATGACGGCGGCCATGGCCACCCGGCTGACCGGAAACACGATGGCGGGCGACATTCTAGCCAAGCTCTATCAATCCCGCTATTTCACCGAACGGCGGGCTGAAACCGAGTATCTTTACCAGTACCATCCGCTGTTTCGAGAATTCTTGCGCGCTCGCGGGAAAGCCATTCTGCGCGCCGACGAAGTGACGGAAATTCAACGAGCGGCGGCCTCCATCTTGGAAGAAGCGGGGCGAGTTGAAGATGCTGTGACGCTGTATGCGGAGGCCGGCCAGATCCGAGAACTCATTCAGCTTGTGCTTGCTCGCGGTCCGGAGTTACTCCAGGAGGGGCGCAGCCAAACGTTGGAACGATGGCTTGCGCAGGTGCCGACCACCTATTTCGAGCAAGAACCGTGGCTCTCCTATTGGCTGGCCGCTTGCCGCTTGCCGGTTGCTCCAGTCGAGAGCGAAGCAATTTTTGAGAAAGCGTTCGAGCTGTTCAAGGCGCACGGCAATAGGGCAGGCCAGCTGCTGACGTTAGCCGGCATCATCTCGTCGATCCAATTCTCATGGATCGATAACAGCCGATTCGATCGCTGGATCGATATCATGTTGGAGACAGTATCGCCTGACGCATCCTTCCCTTCAAAGGAGATCGAGATCCAGTTCACGTTTTCCATGGTGACGGCATTGATGTGGAGACGACCGCAATCCTCATTTATTGCACCGTGGATTGATCGCGCAAAGCATGTTCTTGAGGAAGTGCCAGACGTGGAGAAGTATTCTTTTTTCGTAGCTGTTTTGGGCAGTTTCTTAACGTGGCTCGGCGATATAGAGTCTGCCGACAAATATTCGAGAATCTTGAAATCTGCCGCCGAATCCGAAACCAGCCCGCCCTTGATGCGCGTGGTCTATTATGCAAACAGAGTGATGGTAGACTGGAGCCGCGGAGATCCGGAGGAATCTTTGCGTCTCGTTGAGCAGGGGCTCGCGATCTCCAAGAAAACCGGGGTGTATGTGCTTGACGTGGCTCTACTCTCAGCAGGTATCTACGCTTCGCTGTTTCGGAAAGATGTGATTTCTGCTGAGCAATACCGCAAACAAAGTGCTCCCTTAGTGACGCACCCCGCTCATATAATGCGTGCGAATTACATGTATTTGCGGGCATGGATTATGAGAGTTAAAGGAGATCTGAGAAAGGCGTGGGAGTTCATCAAGGAAGGGTTGGAAGTAAAAGGATTAGGAGGAAGCCCTTATCCCAAAGCGCTTCTCAGCTGCGCAGCTGCTGAATTATTACAGGGCCTCGGTGAAGAGGAGCAGGCGGACAAATATCTGGGACAAGCGCTGTCTGTTGCGAAAGACATGGAAAGCCGCCTGCTCCAATTTATGGGAAATCTGTTCCAATCACAGTTTGCATTCGAGCGGGGGCACGAAGAGGCAGCGCTAGCGGTCCTACGGAAGGCGTTCGCCATTGGCAGGCAAGGTCGGTTCAGTTTCTTTCCATGGTTAGTGCCGCAAAACATGGCCCACCTCTGTGCCAGGGCGTTAGAAGCGAAGATTGAGGTTGATTACGTGCAGGATCTGATTCGTAAAACCCGACTGGTCCCCAACGCCGATGCTTTGGCAAACGAGACCTGGCCCTGGCCCGTCAAAATCTATACGCTGGGCCGCTTTGAGATTCGTGTAGATGGCAGGCCGTTGCCGCCGCGCCGAAAAGCGCCGTACCGCGTACTGAATTTGCTCAAGGCGATGATTGCCTTTGGTGGCCAGGACATTCCCACGTCACGGCTGATCGATGCCTTGTGGCCGGATGCAGAGGGCGACGCGGGCGAGGAGACCTTTCATAAGACGCTTCAACGCCTCCGCCGTTTGCTAAATCACGACGGCCTCATCCAAGTCGGGGGAAATAGGGTGTCGTTGAATCGACAAGTGTGCTGGGTGGATGCCCTGGCATTTCAGACCCTGCTCAACGGCGCTGACGATTCCATGCATCGACAGGCTCCACTCGATGCAAAAAGCCGACGCTATGAGCAGGCGATTGCCCTGTACCGAGGGCCATTCCTCGAAGTAGATGGTGCTTATGAATGGGCCGATCACAGCAGAGAACGCCTCAGACATCAGTTTGAACGATCAATACAGCACGTGAGTGAGTGGAAGAAGATGGGGGGACAGGATGAAGCAGCATTAACCTGTTTGGAAAATGGACTGGAAGCCGATCCATTGGCTGAGCCGATTTATCCACACTTGATCAGATTTCTCCTCAACTTAGAGCGCCTGGACGAAGCCAACCATGTCTTAGCTCGCTATCATAAGGCAGTGGTCATGGCTGGAAGAGAACCCTCCGTGGAAATGCAACACCTCGCCAAGAACCTTTCGGCATCTTAATCCGCTAATCCTCTTCAGCTTATGACCATCCTGTTTGTTTTTAGCAAAAGCGCACCTGACTCTGCCCCGTCAGCAGTCGCCGTCAAAAAATTGGCACTCATATCTCATGCCGCGTTCCCTCAAAACAAAATGAAGGGCTGGAACGGCAATGTGTCCCCCTATGTGTCCAAATTCGCATGCTATGAAAAAGACACTTGGAGACAAAGCAATGATCGATCACATGCAATCGATGCACACCGCAGGCGCTACGAGCATGGCCGCACTTATGTCTGGTGTGTGCGTGGTGGCATGAATACGGAGCAGTATTGAGAAGTCGATGACCTTGAACTGACGCGGATGAGAGTTCGATGATCGGAACATGAACTCACGGTTGCTCTGTGGCCGTCCGGCGAAAATGAAATACGGTGGGGTCACGAACTCGTGGGCGCGTCACCCGAATCAGATTGGATTCACCTGTATCGGTTCGGATTCGGTCTGTTCTAGTCGGTCGGCTGAGGAGGGCCAGGTCTGGCTGTGCGAGTTTCTGCAAAACGGAGTGAGTTATACGGTGGTTGTGCTGTTCAGCGGATTGAAGCGTGGCGTGTCGGCAAGGGCACGGAGTTTGCCATTTCTACGTAGTAGCAAGCGCAAGCCGAGGTAGAAATGTTTTCCGGTCCAATGTGTCCCTCTATTTGTCCTCCGCGCGATGAGAAGATATGAGTATTCTGCCGAAATGAGTGGGCGAGGTGTTCTCGCCTACGCGTACTACCCAGGTGATGTGATGCGGGAATGGCTGCGTCGGACTGTCGAACGGCATGGAGATTTTTCAAACCCGCACTGCTCCATAAAATCCGTCCGCTCCCCTCATGATCGTTGCCGCACTGATCCGGTAATCATCCTCATCCGTCCAGTCACGCCCACAACCGCTCGTCTTACGATCGTAGCACAATTCATCTGCTCGCGAGGTGTGGCCGGAAAGGTGGTCCATTCGCGCGCACAACAAGGAGGTCTCTATGACATCCTCCAAGAGATTGCTGTGCGGAGCCGTACTGGGATGTGCAATAGGAGGCGCGACGGTGCTGTGGACGGCTCGCGCTTTGCCTGAAACCACATCAGTCAACATCCCGATCGAGCTAGTGGCCGATTACATCCACGCGGTCGTCGAGGCTGACCGCGAGGTGTATACCAAGCATGCCGTGGAACGGATGCAAACGAAAGGGGTCGTCGCGGTGTCGGAGAAATGGGAGGAAAAAAACACCATGCCGCTTCCGATCCAATTCCTCAAGGAATCCGGACGCCTCGTCGGCAAGAAGGGCCTTGGGGTGCAGTACCGGCTGATCAGCTCTTGGCCGATCAACAAACGCAATGTGGTGGCGAACGCGCTTGAAAGTATCGGACTCGGCGCCGTCGTGACGAATCCCGATCGTCCCTACAAGGGCGTCACGAATGTCGGTGATACCCGATATTTTGAAGCGGTCTATGCAGATCTGGCCGTCACTCAGTCTTGTGCCGGTTGCCACAATGCCCATCCCGACAGCCCGAAGCGGGACTTCAAGCTTAATGACGTCATGGGTGCGATCGTGGTCAGTATTCAGTTGGCGCAGTAGCCGCCCAGCGGTTTCGAAGAACCATAGTGCTGAACCGTTCTGTGGATTGAAGGGTTCGCACCGACGACAGCACAGGAATTGCTCCGTCCGTACAGCAAGTCCCAGGTCGAGAGAGGACTGGGCAGTCTCACCCCGCAGCCCATTCCTTTGTGAGGCCCGACCTAGCCCGCATTACGCAGGTGCGTCATTGCGGCTGGATTGTAGAAGACTGCCGAGGCATTGTCCGCCTGCGCCGCGAAGGCATTGCCCTGGGCGATGGCCGCAGCATCGTGAAACGGATTGCGGAATCCATCGGCGAGACCAGCTTGAGGAAAAAAAGACTCGAAACAACGGTCAGGAAAGCAAGAACCAAAAAAGTAGTCGGCGAACACCGATAGTTGCTATGCGGGAGAGACGAGAGATTTGGTTGAAGTTGGAAAACAAATCAAAACATCGCACAGAGGCGATGGAATCTAACAGCTTCAGTTACGAAGAATCAATCATCACATGAGCCGTGGACTTGTGTTTCTGGGGATGCTGTGGAAGATTAGGCCCTCCTCGAATCCTCGGGTGTTGGGTAACCGTGACGCAACGAAGAAAGAGCCAAAAGACCAGGCTGGCCAAACTGACCCCGCCGACGCTCCCGGTGGTGCTTAAACGGCCACGACTCTTTCGGCTCCTCGACCATGCTCGAACGCATCCTATTACCTGGGTCTCGGCACCGGCCGGATCAGGAAAGACCACGCTGATAGCGAGTTACCTGAAGGCGCGGCGTTTGCCGGTCTGTTGGTATCGGCTGGATGAATCCGACGCCGATCCGTCCTCCTTCTTTCACTTTCTCAGCCTCGGTGCTAGGACGTTGGCGCCGAGATTTCGAAAACCGCTGCCGGCCCTGACCCCGGAGTATGCGCTGGGGCTGCCAACCTTCACCCGGCGGTTTTTTCAAGAGCTCTGTGCGCGCATGCCCCGACGCTGCGTCGTGGTACTGGATAATTATCAAGAGGTACCAGATCAGTCCGTGCTGCATCAATTGTTACCCCATGCGTTCCAGGAGGTACCGGCCCACGTCTCCATTATTGTGATGAGCCGTCTGGATCCTCCACCGCCGATGGCGTCTCTGCAATCTAATCAAACAATGACTCAGATCGGTGCTGAACCGCTGAACCTCTTTAGGCACGAAGCAAAGGCACTTATCCAATTGCATTTAAAACGGAAAGCAGACCGCACCATAAAAGAGTTTGTTGATGAGGTCTACCATCGAGTGGGAGGATGGGCAGCAGGACTAATGCTGACGCTGGAGCATGTCAAAAGCCGTTACGCCACGGCCCTGGATCGTATGGGAGATGCCCCGGAGGCCATCTTTCAATACCTGGCCAGTGAGATCATGGAACGGCTCACGCCTGACAAACAAGAGTTGTTACTCAGAACATCAGTCCTGTCCGATATCAGCGTGCCGCTGGCGGAACGATTGTCGAATCTGCCTCACGCCGGCGCCATCCTCTTGGCGCTGCATGCCGGGCGCTATTTCACCGAGCGTCGTCAGGGGGCAGACCCGTCGTATCGGTACCATCCACTCTTCCGGGATTTTCTCCTGCATCGGGCGCAGCAGGTCTTGGGTCCCATTGAATTCCGATCGCTCCAGCGGAAAGCGGCGGAGTTGCTCGTGAGCACCGGTCGCATCGAGGACGGGGTGCTGTTGCTCCAGGCAGCGGAAGATTGGGAAGGGCTGGTGCCGGTCATTCTGGCGCAGGCGAACGGCTTGATCGAGGCAGGACGTAGTCAAACTTTGGAGATGTGGATACGCAGCGTGCCTGAATCGGTGCGCGACGAAATCCCCTGGCTGAATTTCTGGCTGGCAACCACCAGGGTGTCATTCAACCCGGACGAAGCGTACGAAATCTTTGACAATACGCTGGCGCAATTTTGCGCGCAGGATGAACAGGTTGGCGCCTTGTTGTCGTGGTGTGGAGCGGTCCGGGCGGTCTTGATACGGTGGACCGGCCTTGGTCGGATCACAAGACTATTGGAGTTGTTCCCGAGCATCCACACAGAAGGTGCGTCCTATCCATCTATTGAGGTCGAAGCTCACGTTGCAGACTGCATGGCGGGTGCCATCATGCAAACCCAGCCGCACAGGAGTGATGCGAGGAGGTGGTTGGATCGGGCGGTCAGTCTGAGCGAGCAACTGCCGCCGGCCATGCAAACCGGCTCCCGGTACATGACGGAAATCTATTATCTGTGGTTCGGGGATATCGCTGCGGCCAGAGCAAGTCTGGAACAATCCTCTCCCCACTCGTATGGGCGCCAGTGGAATCCGATCACTGCCATCTTTTCTCATGCGACCAACGCAACCCTTGCCTGGTTCGACAGCGAATTCGATCTATGCCGTATGCACGTCGAAAAGGCAAGAGAGTTGGGGAGCCGATCGGGCCTTCATGTGTGGGACGGTCTCATCATCAGCCAAGGGGTGGCCGGGGAATTACTGGCTGGGAACTTGTCTGCCGCGGAAGCGCTCTTGCGAGAAGTCGATGCCGCCACTGAACGACTTGGGGGAATTCATCGAGCCCATTTTGAACACTTCTTTTCGTGGTTCAAGCTTTTACGGGGCGATTTTCAAGAAGCGTTAGAACATATCCAACTATCAACCGAGTTGATCGCAGCGGCAGGCGGAAACATGTTTGGTGAGGGCGTCAATGGAGTGATCAGGGCTCATGCTTTACGTGAGCTTGGTCAACAGGATAGGGCGACACAATGGATTGAACGGGTCATAGAGATCGGTGATCGGATGCAGAGTGATGTCATTCGGTTCGGAGTATGGATGCTGACCGCGCAACTGGCTTTTGATCGGGATGATGAGGCGTCGGGTCTCGCTGCGCTCCAGAAAGCCTTCGCGATCGGAGAGGCGTCAGGCTTGATGCAGTATACAGGATGCCAGCCAGAAATGATGGCACAGCTATGCGCCAAGGCTCTGAATGCCGGGATCCACGTACCCTTCGTGCAACGCATGATCAAGAAACGTCGGTTCGCCCCCCCACCGGGGGCGTGGTTGATCGACGCCTGGCCCTGGCGGATCAAGATTCGGACGTTCGGGAAACTGGCGGTGGAGGTGGACGGCAAGCCGCTGGGGAAACAACGCAAGGCGCCCCATCGATTGCTGGAATTACTGGCTGCGATCATTGCCTTCGGCGGGCACGACGTGCCGGTGTCCCGCTTGGTCGATGCACTCTGGCCAGAGGCCGATGGAGACACGGCTCAGGAGAACTTCAAAAAATCGATCGCCCGTTTGCGCAAACTTCTTTCCGTTGACGATGTCATTCAGTGGCAAGACGGCAAGATCTCGCTGAATCCGAACCTCTGCTGGGTCGATGTGTGGGCGTTCGACAAGCACTCCAACCGCGAAGACGGGCAAGCCATGGCGCTCTACAACGGCCCCTTCCTCGGGCCTGAGGAAATTCCGGCTTGGGCTGAGTCTCGGCGAGATCAAGAACGAACCAGATTCGTTCGCTTCGTGAACCGCCACTGCGACAAGGCTGTAGCTGCAGAAAAAGTGGAAGAAGCGATTCAGTCTCTCGAACAAGCCATCGAAATCGATCCTCTGGCCGAACCTCTCTATCAATGGCTGATTCCGTTACTCATGGCGCAAGGCCGCCAAGCCGATGCGCGACGGTACTATCAGGCTTGCGTAAAGGCCTATCATCGATGGGGAAACGGAGACCTTTCCTCTGAAACCCTCCGCCTTGGACAGAGCCTCACTCATTGACGGCAAATCTTCCTTTGGGAAGCGAAGGCTTCTCCAGTAGACGAGTTCAGTAGATCTGTCCAACTTCTGGACAACGATTTCCCCATCATTTGGTATCAAGAAAGTCAAGAATGCGTAATAAACGAATTTGTCCCCCTAATTGTCCCCTGGCACGAGCGTATATCGCTGCATCAAGAGTATTTCATGAGTCAGACAACACGGCCAATGACGCCGTAGAGTAGATGCAGATAGCCAGGCGCTACTTATGAGCTTACAGATTCTGTCCAAAGAAGTGGAGCCACGTATTACTGTGCCAATCACACAGCTCAGGTCAGCAAGAAATGAGGGCGTGTGAAGTAGCTTAGCGTCGACTTTAATGAAAAAACCAATCGCTTTCATTATGAGTAGCATCAGTTGGCCTTTAATAGGGCTGATAGTTTTTGTCTCCTATGTTTCTCCAGCTTTGGCCCAGCGTGAGTTTCCCTCACAACCTCGCCCATTCTCTCAGTTCTCGTGTGGGCCTCATCTCCTTACGTATGAAGTCTATACAGCAAATGGACAACGCGGGAGAGGAGTTCGATGCGTCAAAGTGAAAATGTGGCCCCCCAGAAATCCAGCTGTACCCGCCCAGTACGATTTCGCTTGGTATGGGGAAGGAGACTGGGGAGAGGGAACCTATCGCCACGTAGGTTATGCCTTTAACAGTGCAGAGTTGCCGCATATTGGGGTGGCTGATATTTTCGGAAATGGGGAAAAATTTGGCAATGCCTATCCTCCCCACACATTTGATAACACAACTGATCAAACAACTATTATTAGGCTGAAGCAAATCGTTGGAAACTGGCCTGCTCCCAATGAAATTCATCTTGATGGTGTGTGGAAAGAAGTATGGAAACGTGTTGATACTACTTCCTATCAGCTGCTTTCAAAGATCAAAACCTGTGGCCAGCACTTCCATGAATACCACGCGCAACTACTTGATCCCAGCATTACAGACCGAGGAGTTCGCTGCGTCAGTAAGTATGGGTCCGTGTGGTTTGGGTCAGGGAAGTGGGGGGCTAAAGAATACATGCATCTAGGCATTCTCGATTGGGGCCAAGATGAGAATGGCGTGTTTGGACCAGGGGAGGCAAGCGATATCTGCCATCGTGGGTCCTTCTGTGGCGTCACGCCTGCCCAGGGCATCCAATTCATCAGGCAGGGAAGTGACATAAGAGTGGGTGGGGCATGGAATGAACTATGGGTTGCAGACAAATCTCTTGGTATTTCCATTCTCACGATCAACCTCCGCGGTGTGGTGGATGTTCCCTGTCGAACCGGAGTGCGGTGGGAGGATCGCTTTCGTCGGATTGCTACTTGGATGAAAGAGACGGGGAATAGGCCCGATATTATTCCTCTACAAGAAGCAGTCGGATGGATATGGTGTCCAACCAATTTCGAAACAATCCAGGATTATACGGCGTTAGATCTGCTGCTTGATGCGATTCGCGACGCGACAGGGGAACAATACCGGATTGCGTATCTAGTCGATTCTAAAGTACACGGGGCATTAGGAGACTGTGGCATAGGCGGTGGCGTGTTGGGTGGATGTCAAGTGTGGGGGACCAGGGCCTTGCTCTACCGAGCCTCGCGGCTCCGTAATGACCTTGCAACAGCTTTTTCTGATGCAGTCCCTCATGACGATGGCCAAATCATCGGACCACACCTACGACGCAGCTTACCAGCTTGTAACATGGCTCCAGGTCGCACAGATGTGACAAATTTCATAGACGGTATTCCTCAGGTTGACAAGTGCGACCGCCCCACACCAAGTGGGTTTACATGGGTCCAGCGTCAAGGTGGATCACCGGACGGAGCGTTCGATGCGGCCTTCAGCCGGTTCGAATTGATTAGTCAGCCGCGCAATTTTATTCACCTGTATAATGTCCATTTTAGCTGGGTCCACTCGCCCATTATGACACCGAAGCCAGGAGTCGAAAATGTGACATCGTTAGTCACTACCGTGGAAAAGCGGTTTGCAGCTTCCTCACCAGCGCGTCTTTATGCGCCTATTTTGGTAGGAGATTTCAATCTCGGTGAGGGTGATGTAAAGGCTCACTTTCCAGATTTTCGAGTGGCAACATGGACGCCGGAGGTCATGGGAGCACTAGTGGGGAGGGAGGCCATTTTCCCATCCAAGCAGAGGGCCTACATAAAGAAGCCTGAAGTGCTGCCTGTGCCAAATTGCGCCGAGAATGCGCCAGGAGGAATTCCGAGTGGAGGAGGACCAATCGAACGACTCTGGTCAGACCATTGCGCGTTGTTTTTCCATGTGGAGTCAGCCCCATAAGATGAACCATGATTGCAACGGCCCAATTGGATCCTAAGTGCAATGACTGAGGGACGGTACGAATTTCTGGATATAGCTAGTAAGCGGGAATTTCCGTGCATCTGTTACGGTAACCTAAACCCCTTTCGGGAGATGCTTCTGTTTGCTACTTAGCTACGAGGAAATCAGGGCCACTCGTACAAGTGAACCAAGGCCATTAACAACTAGTACTGACTCGCACATCTTCCACCCTATAGAGAAAGGGACCTACCATGCCTAAGCTCGCATTCCACCCAAAGCGCCATGGCTATCATTTCCGTAATGATTTTGTTAATCGCATTCTACCGGGGGTTATCAATGGTGTGCAGACTGAGGGGCTATGTGGTGGTATGAGCATGTCGGCGCTCGACTATTGGCGGGCCGGTCTGCCAATCCCCACGCATAGCACAAAGGTATTGCCCCCTGCCCCTGAATCAAATAATCAGCCGCTCCCAGCTGAGGGATCCCGACTGCGGACCTATATTTTTGACAGGCAAATGAATAGCTTGTTGACCAGCCTCATGTTTACCCGCTGGGTGGTGTTCCCATGGTTTGGGCCGAACGACTTTCACAACTGGGCAATCAACAGCGAGTTCGAAATCGTACGTCGTCAGATCATGATGGGACGTCCTGCCATGCTAGGCCTATGGAGTATGGCAGGAGGTCCCACAGCAGGACACCAGGTGCTGTGCTATGGATTCGAAACAAACCCAAAGAAGCTTTACATCTATGATCCGAATCGCCCGGACGAGGAATGTGAACTCGTTCCAGTCTCTCCAGCCGTCGGCGTACAAGCCATCACAACAGACTCACAAACCACCTATAAGACCTATCGAGGATATTTTTTTACAGACGTCTACAATTGGGGAGAGAGGCCTCCTTATGCCCCTCCCTATCTCGATCTGGTGGTCACCCAGGGGATCGATCTCCAACCCTCTGGAAATACCAACGTTGGTGGTCCACTGGATATGAGTGTAGTGGTCAGGAACATCGGAGAGTATCCAGCCGAGTTTCAGCAACTGTATGTGTGGGTCCGCGGACCGCAGGGTCAAAATTTAGATAATCTGCTGGGTGCAGGCGAACCGGGTCTCACCAGACTGGACCCAGGCCAACAACGGCTTATCACCCGTCGTGCTCCCAGTTTTGGGAATGTCGTCGGAAGCTATACGATTGGTGTTTCGTATCTTTCGACCCAGAATGAATGGATCAATATTCCGTCCGGCAACATGGGTGCTGTTGCGCAACGCACTATCACGCTATGGACGCAGAAAACTCTGATCGAGAATAGGATGGTGTCGGTGCCAGAATCGTCGGCTGGAGTGGCAACGGGAGTAACACTGCAGCCTGGGGATGAGTTTGAGCTCTCTGGGTCGGGAACCGTCTGGGCCGGCGTATGGTTCACTGGCGTCAATGGGCCTGAAGGATGGATGGACAGAATTGAGTCGAATCCGGCCTCTCCCTATATCAATCAACCGGATGCCCATCCATTTTCTCTGGTCGGACGCTTCGGCACAGAACCGTTCTTTTATGTAGGAACGGGGCTCAGCCGCCGTGCATATCCACATCAGAACGCCCTGCCGCTCATCCTTCGCACCAACGATAACGCTCCAGGCAACGGGTCTGGATCGTTTCAGTGTCGTATTCAGGTGTGGCGTTAGAGACCTATGGAAGGCCGCCGTGCTTTAAGAATCCACTTACGAGTCTTGAGACGGCGTACTAGTGGCCTGTAACAGACAAAGTGGGAGTGATTCGATGCCGGGAATCAGCATACTTCCACTTCACGAGTTGCGCCCGTTTGTTGTAATGCCGAATATATCGCAGGAGCTTCCGCTTCAGATCCTGTTGGGATGTGAAGATACCGCGGGTGATTACCTCCCGTTCAATCTTGGCGAACCACAGATCCACTTGGTTGAGCCAGGAGGAGTACGTGGGCGTGAAATGCAAGCGAATCGTCGGATGGTCGCGCAAGAAGGCCTCCACCAGCTTGGTCTTGTGCGCGGAGAGATTGTCGAGGATTACGTGCAGCGCTTGCCCGCACGGTTGATGGGCCACGAGTTCGGTCAAGAACGCGACGAATTCGGCCGAGGTATGCCGCTCCGCGGTGCGGCCGAGCACCGTGCCGCTGCGCGTGTCAAACGCGGCGCAGAGCGACAGCGTCCCGTGTCGGGCATATTCAAAACCGTGCCGTTCCGCCCGTCCGGGCGAGAGCGGCAGCACGGGATCCAGCCGATCCAGCGCCTGGATCGCGGTCTTCTCATCGACACAGAAGACGGCTGCATGCTGGGGCGGATTCAAATACAGCCCAATGATATCCGCCGCCTTACGCTCAAAGTCCGGATCGTCCGACGCCATGTACCGTTTGAGGCGATGGGGCTTGGATTAAATGGGGGTCGGATACCTTTTATTCGTGCTGCGTCAGGATGACGGCAGGAGGTACGCGCAGGTTAGTGAGGGGGCGATGACGCCAACTGTCTGCACACCATCGTCCAAGACCGGGAAGCCCAAAGGCGTTGTAATTGGTTCCATCAATCCCAGGCCGGGGTCGGACTAGATCGCCTTGTCCAGCAGCCCACCCCTTGTGAAATCGGCGAATTTCTCTGGGGTCTTGTTCTGTGCATCACCAAAGCCGAGGCCGTATATCCGCGGCACGTCCAACAAGATGAACTGGGACAGGCACCGCGGGAGACGACGGAGTTTATCCCATCAAACAGCGTGACGAGGCGAGCAGGACGCGGCGGCCGTTACAGGCTGAGCGGTTCTTTGTAGTTCTGTAGCCAGAGGATGTGGTCGGTGAGGTCTTCGTGCTGATGACGGGTATGGCAGCGAAGCAGATAGCGAACCAATTCCGGGACAGGGCATTGTGTGGACAGAATGAGTCCGGCATGACTCTGGTTTATGACGGCCCACTGGCGGGCGAGAATCAAGAAGTCTCGCCGGTCGAAGGTGACGAGGACGCGCCTCTGTGCCGTGGCATAGCGCAATTGATCTTCGTCGCTTCGTCCAAGATGGTCGGCTTCTTGAGTGGTACGGCAATCGATTCCCCGTTCGCGCAGCATGACGGCGACGAGGGGATGAATGTGTTCGTCAAAGTACAGCTTCATGCGACAGTCGGAGCGGGTGGAAGGTGAGCGGGACGCGGGATCTCACCCACGCTCGACGTCCAGCGCGGCATCGGCGGTCGCTTCGGCGTCGACCTCGTCCCTGTTGTCGTAGTAGTAGGCAAGGGCGTCGTAGATGGCTCCCAGCGTGAGATGGGGGAATGCTGCTCGCAGTTCCTCCGGCGTGACGCCTTGACGCAGCACGTACTCGACCACACGATGGACGGAGAAGCGGGTTCCTGCGACATGTGGACGTCCGCCACAGATTGCGGCGTCCATGGTGACATGCGGGTGCAGCACTTTCGGCATCTCGATTGCTCCGGGAATCGACAGGCTTAGAGTACCCTGGACGCTTGGAATGGGTCAAATAATATGAGCCCTGATGACGATGCCATGGCTTGTCAGGTCTGGGCGCTGCGATACACCGCCAGTTCTTCGCGATTGCCGATCGCCACGATTTCCACGATCACCTCTTGCTCGATGATACGGCAGACGATTCTGATGCCCTTCTTCGCCGCATAGAGCGTGTAGTCGCCTGTGAGGTCTAGGCCGGCTTTATTTCCACGATGCTCACCAAGGAGGGGGAGATGTCTCGATCTTCTTGAGTTGCTTGGCAACCGGTTGTTTCAGGGACCCATCGAGGCGGCGAAAGTCGTCAGCTGCGTCCGCCGGGAGCGTGACGCTATAGCGCAAGGCGTTGTTCCGGCGGTAGATCTCGAGATGTTCCAGGAGGCTAAGGGCCTCTGCCATGGTTTCGTACTCTTCGACGGGAAGGAGAATGGTGTCCAGATGGTTATTTTTGACGACAGCCACGCGACGACGGCGCTTCTCGCTCAGATCGGCCAATACTTCTCCAAAGCACCGAGCGACTTTCGACGCGCTGAGCAGTTCATCTTTCTTGTACGCGACGGCCATAGTGAAACCTCCTAGCAATAAATTTCGTGTGTAATATAGCGCCTAATTGCCATAGCCTCAACTCGTCATTAGAAAGCAGGCAAGACCACGACAGCGCAGGATTTGCTAAGCCTATAACAGCAGGTTCCCGGTCAGGAAAGGCGGGGCCGCCCGATCCAGCAGAAGCAAACTTGTATGTGGATTTTGTGCCTGGGACTCCAGGAGTACATACCCAGGGGAAAAGCTTGGACGAGTTGCAGAAGGATCTAAACTTTTCGCGCGTAACGTTTTACCATTCACGTCTATAGCTCGCAGCCCGGGCGAGTTCCCTATGTTCTCGTCTATCGGCTGCCGCGCAGCGCTGGACAGATTCATGGGCTTCCTGCCGCAGGCGCTCCGTGCCGGCGGCATCCACTGTGAGCTCTTTGAGCTTTAGCTCGCACATGATACAGCCTCCGAAACTCGCGCCACTCGGCTGATCCTTATTGTCGCTTCACCCCTAACCCCTTACGTCTTACATTTGTGAGAGCGCTCCTGCCACGAACTTGCCCGCTTTCATCACGCCCACAATCTTGTCCCGGTCCCGCAGCACCCCGATCCGTCTGAGTGGGTTCCCTTTCAGGATCACAAGATCAGCTTCCATTCCTTTGATCAGTGTTCCGACTGAATCCTGAATCCCGATGAGCTGGGCAGCCGTGGCGGTCGAGGCGACAATGGCTTCCATTGGCGTCATGCCAAAAGCAACCATCCGTTCAAGCTCCTGCGCGTTGTCTCCATGGTAATTGAATGGGGTTCCGGCATCGGTACCCATGGCGATGGCGATGCCGCTTCGATGGGCTGCTTTGAAGCTGGCCTGGTGCCGCCTGGTCATGGCTTTGGCTTTCGCCAATGCACTTTCGGGAATGCCGCAGCCTGGCCGACAGGCCGCCGTCGTAGCCAGAGCCGAAAGGGTAGGGACCATGTAGACTCCATAGCGCTTCATGAGCGCTCCCGACTCGTCATCCAACAAAGTGGCATGTTCGATCGACCGGACCCCTGCATTGATCGCGTTTTTCATTCCGGCGGCACCGTGGGCATGGGCGGCGACTCTTCTCCCAGCTTGCTGTGCCGCATCGACCGCTGCCGCTAACTCTTCCATCGTCATTTGGGCCTCGTCCGGCGAAGTGCCGGGCGTCAGCACTCCCCCCGAGGCAATGATCTTGATGACCCCTGCACCGGCTGCAACCTGTTCCGCCACAACCCGCCTGACCTGCTCAGTGCCTTCCACTTCCTGGCCGATGAACCGTGCGTGGCCACCGATCATGCAGATGGCGCGTCCTGCGCCGATGATGCGTGGCCCAGGCATCAAGCCCGATTCGATGGCCTGTTTCAGCGTGAAGATAGAATGATCCCGGGATCCAACATCGCGCACTGTGGTAAATCCGGCGTCGATCGTCGCCTTCGCATGTATGGCCGACTTCAGCAACGTATAGGAAGGCTGCTCTGATTCGAGCGTGCCGACGACATCCGGCTCTCCGCCCAAGCAAAGATGGACATGACAGTCGATGAGTCCTGGAATAATTGAAAGGCCACGACCGTCGATACGGACTGCTCCTTTGGGAATTCTAACTTCGTTGCTTGGGCCGACCGCCAAGATCTTTGTGCCGCGCACGACGAGTGTCGCCTTGTCGTGAAGGTCTCCCGTCCCATCGATGAGGCGCGCCTGATGAATGGCAATCATCACAACTTATCGCCTCTACTATAGATATGCGCAGCGGCTTGCAGCGCGGCGCCGGGAGTTGAGACCCAACCGCTACAAATACCGATCTCCTCCATTGCGTTCAACAGGGTCAGAACGTTGGCCTCAGTCGATGATTCTCCCATCAGTCCGATTCTCCAGACCTTTCCCTTGAGTGGGCCAAGGCCTCCTCCGATTTCGATGTCGAACATCCCCAGCAATTGGGAGCGGACCGCTGCCTCATCGATATGCGCTGGAACGGTGACGCAAATCAGCGTCGGAAGCCGCTGATCAGGGGGAGGCAATGGGTCGAGACCGAGAGCCATCAGTCCTGCGAGCAGCGCCCGGCTATTTAGTTGATGGCGGACAAACCTGGCTGGAAGCCCCTCTTCCTCGATCAGACGCAATGCTTCCCGCAGGCCATAGAGCATCGAAATCGGTGCCGTATGATGGTAGGCACGGTTGCGCTCCGTCCAGTAATCCGCAATGAGGGACAGGTCAAAATACCAGCTTTGACAGGGAGAACGGCGATTCTTGACGATGGACAGTGCGCGTTCGCTTAACGTAAGGGGAGCCAAGCCGGGTGGGCAACTCAGACATTTTTGCGTGGCGCTGTAGCAAACATCGATGCCCCACCGATCGACTTCCACAGGGATTCCACCAAGCGAGGTGACCGCATCGACGATCAGCAGGGCATTGTACTTGCGACACAGAGCGCTGATCGGTTCGAGGGGTTGCCATGCCCCCGTCGAAGTTTCAGCATGCACCAACGCAACGGCCTTGACCGAACTCGACTGCTGGAGCGCCGCGGCAATCGCATCCGGTTCGATCACCTGCCCCCACGGAACTTCCACTCGAATAGCCTTCCCTCCGCAGCGCTCCACGATTGCCGCGAGTCTGGTCCCGAACACACCGTTGATGCCCACGATAACTGCGTCGCCCGGCTCGACGACATTCACGACCGCAGCTTCCATACCGGCTGACCCAGTCCCTGAGACGGCAATTGTAAATTGATTGCTCGTCGAGAATACGTGGCGCAAGAGCGCTTGGATGTCGTTCATCGCCTGTAAGAAAACCGGATCCAGATGTCCAACAAGCGGAGTTGCCAGGGCTTCTAGTACCCGAGGATGCACGATGCTGGGGCCCGGCCCCAGCAGTAGCCGTCGTGGGGCGAGAAAATTCTCCATAGCAAATAGGCTCCTTAAATCGCGCGGTTAGTATAGCCAAGTATGATGGCTAAGGCTATGTGAGAAATACCTATCGGAAGTGTCCGATAGTTACTTTGAGGGGATTCAGCGGGTGACGGCCAATGGTATAGTCGGCAATTCATGAGCGAACAGGCCCTTTCAATCCAACAATTGCCGGAGCTTCCGCCGTCCGACCAGCCGGCGGTTCCCAAACAATCGACCTCGCCCTATCGTTCTCGATGGTCTCTGGCTGTGAGCGGGGTATGCGCCGGCATCCTGGTCGCGGCGCTCGGCACCATTCTGTGGTTTTCGGTGACTTCTCCAAAACTCCAGCAATTTGAAGAGCCGGATCGCGCGCTTGATCTGATGGTCAGCCGTATGTTGGACGCACAAGACAGCCTTCGTCGAGCGCCGCAATGGCAGCAATGGCTGGCTGATTGGACGATGGACAGCCAGGATGAAGCGAGGAGGCAGGCTATCCAGTGGTACCGGGAACTGGTTGAGACAACCGATGATCCTCTCTCCAAACTTCGGCTGGCTATCCTACTCGGGGAGTCCGGGCAAGAAACGGCGGCACTCGCTGAAAGCAAAGGGTGGCAAAGCCGTGGGCCGTCTGCATTGTTATTCGAACAACTGATAGAAGCTGCGTATGGATCACAGCCACTTGATAGGACATATGAAGCGGAATTACAGGCCACGTTGGCCGAGGCGTTGCCGGGAGGATGGTTCTATGATCATCTTGCCGCGAGGTTGGCACGACGTGCGGACGATCAGGATCTGCTGGTGACGGTTGAAGAGCAGAGCTTGCTCAGGGAGGATCGGGGGCAACGATGGATCAGCCCGTTGATCGTGTTCGAATTGATTTGCCTGGTGATTGGGTCGATCATGCTTGTGGGTATTGTCGGACGGCGGGGACAGGGGATAGACAGCCTGCGTCTCCATGTACCCGGCGTTCCACCCCCTTGGCCTGGAGGAACCGCCGCCGCGGTCATCCTCCGCGGCGGTGCTTTAGAAGTCGTCACGACCGTAGTTATTCTGTCTACTTCGTTATTTCAGCATGAAGCGTTGCGCGCATTCGCCATTCCCTTGGCCAGCCTACCGCTGCTTATCCTTGCGTATGTCCAATTGCTCAAGCCGGCCGGTCTGACTTTTCGAGACGGCTTCGGTCTAAGGATTGGGCGTGAGAACCATCGACGCCTGGCATGCGTCATCCTCGCGGTGGTCGCAGCCGGACTGTGGGGAGAATGGGTCATGGGACAGGCCGCCGAATTCCTGAATTTGAATGATCACTGGACGGAATGGTTTGATCAGGAGCTTGTGTGGGGGACTCCTCCAGTCATGGCCGTGAGCGTGATCGAGTACGTCGTGTTTGCGCCGATCTTCGAGGAATTGGCATTTCGTGGACTACTGTTCGCGATGTTTCGCCGCCGGTTCGAATTCCTTCCTGCCGCGCTGATCAGTACGACTCTCTTTGCACTGGCCCACGGTTATAGCCTGATTGGATTCCTCAGCGTCTTTTGGAGTGGATTCCTCTGGGCGTGGGTCTACGAACGGACAGGGAGCCTGATTCCCGGCATGGTCGCCCACGCAACGAACAACTTGCTCGTGTGCTTCACCGTGATGGCGTTGCTTCGTTGAGACGATTCCGTTGCATCAGTTCGAGCGTCTCGAATAAATCCCGATAGCGCAGAGTTGTGTCATGCAATTTCAGTAACTCGCACATTCGCTTGTTTGACACGCGCTTCCCTGGTGAGTCGCCATCCTGAGAGTCAGCAGCTCGAATATCCCATCGTTGCTCGACCATCTGACAGATCTCCATCCAGGTCCTCGGATTTCCATCGCTGACGTTGTAGATTTCGCTGGGGTCAGCGTGCATGATGGCTGCAAGGCAGGACAATGTCAGATCCTCAACGTGAATCAGATTGACATACTTGCGTGACTTGGTCACTCGTCCTGTTCTGATCCAGTCGATAGGATTGCGGCCAGGGCCATAGATTCCTGCCACTCGCAACACGATGGCTCCATACGTCTTCCGCAATAGTTCCTCGCCTTGTACGCGAGGTTTTGTCAGGTCAACCCTGTCTGTTTCATCCATCCATGGTGGAGGATACTCGGCTGAGGCGCAGTCGCCGTAGGCGGAGGTACTACCGAGTATCACCAAGCGGCGCATTCGTAGAGATGCGGCGTCAGCGAACCGCTGCACCAGCTCGGTCGGTACTGCGGGAAAGCACCACAGGATATCGGCCGATGTTGGAATCGCCTGCCATGTCTCAGGCCGTGTCAGATCGAATCCGATCCGTTGGTTAGGGCTCAGATGTGTGAGGTGCCGATCCGGATCCCGACTGGTGGCGAAGACATGCGAGTAGCGATGCTGGGCAAGCGGCAGGAGAAATTTGGCGGTGTAACCAGATCCGAGAATGACGAGTGAGTGATGCAAGATCGATCATACTCCCTGCTGGGTGGCAGTGCAGTGTGCCAGTGAGAATAGCCCGGAGTCCAACGAAGAAAGTCCTTTCATGACGTTGCAGCCCATCCTATATCTACACCCTTTTCAGATCCAACCAGGTCAGCATCTCACGCGTGACCAGCTCAGGCTTGTCTTCATGCACGAAATGTCCGGCGTCGGCGACCTTCACCACCGTCAGATCAGTGACGAAATTATCCAGTCCATCAAGATTCTGACGGACGAGCGCGTGATCTTGCAAACCCCAGATCACTAACGTGGGGACGGCAATAGTAGGATACCCCAAACTTCGTTGACGCATTGCTCCGCCGCCGCGTAAGGCCGCTCGATAGTAATTCACCATGGCCGTGAGTGCTCCCGGCTCGCAAGCCTGCCGTCGATACAGCCGAACGAGATCGTCAGGCATCTGCTCGTGATAAATCGTCATACGCCCAAAGATCCCACCGATCACATAACCATGGCCAACCGACAGGACCGATTCGGGAAGCCAGGGAATTTGAAAAAAGCGCATGTACCAGGAACGGTGCAACTGACGCCAGTGTCGCACTTCCCGTTCAAAACAGGCCGGGTGGGGCGCGTTCGAAACCACTAGGGCTTCCACACGGCCAGCGTGCCGCATCGCATAGTACCAGGCGATGATTCCACCCCAATCATGTCCCACTAGAATGGCGCGTTGAACTTGAGCGGCATCGAGCAGCCCGGTGACATCGTCCAGCAAAGATTCAATTTGATAGGCTTCCATGCCTGGTGGGCGTGTTGTACCGCCATATCCGCGTAGGTCAGGAGCCCAGACCAGATATCCTGCCTCTGCCAGTGGTCCTATCTGATACCGCCATGAGACGGCGGATTCTGGAAACCCATGCAGGCAGAGTATTAAGCGATCGCCGGACCCGGCCGTCGCCACTCGAAAGGATAGTCGGTTTGCGAATACTTGTTGAAACGTCACTGCTTGTGCATCAACAGTATTGAGAACCATGCACGTATTCTCAGAAAGCCCGGTCGAGCGAGGAGTCAGCCTCGCACAGAGGAGCTTCTGTCTCGTTCCATTGCGCGCCTCGGTGAAAACTTGCAAAATTCTATTCGAAACTCCAGATGGCAGTTATACTCGGCGACATGACGAAATACATGATTTGGCAAGATCAGGGTAAGTGGCGCGGTTGTCTGCAGGTTTCTCCTGACCAGCAGGTTCAAGGGGAATCGTTCGAAGAGCTGCAGTTCAAGCTTCTCCAGCTTTACCGCGATCTTATCAGCGGCAGGCCTTCCAACCTCAGGAAGATTGCCTGAGCGATAGTCCCCGCCGAGGCATCAAGACCCGAGCCGTCGGCGCAAGCCGTCGTCTGACTCGCCTGTTCGACGAATCCCGCGAGCGTCAATCATGGCCGAAACAAAGGTTGATGCCGAGGGCCCAGAGGGTCATTTCCTATGGCTCGATGCCGCACGTTATAGCGTCCAGAGAATGCCTCACCGGGAACAAGCCGCTTCAGTCCCCATTCCGGATGATTGAACGCATCACTCGCGCAGGTCATCGGTTCGATGGCAAGCGCGGCTCGTGGAGCGTCTGCAATGGCATCTCCGGTATAGACGACCACCGCGGAAAAAGAGCTGTCCATCGTAATGTCGATTACCCAACCGCCGGCGCTATGTCGCAGAGACGCGGTGGACATTCCTTGTGCGCCGCGTTCGAGCCGTACGTAACAATGGTTGAAGCGTTGACGGCCGATTGCACGAAATCGTCGATAATCCCATTGCGTGTCGGCCACGCTCAGAATCGCCCCTGTCGGAACGAGCCGCTCGTTGAATTCTAAATAGGCGGTCCCCGGGATCTGCACCTCAGCCTCGTCGATCAAGGCCGTTCCAATAGTGAAATATGGGTGAAATCCAACTCCGACCGGCGCTGCTTGCTGCCCTACGTTCTTCGCGGTGAATGAACAGGTGAGCCCGGAGACGCCGAGTTCATACGTCACCCATACGGCAAGTGAAAAGGGATAGCCTCGTTCAGCATATGTATCAGCGTCGAGACGAATCTCAAACGTCACCTTGTTTGAGTGAGCTTCCTGCACGTGCCACGGCAGACTGCGAACGAATCCGTGAATGGCATTCGGACCTTCCTTGTCGTTACATTCGAGCTGCAGTGACTGCCCCTCGAACGTATAGCGTCCATCTCTGACGCGGCCGGGAAACGGGATGAGTACGTCGCCCTGTCCACCTCGCTTCCCCCTACCACCAGAATAACCCCACAGGACATCCGTTTCCTGTCCGCCGTCGTTGATCAGCAGGTACCGTCGCAACGAGGCTCCCCAGGGAGAAACAATCGCGCGCTGGTTTTCAAAAGTTATGGAGAGTTCAGTATCCGGTGTGATCGGCTTCATGGCCGTGCAGTATAGCACTGCAGCAATGGATGGCGAAGAGCTGCTCGATCGCGCGTCTGTCATATGCCTGAAAACCATTTGACGATTGCGCAGCTTGCGGTAGTGTTGTGAGCGGCAACTCCCACGACCATTCGGTGAGCAGATCGCAGGAAGTCGTGATGAACAAGGAAGAGCTCGATCCTGGCAAGGTGTTCGTACTACACGAGTTTCTATCGAGAGACGAGTGTGAGTCGCTGATTCGACGGAGCGAGAGTTTCAGTTACGAGATTGGAACCGTCGGCGGTGTCGTCGCCGAGGGAGTTAGAAGCAATGAGCGCGTCTTGGTCGATGACAAACCTCTGGCGGACGCGTTGTTCCGCCGCGCCGCGCCATGGCTTCCCGAAGTGGTCGAAAGTCGTCGCCTGGTTGGGTTCAACGAACGCTGGCGGTTTTACCGATATCGCCCAGGGCAGACCTTTCAGCCACATCGGGACGGCTCATACATGTCGCTTGAAACCTCCCAGAAAAGCGAGGTGACGTTCTTGATGTATCTGAACGACGAAATGAGCGGGGGCGAAACGAGGTTCTTTGCGGACATGGAGCATGTGGTTCGAGGATGTCCCTACCTGACTGTGAAGCCGATGACGGGAGCGGCGCTGGTCTTCCTCCACTCCATCTGGCATGAAGGGGCTGTCGTACGGAGTGGAGAGAAGTATGTGCTGCGTACCGATGTGATGTACAAGTTGTTACCAGACGCTTAACCATTAATCAGTGTTATAACGAGGCCTGTCACATCGCTGCCGATCTGCTGCCGAACATATACCAAAGGAAACTCAGCCGTCCCTCTCGCGTCATACGCGTGAACAGAGCTTGACGCAATTGATGCCAATGCGTTGCCTCACTTTAGGGGACTGTACCGACAGATCTCCGGCTCGGCGGCCAGAAGTCCCACCAACCGTTGTAGCGCAACGGAGACGTGCGGAGTGGCGAAATGCGCACGTTCTTCCGGTGCACTCGCCCATTTCTCAACAAACACAAACCCGGCTGGATCGGCACTATTCCTCAGAAGCTCGTAACTGAGGCATCCCGATTCGCCGCGTGTCGGTTCAACAAGAGCAGATAAGATTTCCCGAACCTGTGCGACGTGCTCAGTCTTAGCCCTGACACGGGCAATCACTCGGAGGGAAGTGTCTGGGGTCATGACGTGCTCCATAGCATAAGGCGATACATGCTCGTCTGAAAGAGAGGTGAACGTGTTCTGGGACGAGGATAGGTTATTTTGTAAATGGATGGCCGGCCTTTTGCCACTCGTCGAGGTTCATGACGACGGCCGTCGTTTGCGTGAACCCCAGACCTTGAAGCGATTGTGCCGCAAGGGAGGCGCGACTGCCGCTCTGACATTGCAAAATGAGAGGACGGTCCATTTCGGTGTTCGCTGGAAAGCCGACATGGCTCCAGATTTTGAACTCGAGCAGGCCGCGAGGAATATTGATTGCTCCAGGTACATGCCCTGCGGCGTACTCGTGCGGCTCTCGTACGTCCACAATCACGGCGGCACTTGGATTCTCAACTAGATTCCGATACTCTTCCATGCCGATTGTTTTCACCTGCCTCTGCGCTGCTTCAACTTTCTGTTTCACGATGGGAGGAAAACTCTGTGCGAAGATCGGTGGAGAAATGACCAGCGTTGCGCCCATGATGAAGATCGGCGGTAATAATAGGATAGGTGTGCTCATATCTACTCCTCTCAAAAGGGCTCGGATGACCGGCAATGACAGGGGGTAGAGTGTAGCGCGCTCCTATCGACGACTCAAGACGTAATGCGACGGGAGAGGTCGGGATTGTTATTCCGCACCTGAGCCAAGCCGAAAATCGATCTTGGCCGCCCACTTGGGATGGTCGATGAGCGGATTGCGGTTGTCTTGTTGCTCGAAGATCGCCTGGTTGCAATGCCGTTCGTAGTCATCCACGAGGAAGGTCTTATGCCATGTGAAGAGTGTGACGATACGATCTTGCGTGTACTCTTTCGCTGTTCGGTTGATCTCCCCTGGGTACCGGAGGAGAAAATACAGCGTCGCCCTCGTAACCGTTTCTTTTCTTTTCTCAGGTTCGAACTTATGTTCTTCCCGTTTGCCGCACTGATTTCTTACGACTTCTTCAAAGTCAGGGGGGTCGTAGTATGGTGTATTGCACCTGATGATGGGCGCGTGAAAGAGGGCCGGATGCCGTTCCGCAACGGGAAAGGCGTCCGACCCGTTACTTCTCGTAGACGCCATCACCATGGCGTCAGACTATCGTAATATCCAAAGATCATAACGGTCATTTCTCTCCGGATGGACTTCTTCCTATCTTCCCATGTGGTAGTCTCAGTCGTGATCGACCTGCGGACCTTTGTGGATTTCCACAGTGCGCGAATTGGTGTTTTGAACGATGCGGTTATTCGGCAAGGGAATCTCACCTGACTTAAAAAACCCTTGGAGTTGTCGAATCTGGTTAGAGTCCACTTTCAGTGGTTCGGATAAGACATACCAGCTCACTCCTTCGCTGCAGGGTGGCGTTGTCAAGGAGCCTGCATAGGTGAAGACATGTTCGCTTTCCATCGGAATCAACTTCGATGGATCTAACCGCAGCCCAGCGCCGGTTTTGTTAAACGCGTCGTATTCCGGTGGGGTATTCTCAATGATCTTCTTCAAAATCGGGTTCTCTGCGGCAGAGGCTTGTGCGTCCAAGAAGATTCCTAACACGGCAAGCTTGCCGTCCTCACGCTGATGCACGAAATGCAATTCACCCCCGTACTGGTTCCCGGCAGGATACTGACCCTTTATGATGATATGCTCGCTCGGCGTATGGAAATGGAACTGGACAAGCGGATAGACATCTTTTCCGATGACCAATCTCCCGGGGTAGCCTTTTGAGAAGGAGACTTGCACCGCATGGCCGGTGTTCCGAAAGACATAGACATTCCCCTCGTCCGTCGAAATGTTAGAGCCTTCCGTACTGCTGATCGAGGGCACGTACCGTACCAGCAAGGAATCTGCATGGCGCTCTGGTTCGGCTGGCGGGTTGTTGTCGGAGCTCTGGGTTTTGGGGTTGACGATGATCGGAATCGGATTAGAGGTCAGGTTGATCGCGATCGGCGACTGATGGGGCCCGATTGCACATTCAGCATATGGGTACTTAAACGCAGCTGAATTATTCGAGCCCGATTGACTCTCAAATGTTGCCCAGTACGTCCCGTCTGCCCCCTGACCTGGATCTTGATTCAAGGTTGTGTGATCCCAGTGCGGATCGCTCGCCTCCACGGGGCTTGTCAGCAAGATGCTAAGGGTGCCGAGCGTGGCGATTTTCATCAAATACGTCTTCATATGTTTTCACCTCATTATTGTGGTGTGAACAGGAATCTGTCTCAAAATGGAACGGTGATACTTCGCGGGCTTCGGCCTAGGCAAGCCCAGTGCTGTGCCATCGCGATGAGCTAAAACTCTGTGCTCTACTCAGCCCAAGGACACAGGGCGGGATAGATTCCCGCATCGGCCACCGATCTGCAGGTCGGTGTCAGCAAGTGGTTATCCGGCAATCGGGACCTAATGATGTTGGAGCAGCGGTGCCTGATATGGTCGGCACTGAGGAAGAGGGAAGTGGGAGACTGACAGCGAAGCCCAGGCTGACGAATAGAACAGACAACAGGACGAGAAACATCGTGTTCTTCATGAGATCTCCTTGAAATATGAATTATGTGGAACGAATAGGATGGGGAAGCCAACTCCCACATCACCAAGTGACGGTTATCCTCCAAGGAAATTGTTCCAGCCGCAGTCATTCTCGTCGGCAAATTAAACAACATCCGCACAGACCGATGACCCATATGCATGGTTCAGGATTCGGAAGTCTTTTCGGGCGCGAAGTATACTATGATGCCATACGTATTAACAACAGGTGTGAAGCCCTAGTTGAACATATTGATAAGTGCATGATAGGGGCAGCATGGGGATTTGTCTCAGACTGCCATGAGATGTGGGGCGTCGAACGAGGGACCGTCGAAGATTCAACAGAGTCCACGATGGGAAGGAGGCTGAATGACGATTTCCGACCTTCTCACCCGAGACGGTCTACCGCGACAGTGCCTAAGAGGTTGGACGGGGAATCCCTGATACAAGTAAAGGATGGTGAGAGGGGATGGTAGGCGGGTCAGGAGGTTGCGACGGAGTCGTGACACTGGTCTCTTGGTTCGACGGTGCAGTGAAGCCACCAGCCGAAAGGCGATGTGCTTGCGACGAGCAGAGGAGTCTGAGGCGCACCTCTGCCCCGCAATCATCTCACGGCTCTCCACTTTCATCGAAAGCGGAAGGCAGACACACCCCCAGCTCTCACACGACCATTGTTCGTCGGCCCGTCAGCATCAGAAACGATGTGCTCGTCGGCGCGTACGTTATTTGGCGGTCTCGTATGCCGCTCGTAGATCGTTTGCTGGAGGATGTGTGTTGCTCACGGTCGTGAGGACCGCATAAATCAACACCGCTGCCCCGACAATAATCCCTGCTGCATACAGCCTGATCTTATCCATGATGTCCGTCATCGCTTGAAGCTGGTTCCGGTCAGCGGACCAATCTTGGTTGAGGAGGCTTGTGCAGGTTTCTTGAGGCGGGAAAATCGACTCCTGCGGGTGAGTGGCAGCCGGAGAAGCAGTTTGCCCTATCGGCAACAACAGTTTTCCAGAATGTTCGCGAAGAAACTTGGTACAGCTCCAGATGAAATTTGCCCGGGACGAATGTCCACAGGGTGTTCTCGCGGCGTAGAACTACCTAGCGGTGAGCCGTCCGACCCGATTCGTTAATCGGGAGCGACAGAGGAAGCGTGAGTCCGCTTCACGTGGCTGCGGAACCGTGCCGGGGGCACCCCAAACTGCCGCTTGAAAGCGCGATTGAAGGAAGGTTCGGACTCATATCCCACGTCGCTTGCCACTTCAGCCACACTCTTGGCGGTTGAACACAATACTTGAGCGGCGAGCTGCAGCCTCCAGCGCGTCAGGTACCCGATCGGCGTGTCTGATAGATAGTGCCGAAATCGTTCGGCCAACACGGAACGAGACACACCAACCTCATTCGCCAGCGAGGCGATCGTCCAGGGTTGAGCCGGCTGTTTGTGCAGGATGGCCAGCGCCTTTCCCACGTCCGGATCGCGGACGCCGGCCAACCAACCTGTATGTGACGGCGGCAACTTCGCGATGTACCGTCGCAACGTTTCCACGAACAACACCTCCGACAATTTGGCGATGACAGCGGCGCCTCCTGGGCCGGAAACCTCAGCGTGATCGATGGAATATCGAAAGGTGTCTTCCAACCACTGTCCTGATGGGCTGTCACGGATATGGACCTTGACGATCGGTGGGAGTCCGGCTAGGAAGACTTGGCTGAGTCGTGGATCGCAAGTCAGGTAGCCGCAGATCAACTTGGTGAGCTCTCCCCCGCCTCCGGAATGGGAAATCACATGTCCTTCTGTCAGCACCTGCCGCAGTTGCTCCGTGCTGTCGATCGGTGTGACGAAAGGGCCGTTGCCCATAAAGTGCGCATCGCCTTGCGCAAGGATGACGATGTCGCCAGCTTCAAGGGGGACCGCCCGACCATTTTCTTCGATGCGAACGTAGCCTCGGCCTTCGGTGATCAGGTGAAAGATAATGACGTGCTTCGAACGGGTGGGGAGATACGATGCCAACGTGCCTGCGTCGGGCTCGCGTGCGCACCACGGCGATGAAAATTCACCGTTGAAGAACACCGCGCCGTCCAGTTTCACGGCTTTCAGGACTTCAGAGAGCACATCCATATCGATGGCTAGGAGTACGGGGTCCCTGCTAAGCAAATCGGACGCCTGGATAAACGAGCCGCAGCTTAGCATGCTCTTGCTAAGAGAACCAGACGCGCTGATAAGACGCCGTCGCGCATGTTCGGTATAGTGCGAACAGAGACAGCGTGGCACATGAGACAGTGCCGTACATCGATCAAACAAGGAGGAGGCCGTTATGACAAATGCAGCGATTGGGGAAATAGACAGTGTCAAGGCTCGGCTCAAATCGATCTGGACCGCCGGAGACTACGATCGCTTTTCACGGTATATGGAAGGCGGCGCGCGAGAGTTCTATGACCGGCTCAATATCGCGCCGGGATGCCGGTTGCTGGACGTCGCCTGTGGGTCTGGTCAACTGGCGCTGATGGCGGCGAAAGACGGTATTGAAGTGACCGGCGTCGATATCGCAAGCAACTTAGTGGAGCGGGCGCAGGCGCGCGCGCAAGCGGAGGGGTTGAAGGCCCGTTTTGAGGAGGCCGATGCCGAGGCGCTTCCGTTCGATGACGCGAGCTTCGATGTGGTGACCAGTCTGATCGGCGCGATGTTTGCCCCGCGACCCGACCTCGTCGCTAAGGAATTGCTGCGAGTGTGTGTGCCGGGAGGTACCATTGCCATGGCCAATTGGACGCCGCAAGGATTCATCGGGCAGATGTTCAAGGCCGTCTCGAAATTCATCGCGCCGTCCGGGATGCCATCGCCCGTTCTGTGGGGCGACGAAGCCACCGTCCGTGAGAGGCTTGGCCACGGACTCTCGGAACTCAACCTCACGAGGCGGCAATACCTCTTCACCTATCCCTTCCCACCGTCGGAGGTCGTGGAGGTCTTTCGCCTCTATTATGGGCCCACGAATCGGGCATTCGCGTCGCTCGATGCCGAAGGCCAAGCTCAATTGCGCCGGGATCTCGAATCGCTCTGGACCACACACAATCGAGCCGGGGCCGATTGCACCACCGTGTTTGCAGAATATCTGGAAGTCATCGGTATTCGGGCGTGATGTGGAATTTCAAAAGGAAGCGAGAGCTCTCACTCTATTCTTGCATCCAGCAGAATAATATAAAGCCGGATACAATCCGGCTGCCATGAAGGAGGCTGCCATGAAACCATTAGGATTACTCGCGTTGACTGGAAGGAAGGACGCCATGAAGTCCACCCGCATCATTGTGTTTGCCGCAGCTGCTCTACTCACCTGGGCTGCTCCCAGTTGGGCCACAGAATCGATGGACGAGTCTGCACCGCCGACGAGCCAGTCTGACACGGTCCCCCTCTATACGGACCTCGGCTCTCACCACAAACGCATCTCTACCCGAGTCACGGCCGCACAACAGTACTTCGATCAGGGCCTGCGGCTTGTCTACGGATTCAATCATGCGGAAGCGATCCGCTCGTTCACGCGCGCCGGAGAGCTCGATCCTACCTGCGCCATGTGCTACTGGGGGATCGCGCTTGCCTACGGGCCGCATGTCAATGCTCCCATGGACCAGGCAAGCGGAGTTGCGGCGTATGCGGCGGTGCAGAAAGCGCTGACGCTCAAGTCCCGCGCCACGGCGCAGGAGCGCGCGTACATCGAGGCGCTCGCGCAGCGCTACGAGGTGGACCCACCGGCCGATCGTGCCAGATTGGACACGTCATATTCGCGCGCGATGGGGCAGGTCGCTAAGACCTACCCCAAGGATCTCGACGCCGCGACCCTGTACGCCGAATCGCTGATGGACCTCCGCCCGTGGAACTACTGGCGCCCCGACGGCACTCCCTACCCTGAAACCAAGGACATCGTCCACCAGCTCGAGAGGGTCCTCACGCACAATCCCAATCATCCTGGTGCTTGTCATTACTACATCCACGCGGTCGAGGCGGTGAACCCGAAGGCTGCGGTGCCGTGCGCCGAACGGCTGGCTCGGCTCATGCCAGGCGCAGGACACATGGTCCACATGCCCGCGCACATCTTCATCCGCGTCGGACGGTGGAATGATGCCGTGCAGGCCAACCACCATGCCATCCATACGGACGAGGAGTTCATCGAAGGCCAGCGCCCGATGGGCGTCTATCCGCTCGCATACTACCCGCACAACATCCACTTTTTTGCCTTCGCTTCCACCATGGCGGGCCGCAGTGCGCAAGCGATTGAGGCGGCCAATACACTCACCTCCAAGGTGAACCTCGACGCCGCGCGCCAGGTCGGGATGCTGCAGGAAATGCTGCCGTACCACGCGCTCACGCTCACGACGTTCGGAAAATGGGACGCGGTGCTTGCCGAGCCGCTTCCGCCGGAGGACATCCGCTTCTCGTACGCCATGGCATCCTACGCACGAGGCGTGGCGCATGCCGCCAAAGGAGAGTGGGCAGAGGTGCAAGCCGCGCTGGATGCGGTGACGACGATCGACGCCGCGACACCCGAAGGTGCTGAAGGCAAGACCGCGCTCTCGATCGCCGTGCACGCCCTGTCCGGAGAGCTCGCGACTCGCCGTGGTGACCTCGACGCCGGCATCGACCACTTCCGGGAGGCGGCCAAGATCGAGGACGGGGGTCTCTACTTCGAACCGCCCAAGTGGTACTACCCGATTCGGCACTCGCTCGGCGCCGCTCTGTTGAAAGCGGGACGTCATGCCGAGGCCGAGAAGGTGTATCGCGAGGACCTTCGTCGCTTCCCCGAGAACGGCTGGTCCCTGTTTGGGCTTGCGCAGGCGCTCCGGGCGCAGGAGAAGAACACCGAGGCGGCCGCAGTGGACACACGCTTCCACCGAGCGTGGACAGGCGCGGACGTGACGCTGACGGCATCGAGGTTCTAGCTAGCGGAGAATGGCAGAAAGCCGGGCGGAGAGTCTGGGGTCGGATCGGCGTAGGCCTCCGACCCCTTGTTACATTCCTACCGGTTTGAAAAGCACTCGTTCGCGAGACCCTCAGTTTTAGCGTTCCTGCTTTGGGAGCAGGAAGTTGGGCCGGGTTGGTCAGGCTGCGGTGTTGCGTTTGAGCAGGTTGGCGAAGGGTGTGAACGGTCGATCCGTTTCCGGCCTCGACTGAGAGTCATGTGACCCGCCACCTACCTGATCGCGCTGATGCTCATTGTCGTGACAGTAAAGACAGAGCAACTCCCAGTTGCTGCCGTCCGGGGGATTGTTATGATGGTTATGGTCCTTGTGGTGGACCGTGAGTTGGCTGAGTTTCTTGCCGTCGAACTCTCGTCCGCAGTGAGCACAGATCCAAGGGAATAATTTTAAGGCACGCTCTCGGTAGGGTTGCTCGTGGTTGCTCCGTACCATGTGAGCCTCCAGGAAAGGCGACGCGCCACGGAGCCCTAGTATACCAAATTAGCCTTACCATGCACTATCAACGATCCACGATACCGCTCCTTTGTACCGGCGGTGGGGCACCCGCGTCAGGCTCTTGAATGGGGAGCGGCAGACTCATGCCCGGATCACAGCCGCTTGCGTTGCCACATTTTCCCCTTCGGTGTTAGACTCCGTTCCCGTGATTCCTCCCCCGGTCACTCCATCGGTGGGTGAATATGATGCCGCCCTCTGAACGTGAATCCGCTGCACCTCAGAACCATATAGCCGACGACACAACGGAGACTGGAACGATCCTTCGTCGGATCCTCGAAGGAGTGGGGGCCAAAGTCGGTGAGCAGTTTTTCCCGACTCTCGTGCAGCAGTTGGCGACCTGGCTCGGAGTAGACTACGCGTATATCTCGGAACTGAACGAAGACGATGGCCGGTTCCGCTCCAAAGCGGGATGGGGCAAAGGCCAGTCGCTGCCGCCGTTCGAGATCCCGGCCCGAGGCCCCTGTGAGACGGTTTTGACAAGCCGGTGCGTGCACCATCCGAGCAAGCTCCGCGAGCTCTATCCCCATGTGCAGTTGATCCAGGATATCGGCGTCGAGAGCTATTGCGGAGTTCCGGTCGTGGATGCCTCCGCCCGTGTCGTCGGGCATCTGGCTATCATGGATTCTCGCCCGATGCCAGACCACGTGCGCGCGACCTCCATCCTAGGCATCTTCGCTATGCGCGCCGCCGCCGAATTCGAACGGCTGCGGTTCGAACTTGCCCTGCGCAAGAGCGACTTGACGTTGCGCAAGATCGATGAAGGCACGGCGGCGGCGACCGGAGCCGCATTTTTCCCGTCCCTGGTCAGAAATCTGGCCGAGGCTCTCCAGACCAAATATGCGTTCGTGTCCAAGTTCGTCGAGGGCAATCGGGCGCGCGTGCGTACGCTCGCTTTCTGGAAAGGGGATGGGTTCCTCCACAACTTCGAATACGACCTGCATCATACCCCCTGCGAGCGTGTGTTGGCCGGCGAGGTGTGTTTGTTTCCGGAGAAAGTCCAAGACTGCTTTCCTGGGCATCGGGAAGACCTGGCCAAACTGGGCGTCGAGAGTTACTTGGCAATTCCGGTATCGGACTGTTCCGGCACGGTGATGGGTCACCTGGCCGTGATGGATACCAAGCCGATGCACGATGATCCGCGTGTGCTGTCGGTCTTCAAGATCTTCGGCGTTCGGGCCGGCGCCGAACTGGAACGGGAACGGATGGATGCGCAGCTCAAAGACAATCAGGAGTGCCTCCGTGATCTCTTCGACGAGGCGCCGATCGCTTATGTGAATGAAGGACTGGATTCGAAATTCATCCGCGCAAACAGGACTGCGCTCAAAATCCTGGGTATAACGCCGGACCAGGTGGAGGGGACCTACGGGAAGTCGTTTATCCCCGATACACCGGAAGCACAGCACCGCCTCAAACAGGCGTTCGATTCTATCGGCAGCGGAATCGACACGGGCGGTGTCGTACTCGAACTCCGTCGGAAGGACAACGGCAAGCCGCTGTGGATCAGGTGGTGGTCCCGTCCCAATTCTACCGGAACATACACCCGTACCATGTTCATCGACATTACTGAACAGATGTTGATGGAGCAGGAAAAAGCACGGCTCGAAGCGGCCAACGTGTATTTGCAGGAAGAGATTAAGGGAAGCCACAATTTTGAGGAGCTGATCGGCTCATCGACCTCACTCAAGAAGGTCTTGAAAAATGTGGAGCGCGTGGCACCCACGGATTCGACAGTCCTCATTACCGGGGAGACCGGCACCGGCAAGGAGCTGATTGCACGGGCTATCCACAATCTGAGCCCGCGCAAAAACAAGCCGCTGGTGAAGGTCAACTGCGCAGCGATTCCGGCCGGTCTTATTGAAAGCGAACTCTTCGGCCATGAAAAGGGCGCGTTTACCGGCGCGTTAACAAAGAGAGTCGGCCGTTTTGAAGTGGCGGATAAGGGGACGATCTTCCTTGACGAAATCGGCGAGTTGCCGTTGGATCTGCAATCCAAGCTCTTACGTGTCTTGCAAGAGGGTGAGTTTGAACGGGTGGGTGGCACGCAGACGTTCAAGGTGAATGTGCGCGTCATCGCTGCCACAAACCGAAATCTTGAGTACCTGACGAAATCTGGCCACTACCGACCCGATCTGTATTACCGCCTCAACGTGTTTCCTGTTCATTTGCCTGCGCTGCGCGAACGTGACGGAGACATTCCATTGTTGGCGCAGTATTTTGTCCGCAAGCTCGCCGCAAATCTCGGGAAGAAGATTGACCGGATTCCCGAGCGGATGGTCACGGCCCTTCAGCGATATCAGTGGCCCGGCAATATCCGGGAGCTGGAGCACGTGATCGAGCGGGCCGTGATCCTCAGTGAAGGACTTGAGTTGGAGCCGATCGACTGGCTCTCATCATCGAACGGGAAAGGCGGATCCGCCAAGACGATGACGCTGGAAGAAATGGAACGAGACCACATCCTCGATGTGCTGGGACACACCAACTGGCGCGTCAGCGGTGAGAACGGTGCGGCAAAAATTCTCGGATTAAACCCAACCACGCTGGAGGCCCGCATGAAGAAACTGCGCATTTCCAGGCCTACCTCAGGTCGTTCCTCGTGAAGCGTGAAATGCGGAATCTGCCGATCTGATGAGCTATTGACTATCAGAAGATCGTCGATCGACAGATCATCAGATCTACCATTTCCCACCACTCCCAACATTTCGTGACGATCCCAATATTTTGGGAATGCCCGCTTCTGTGATGTTCGATCCTCCTCGAAATACCCATCACAAACCATAAACCATTCAACTACTTAAAACGACGTCGGTCTCGTATCGCTGTGCGGCATCTCGCTTGCTCAATAGCCTGGCATCGAATTGAAGCTGAAGGAGATGAGGAGACGATGTTGAAGATCACGAAGGTTCGGGAGAGCGGGAGCGATATGCTCCTGAAATTGGAAGGCAAGATTACGGGTCAATGGGCGGTGCTACTTGATAGAGAATGCCGCTCGTATATTCGAAACCGGAAGGTCGTGCATTTGGATTGTTCCCACCTCGAGCACATCGACATGAGAGGAGTTGAGGTGATGAATAACCTCCTTCGCAAACACGTCATCCTAATGAGCGCTCCGGCTATTGTGACGGAACTGCTCCAAACTGGAGGCCGATCATGAACGCAGCAACCACGACCTATACAGAACCATTCGTGGGCCCTTCGTCTCTTGTGACCCAGCCCTTATCGATGAGGACAGTGGTAATCGATGCCGAGCAACAGCTGATCGCCAGGCTTCGGAAGGGAGAGGAAAGAGCCTTCGACGAGTTGGTCAACAAACACCATGGAGCGTTGATCCGCATGGCAATGGGCTATGTAGCGGATCGGGAAGTGGCAGAAGAAGTTGTCCAGGACACCTGGATAGCGGTGATTGATGGATTGGATCGATTCGAAGGCCGGTCATCACTTCGGACTTGGATCTTTGGGATCATGATCCACAAGGCCAAGGATCGAGGAGTGCGCGAAAAGCGCCACACGACTTTCTCCTCCTTCGAGTCTGCCGTCGACGACAGCGACAAAGCGGTTGATCCATCTCGGTTTCGCCAGTCTGGCGAATGGGCCGGCCACTGGGCCTTCCCGCCTCAGCCCTGGGACGATCAGACACCGGAGAAGCTCCTGGCATCACAGCAGGCGGTCGAGGCCATGAATCGGGCCATTGAGGCGTTGCCACGGACCTTGAAGGACGTCTTAATCTTGCGTGATGTCGAGCGAGTCGACGCAAGGGAGGTTTGCGAAATCCTGAAGATTACCGAAACGAACCTGTACGTCAGGCTGCATCGAGCCAGGGAGCGGGTACGCCAGGTGGTGGAGACCTATCTGGAGGGACGACGATCTGCCGTGTAAGAAAATGCCGGAAGGACCGACCCAGTCATAAGCACTGAAGGAGGGTCTTTACGATGGCACGGGAAGGGGGGCAGCCGACTTTCTCAGTGATAGCCTGCCATGAGATCGCGCAGGGGGCCTCGCTGTATCTCGATGAACAGGTCGAGGACGAGCGGAAGCGTCAAATCGCCATGCATTTGGCGATCTGTGCCGGCTGCGAGACCTATGTGAAACAGATTGCGACGGTGCGGGACGTGGTGGGATTACTGCCCAAAGTCGTTGAACAACCATCCGATTCTAACCGATTGCGGCAAGTCTTTGCTGAGCGAGCACGTCCGTCACCAGCGGGTGGTTGATGTCCTACGCTGCTGTCTCGTTTGATGTCTGTGTAAGAGTTTCTTTCCTCAATTGACTTCATCCTATGGATTATCAAGGGAGGCTATATAATGAAACGATACTCGATCGTACTGTCCGTAACTCTCCATCAAATAATGCTGTGGTCGGTTACTGTCTATGCTGGAGAGTTCTTTGAGCGGAACAACCTGGCTATCGATGGCTATGATCCGATCGCCTATTTCATAGAGATGAAGCCGGTGAAGGGATTACAGGAGTTTCGTGCTGATTTTCAGGGCTCGACCTTCCAGTTTGCTTCAGCGGTTCATCGGGATACCTTTGCTGCTGATCCGACCAAGTATGCTCCGCAGTATGGTGGGTACTGCGCCTATGGGATGGCCAAAGGGTACAAGGCTGTGATTGATCCGGCGGCTTTTACGGTTGTCCGTGATAAGCTGTATCTCAACTACAGTGAAGCGGTCCGTTCTCGGTGGCTCTCGGATATTCCCGGCTATGTTCAGAAGGCTGATACCAATTGGCCGGAGGTCCAGAAGCAAACCAAGGTGCATGAATAATCGGATACAGCTCCCTCATCATGTCAGTCCACCAATCCCAACCAGGAGGTTTTCAATGAAGAAGATGATGGTCTCACTTGCAGCGATCGCATGTGTGATGTGCGCAAGCGTCTATTCCTTCGCCGACGAGATGGGGAAGATGGCCAACGAGATGAAAGGCGACATGAAGGCTGATGTCGACGCCATGAAGGGCGAAATGAAGTCCGGCACTGATGCCATGAAAGGAAGCGCTGGCACGATGAAGGGTGAGATGAAAGGAGAGATGAAGGCAAAGACCGATTCGATGAAAGCGTCAAAGGATGCCATGAAAAACGACATGAAAGCCGCGCAAGATGCGATGAAAGGCGACATGAAGGGAGTCTTAGGTTATTAAAATAGAGAGCCACGCTCGTTGTTTCTTGCCACGGCCTGCGGTCGGGAAATCCGATCGCAGGCCGTTGTGTTTTTCCACACAGGCCACCCATCGTCTGTAAGGAACCTCCTCTGTTTCCGACAAACCGATATGTGGTGCATGGTTGAAATGAGGAGGTGGGCCATGGCGGGACTTGTTGAATCTGAAGAAGTCGTCGGTCGGGAAGGGGAGCAGATGCCGATGGCAGAACCGTTAGTGCCTGAGGCGCCGTCGGCAGCAAGTGACCACAGGGTTGCTTCTCCTCCTGCGATCGAACGTGTGTACCGCCATCGGCTACCGGTGCGGATCAGCCACTGGCTGAATGTTCCGTTCCTCATCATCCTGATCATGAGCGGTCTGCAAATCTTCAACGCCCATCCGGCTCTCTACTGGGGCGATCGTTCCGATCGTGACCGTTCGTTGCTCTCAATTAGACCTGTACAAACTGACAGTGGTGAAATGCACGGCGTCACAACGATCATGGGACATCCATTCGATACGACGGGCCTGTTCGGTTACTCGAATGGATCAGGTCGGGCCTTCCCAGCCTGGGCGACCATACCAAGCGCTAAGTGGCTCGCCATGGGGCGACAATGGCACCTGTTCTTTGCCTGGCTTTTTGTGATCAACGGTGTGATTTTCATCGCCTATGCCTTGGCGAGTCGACATGCCACACGCGATCTGACTCCGACCGGTAAGGATCTCCGTGGTATCGGTAAGTCGATCCAAGATCATCTGATCCTTCGGCATCCCACCGGTAATGAAGCCAAGCGGTATAACGTCCTTCAGAAACTGGCCTATGCAAGCATCTTGTTCATCGTGGCACCGGTGATTGTGCTGACCGGGCTCGCGATGTCGCCGATGATCGATACCGCCTTTCCTTGGCTGCTCGCCAGCTTCGGAGGACGTCAGGGAGCGAGAACGATCCACTTTATCGCTTGTTTTTTGTTCGTCGGATTTATTGCCATTCATGTCGTACAGGTGATTCTCACTGGGTTTCTTAACAATATCCGCTCGATGGTCACGGGGTGGTTTATCGTTAAGAATAATGATGGAGTGGGCCATGAAGCATGAACATACGATGGAACGACGCAGCTTACTCAGGGGAACATTGGGTGCCGCGAGCCTGGTTGCGCTTTCCGGTTGCGATAACCTCACGCAGAGCAGCTGGTTTACGGCTATCCTCCGCAAAGCCGAGCGGTGGACCGAAGCAGCGCAACGGGCGGTCACTCCCAGAGACGCATTGGCAAAAGAATACCGCGAGGCCGACATCTCGAAGATCTTTCCAGCCAACGGCAACACCGAGCCCGGCACGGAAGAGTACGCTCAGCATGTCGCACAGAATTTTTCTGAATGGACGTTGGAGGTGGTCGGTTTGGTGCAGACGCCGAGAAGTTGGTCGTTGGCCGCGCTGAAAGAATTGCCCTCACGAACACAAATCACCCGGCATGACTGCGTGGAGGGCTGGAGCGCCATCGGAAAATGGACCGGAATTCCGGTCGCCGACTTGATGCGCCAAGTCGAACCGTTGCCGACTGCCCGTTATGCTGTGTTCCACTGCGCCGATGTGGATGACGAAGGGATTGCGTACTACGAGAGCATGGCGGTGGCTGACTGCTATCATCCGCAAACCATTCTAGCCTATGAACTAAATGGTGCACCATTGAATATTCCACACGGCGCTCCGCTTCGTCTCCGTTTCGAACGACAGCTCGGGTACAAACAGGCGAAGTATGTCATGAAGATCGAGCTGGTCGAGTCCCTTGCCGGCATCGGTGGTGGGAAGGGAGGCTATTGGGAAGATCAGGGGTATGAGTGGTATGCCGGTATATAGGGTGCTGAAACAGACTTTCAGCTCTGTTCTCGCTCCTTCTGACCTTGCGAAATGTGCGAGTTGTATGCCTCGATTGCGGGAGCCCTGGTAAAGTCCCTTGCCGAGAAACCATTGCTCCCTACTAACCTCCTGGGAGATACTAGCGTGCGATTGAAGGAAGTCGCATGTCTCTGGGATGGTCGGTAAATGCGGAGGATACATGAAAGAGAAGAGGAGAAAGGGAGAAGAAACGGACACAGGCAAGGCGGTTGAGATAGGCAGAGGGAGCGATCCGTTTCAACGTCTGCTTGGGCTGATGTTCAAGGCGCATCCGTGGCACGGCGTGTCTATCGGGGAGGAAGCCCCGGACGTGGTGACGGCCTACATCGAAATCGTCCCGACCGACACGGTCAAGTATGAAGTGGACAAGAACAGCGGCTTTCTCAAGGTAGACCGGCCGCAGCGGTTTTCTAATTTCTGCCCGGTCTATTATGGGCTTATTCCGCAGACGTACTCTGGAAGCCAGGTGGCCGGCATCTTCGCGAAGCGAGCCCGCCGCAAGGACATGGTCGGGGACGGCGATCCGCTCGACATCTGTGTGTTATCGGAAAAGAGCATTCCGCACAGCGACATCCTCCTGACGGCGCTGCCGATCGGCGGGTTGAGCCTGGCTGATGGCGGCGAAGCCGACGACAAGATCATCGCCGTGATGCGGGACGATGCGGTGTACGGAAACTTCACGGACATCTCGCAATGTCCGAAGCCGCTCATGGATCGCTTGCAACATTATTTTCTCACCTATAAGAGCGCGCCGGGCACGACGCATCACAAGGTGGAAATCACGAGCGTGTATGGACGGGAGGAAGCGCTGAAAGTCATTCGCGCTAGCCACGCCGACTATCGCGCGAAGTATCCGGAGCTGAGTTCCCTGTGGCCGAAGACTCTGTAGGGCGTGCGATGGTGTCCGCTCAGGTAGGTGTGACTGCAAACTCTAGATGGCAGGTTTCTGCCACTCCCGATTCTTGCGGGCTTGCAAGAATTGGATGAGTGTGGGTCGCGGCGTGGTCCATCGCAGTGTTTTCCCCTCACCTTCCAGGAATCGGCAGCTTGAAGTGACAGTCAACCTTCAACATCCAACCAATGTGTGAATCCCAGTGCCGGTAAACGAGTCGCATAAAATTTTCGCACCTCCTCCAGGCGGCATAGTCGCACATCCGTGTGATCGTAATGGTGCAGAAGGTGAGCAAGCCGTCGAAGCGGAAGAACCCGTGAACGTATCGATCAGGCGCTCATCGCCTCCACGATGCTCACGGCTGAATTCGTGGCCACAACCCTCGTCAGTCGAAGACCGGCCTTATCGAGGAGTTGGCGATATTCCGGGATTGTCCGTTCTTGTCCGCCGGGGCCGACGAGCATCATCATGTCGAGCATCTTTCCCGGGTGCGGCGTGTTGTCTTCCGGTAGAACCATCTCGATGATCAGCACCAGACCGGCCGGTGCGAGGGCTCGCTGGCAATGGCCAAGAATCGTCAGACACTGAGCTTCGGTCCAATCGTGAATGATGTGTGAAAGCAGATACGTATCATGGCCGGTGGGTACGCGATCGAAGAAACTGCCGGACTCAATCGTCACCCGACCGGCCACGCCGCGGGACTGAAGAAGCGCCGGAGCGTCGCGGGTAACGTGGGGAAGATCGTACAGGATACCACGCGGTTTGGGGTGCTGGCTCAGAATAGTGGCCAACAGATTGCCCGTCGCTCCGCCGACGTCCACGATCGTACGCATGCCGGAGAAGTCGTACGCGTCCGCCACGGCGGATGGTTCCGCTCCGTGGAAACTCACCATTGTCTCGCTGAAGAGGGAGGCTTCTGCGGGATGCTGGGCCAGCCAGTCGAAGATGGGCATGCCCGTGACCTGTTCCAGCCCAGGTTTTCCGGTCTGGACTGATTCAAGCAGATGTCCCCATCCCTGCGTCATGATCGGGCTCGCCAATGTCAGGATCGCCGCGCGTGCTGAACCAGGGGCGCCGCTTTTTAATGCCGCACCGAGAGTGGTCAGCGTGAAGCGGTCTGCGCTGTCCTTGGTTACGAGTCCTAGGTGTCCAAGCGTCCGCAGAAAACGACCAAGGGAAGGGGGATGGGTGTTCGTCACAGCGGCCAAGTCATCTGCATGGGTCGGTCCCTTGGCCAGATGGTCTGCCAGGCTCAACTTTGCGGTGACGTAGAGGATGTGCGACACCCAGTGTGCAGTGCCCATTTGAACGAGTTGTGCATGAGGGAGAAGAGAGGTGATATCGGGTTCGGGCATCGTGTGGCCTCCGGTATCAAGGCGCATCGTGTTATGCGGAAGAGTGTACCGTAACTAAGAAGGTGTATCTACCAGAGAAGTGAGAAAGACTGAAGGATGATCGAGAGATAACACCCCGAAGCTGAGCTGGATGACGCTTGACAATTGATGAACCAACATCAAATATCTCATGCCAGTGCCCAATTCGACAGTGGATACGAAGCTGATCAGTTGCTCAATTGTTCTGTACAAAGGGGATGAACATGGACCCAAGTTTTTGGCATCAGCGGTGGGAGAAAAATGAAATTGGCTTCCACGAAGACCAAGCCAATCCACTCCTCGTCAAACATTTTCATGAGCTATCGGTAGCCCAAGGCTGTCGGATCTTTGTCCCCTTGTGTGGAAAGACACTGGATATTTCTTGGCTGCTGTCCCATGGCTATCGTGTGGTGGGAGCTGAATTGAGTCAACTCGCGATTGAGCAATTATTTATGGAACTTGGCGTGCAACCGAACAGAGCGACAGCCGGCAACGTCGAGCAGTGGAGCGCGAACAATCTCGACATCTTTGTCGGCGATATCTTTGCGGTGTCTGGAAAGATGCTCGGCCCAGTTGATGCCGTCTATGACCGGGCCGCATTGGTGGCGTTTCCAGCAGAAATGCGCAAGCGATACACAGCACACCTCACGGAAGTTACTAAGAAGTCGCACCAATTACTTATTTGCTACGACTACGATCAGAGCCTGATGGAAGGTCCTCCGTTTTCTGTGAGCGATGAGGAGGTCCACCGGCACTACGCCACGACGTATGATCTCACACTCATTGCCACCACGCAGGTTGCCGGTGGGTTGAAGGGGAAAGGACCTGCCAAAGAGAATGTCTGGCTGTTGAAAGGGTAGGGGAGAGGCTGAACATCGAGATCACCCACGCTGTGCTTTCCTGTAGCAAGGTCATCAACTACAAGAAGTCCTAACGGATCGGCAGACTGTGTTTACGAGCCCTTCGGGCGCCCGCGGGGTCGTAACGTGGATTCCATTCCGAATCGTTTCGCCATCCGTTTCACCCAGGCTTCTTCGCCAAAGGGGCGGCCGCGTTGCACACTCACTCGAAGGGCCTCCAGTTCCTCGCCGGTTTCAGGACGATTCACCCGCGCCACCCAATTCCGTGGGCGGTCTATCGGCCAGTCGCTCAGCCATGCGGTCAGCTTCGGGTCCCCCTGCGTTCGGCGCCACAAGCTGGACCATTGCCAATTTTCGGCTTGTTTGACCATTCTCGCCCGCAACGCATTGCGCTCCACATAACGGGCAACTGCGAGGAAATGCTCATCGGCCTGTATCGGAAACGATTTGAACCGGCCCTGGTAGACCGGGCCAGTGCCCGCTGTCTGATGGCGAGCGTGCCATCGTTGGGTATGCGTCACGGTGATCCAGCGGACCACCTCGGAGAGTTCTCCATCGCGTTTCGGCCAGAGGAGCAGATGCCAATGATTCGGCATCAGACAATAGGCGGCGATGCGGATTCCGGAGGCGGCATGCGCTTCCGCCAAAATCTTCTCGAAGGCGACATAGTCGATTCGTGTCTCAAACAGCGACAGACGTCCGACACGACGATTCAGGACATGGTAGGCGAAATCTCCGGCTGCGAGGCGCGGACGGCGTGGCATGGGAGGGTTTGTACTAAAAGCGGCATAAGCTTGTCAAGAAAAGATTCCCGACCCTTTTTATTTCATTCCGTTCGAGCGATCTGTCAATTTGCTCGCGGGCGGTCCCCACTGGTGGCTCGAATCTCCTCGCCGCCGTTGGTCCGGAATCGACTGGTCATGATCGACAATACCGTCGAGGCGGTATATACTCCTGACCGACTTCCGCCAGTCGAATCGGCCGTCGCAAGTAAGACCTAGACGAAGCAAGCCATCCGCTGTTCGGCACCACAACCGAGGGAGGACACTGAGATGACTCTCCGACCCGGTTCGATCCAGCCCGATGTGCGACCGTCGGTGCGCGCACAATCCGCGGCGGGGAGACTCCTGATGACCGTGGCGCTCGCGGTGGCCGGACTCGCCATCTGCTCACCGGCAACCGCCGACTCACGGGGCGCAGCTCCACCCGCCGTCCCGGAGCTCGACTGGAAGGAATGCCCGAAAGGCAGCGCAGGCAGGGCCGTCGGAGGTTTTCTCTGCGCCACGGTGAAGGTTCCGTTCGACTACCACGACCCCGCGGGCAAGTCTATCAAGCTGACGGTCATCATGCACCCGGCGGACGACCAGTCGACGCGCATCGGGACGCTGTTCTTCAACCCCGGCGGTCCGGGCGGCATGGGCACGGTCTTCCTTCCCGCATGGTTCACTTTCTTCCCGGCCACGCTGCGGCAACGTTTCGACATCGTCAGCTGGGATCCGCGCGGCACCGGCGAAAGCTCGGGCGTGCAGTGCTTCGCGAGCGGGGATGAGGAAGACGCGTTCCTCGGCGAGTTCGCCAATTCCATCCCGATCGGACTGCAGCAGCAGCTGACGTACATCAACAAGTGGACCGAGGCCGGGGAGCGCTGCGCGAAGCGGAACGGCGCGCTGCTCTCGCACATGTCGACTGCCGACGTGGCGCGCGACCTCGACCTGCTGCGCCAGGCGGTCGGCGAGAGCGCGCTCCACTACTGGGGCATTTCCTACGGCACGATGCTGGGCGCCACCTACGCGAACCTGTTTCCGCACGCGGTCGGCAGGCTTGTGCTGGACGGCAACGCGGCCCCGGAGATCTGGCTGGCCGGCGGGGACAAGACCCCGGCGCTCCCCACGATGCTCCGCCTGGGCCAGGACGTCGGGCTCCAGAAGTCGCTCGATGCCTTCCTCACGCTGTGCGGGCAGGCGCCCAAGGAGAACTGCGCGTTCACCGCGGGCAGCGCCAGGGCGACCGAGAAGAAATGGGGCGCGCTCCTCGAACGGTTGCGCGAGGGTCCGATCACGTTTCCGTCGGGCACCATCATTACCTACGGCAGGGTGCTCACCATAATGAGCGAGGGTCTCTTCATCGTTCAACCGTTCGCGAACGAGAAGTTTTCGGACCTGGACGTTCCTGGGTGGGGAGGGCTTGCGGTCATTCTCGAGGCGGTTGCGCAGGCGGGAGGCGTCAATTCAGCGCAGGCGGACGCGCCCGCCTTAAAACAGCCACCCAAGCGCATGAAAGAGCGGTACGCGGGGCCGGAGCAGGAGATGGCGGTGGAGTGCGCCGAGACCCCGAGCCCCCGCGATCCCGCAGACTACATCAACCTCGAGCCGTTCGTCCTCCAGCGCTCGGGACCGATCGGCCTCCCCATCCTGTGGCAGGACGAGCCCTGTGCCACCTGGCCCGCCCGCGCGCTTCGAGTCTACGAGGGGCCGTGGAACACGCCAAGGGCGAACCCGATCCTGCTCATCGGCAACACCGGCGACCCGGCGACCCCGTATGCGAGCTCCGTGAAGATGCTCGAGCAGCTGGGTTACGCCCGGTTGCTCACGGTCAGGGGAAACGGCCATACCGCTCTGGTCAACCCGAGCACATGCGCCTATAACTACGCGGTCGATTTCCTCCTGGGCGGCGCACTGCCGCCCGAGGGAACGGTGTGCGAGCAGGATGCAGCGCCGTTCTCCCTGCCGTCGCCTCCGTAGTCAGGTCGGCCAGCCGGACCGCGCCCCGCTCTTCGCGGTGCCTCCGTGCCCCCGGCCCATGTTCGGGGCAACCGAGCGACCCAGATTGAAATAGGGGTCTATCGTGAGTGGATAGAAAAGGGGTCGCCCATCTCGAAGGCTCCGGTCAAGGGAAACACCACTCTTTTCGCACGCCGCGGTGCTGAAGACGCGGCCTGCGTCGAGTACGTATGGCGCTCCTCACCAGATGTGGGTCCTGAGGCGAAAAATAAAAGGGTCGGGGTGTGTCGGCGCGAAGCCGGAGGAGAGTCGCGAATGGAAGAGTCTGACAACAAATGGGGTCAGATCTTGTCTTGTGCCTCTCGATGAGCTAGGCTCAACCCCATGACTCGGCTCCTGCGCATAGAATTTCCTCGCGCCCTCTACCACGTCACCACAAGTTGAAGCGGTTCATAGTTGGGTGTCAAATCGATATGCGGCAACCCAATCTTATTGATGCGAGGGCTTCAGTTTGTGGAGCCTATTCCTCGTCATGGGATCTTCTATCATGTGGACGTTTCCGCTGGGTTGAGGTCGTACCCGAGCTCCGGCGTCACGATGCGCACTTTGGAGCCTTCGAGCAACGCGGCACTGGGGTTGTTCACGATGCGGTCGTTCGGGCCAATCCCCTCTGAGACTTGGATGATGTTGTCGAAGAGTTTCTCCACGGTGATTGTTTGCAAGCGCACATGGTCATCCTCATTCACCACAGCCACTTGTGTGGCATGCTCCTTATAGATCAACACGGAGGACGGCAGGATGAAGGCTTGTTGATCGATCGGCGTCGTCATGTGGACCTGGGCATAGGTGCCGGGCCAGAGCGCACGGTCCTCGTTCTCGATCGTGAAAATAGTGGTCGCCGTGCGCGTGCCTATATCGAACCCCTTGGCGACGGTCAGAAACTGGAAGTTGAAATGCCGGTGAGGCAACGGCGCAACGGTCACGTCGGCCGTCAAGCCTGAACGAAGAAACGGCCCGAACGTCTGGGGCACATTGACAAAGAGACGCAACTTATCGACGACGGCCACTGTAAACAGGTTACTTTTCGCATTGGGGGTGCTGAGGTTGCCCTCTTTACTGACCAAGTCGCCGACATTGATGTTGCGTTGGATGACGACACCGTCAAACGGCGCGATGATCTTTTTAAACCCGATGAACGCCTCGATGTTCTTGACCTTTTGCTCCGCTGCCCTGACCACCGCGGCCTGAGATTTCAAGTTTTGTTCCTGCACCGTGATCGACTGCTCGGACACCGCATGATTCGGGCGCAGCGCGATCCAGCGATTCGCGGTCACCTCGGCGAGCCGATACTTGGCGCGCTCGGATTGCAAATCCGCCTGAGCCTGTAGATATTCGGCATCGAGGTCCGGGGTGTTGATTTCGGCGAGGAGATCGCCCTTTTTCACTTCGTCTCCGTAGCGCTTGTACCACATCTTCACATAGCCCGTGACGCGCGCGTAGATCGGCGCTTCGTACCAGCCGACGATGTTGCCGGGAAGCACAATGGCCTCGGACTTCGGAGTCGGCTTGGGAGAAACGACCGCGACGGTGGGGACGGCCTCTGCGAGCGTCCTGTCGCGCAGCAAGGCGGCTTCGCTTTGGGCCTCATGTATCCGATAGCCGAGATAGAGTCCGCACAGAATAATGGCTGCAATGGCGATACGTGATCGAACAAGTGTCGCGATCATATGATCTCCTTCGGTAGCTTAGCCGTACGCCGGCTGTAAATGATGGCATACACGCAGGGTACGAAAAGCAGGGTGAAGAGCGTGGCCATGAGTAAGCCGCCGATGACGGCGCGACCCAGCGGCGCGTTCTGCGAATAGCCCGTCGCCATGGGGACCATCCCGAAAATCATGGCCGCTGCGGTCATGAGCACGGGACGGAAGCGGGTCGTTCCGGCTTCAATCGCGGCCCGTAATGCGTCGCCGTGCTCTTGAAGCATCTCGCGCGCATAGGACACCACGAGGATCGAATTGGCGGTCGCCGTGCCCATGCACATGATGGCACCGGTCAGCGCGGGCTCCGACAGACGCGTATGGGTGAGGAACAGGGCCCAGGCGATGCCCGCCAGCGCGCCGGGCAAGGCGGTGATGATGATGAAGGGATCGAGCCAGGATTGGAAATTGACGACGATCAACAGATAGATCAGCATGATCGCGACGAGCAGCCCGAAAATCAGCTCGGCATATGCGTCGTACATCAATGAGGCCTGGCCGTGGATTTCGACCTCCGCACTGCGGGGCTTCTCGTCCTCCATGCTCTTGGCGACTTTCTGAACATCCGCCAGCACCCCGCCGAGGTCGCGATCTTCAACGGAGACATAGATGTCGAACAGGGGCATGATGTTGCCATGTGTGATCACGCCCGGCGTTCCCTCCGGTATCAGGTCGGACAAATTGCCGAGCAACTGGACTTCACCCTTAAGGTCGTTTGAGGAATCGACCGGAACGGTCTTGAGACTATTGACACTATTGATGAACGGCTGCGGCGTATAGACATTGATCAGGTACGACATGCCGGTACTGGGGTCGAGCCAATAGATCTGATCGATTTGTTGGCTGCCGGCGGTCGTCATGAGGAGATTTTCGGCCATGTCCCTCAGGGTTCTGTCGACGTTGAGTCCGAACGTGCGGTTGCCTTCGACCATCATGGTCGGCGTGCGCATCGTCTGGTGAACCACCACGTCCTTCGCGCCGGGGATTCGGCGAAACTCGTCGGCCAATTTCAGGGTGTATTCGTAGCTGGGGTACGTGTCCGGGCCGTTGACCTGCACGTCGATCGGCGCGGGCGCGCCGAAATTGAGAATCTTGGCGGTGAGATCGGACGGCTGAAACGTGAATTCGGTCCCCGGATACCGCTCTTTCAAGCCCTTGCGGAGCGTCTTCCGGATGTCCCACACCGGCGATTTTTCATCATGTAGGAGAATCGTCATGTCACAATCCTGAGAGCCGATCGTCGGCGTCGGAATGAACGCGAGATTGTGCGGCCCGACCGGCAGGCCGCAGTTACTGACGATGTTTTCGACCTGATTGGGCAGTAACTCCTCGATGCTGTTGGCGACGAGCGTGGTAATGCGTCCTGACACCTCGATACGTGTCCCGAGCGGCGCTCGCATGTGCATCTGAATAACCCCCGACCGGATCTCCGGGAAATAGTCGCGACCGAGGAAGAAAAACAGGCCCATCGAGCCGACCGCGACGGCGAGCGAAACGGTGACGAAGGCACGGCGGCGAGCGATCATCCGTTTGAGCAGCGTCTCATAGCTCTCGCGGAACCGGTTAAAACGGCGTTCGAACCCCTGCTGAAAACGGACGAAGGGGTTCCGCGATGGTTCTGCGGCTGGCTGTCCATGGGGTTGGTGCCCATGGGGCTCATGTGGTTGGCCATGATGACTCTTCATCATGTATTTCGCCATGGTCGGCACTAGCGTGCGCGAGAAGATAAAGGAGGCGATCATTGCGATCATGACGGCCTCCGCCATGGGCTTGAACAGATAACCGGCGACACCGCTGAGATCGAAGAGCGGGAACCAGGCGATCGCGATGCAGAGGGTGGCGACGAGCGTCGGCACGACGATCTGATTGGCGGCGTCGATGATGGCCTGTTCCAAAGGCTTGCCCATCTCGAGATGGCGATCGATGTTTTCGATCATCACGGTCGCATCATCGACCAGAATGCCGACAGCGAGCGCCAACCCGCCCAAGGTCATGACGTTGATCGTCTCCTCGAGCCAATGCAGACCTATGATCGCAGTTAAGATGGATAGCGGGATCGAAACCCAGACGATAACGGTTGCCCGCCAGGAGCCGAGCAGCAGCAGCACGATGAGGCCGACCAGCGCGCCGGCAGTCAACATTTCATGGAGCACGTCGGAGATCGAATCTTTCACGAAGGTCGAGGCGTCGTCCAAGAGCCGGATCCTCACGCCCTCTGGAGAGACTCGTTCGGCCCGCGGGATCATCTTTTTGATCCCCTCGACCACGTCGAGAGTCGAGGCCTCCGTACTCTTCATCGCGACGAGGATGACGGTTTGCTTGCCTTTCACGAGCACCATGTTCTGCTGAACTCGGCCCATGAGGCGCACCGATGCCACGTCGCGAAGGTAGACGTATGCGTTGCCTTCCCGCTTGATCGGAATGTTCGCAAAATCATCGATCTTCAACGGTGACGCGTTCGTCAGGACGACCCAGTCGGTCTGCTTGATCTTGATATCGCCGGACGGCAGCACGAGATATTGCTTCATGAGGACATCGTGAATATCGGACGGCGTGAGGTGACGAGCGAGCATTTTCTGCGGATCGAGGTTGACCATGACCTGCATGTCCTGCCCCCCGTATGGGTGCGGGAGGACGATCCCAGGGACGGTGACCATCAGGGGGCGAATTCGCATGTAGGTGAGATTGTAGAGCTCCGCGGGCGTCATATCGTCGGAGCTGATTTCGAGCATGGCCACCGGGATGGAAGACGGCGCGAGACGCATGACCATGGGCGGAGAAATATCGGGTGGCAGAGCCTTGACGACATTTTGCGCGATGCCCACGATATCCGCTTCGGCTCTGCCCACATCGACTCCGTCCTGGAGAAAGATGTTGGTGATGCTGCTGCCGTAATAGGAATGGCTATGGATATACTTGATGCCTTCGACGGTCGAGGTCAAAAAGCGTTCGAACATGTACGTGATGCGCCCTTCCACCTGCGGCGGGATCATGCCGGAATAGATCCAGACCACGGAGGTGACGGGAATCGTGATATTCGGGAAGACGTCGGTCGGCATATGGCGAATCGTCTTGGTCCCTAAGAACATGATGAGAATGGACATGACGACGAAGGTGTAAGGCCTGCGAAGGGCAATGAGGACAAGCTGGTTCATACGTCTGCCTCCTGTACTTCTCTATCTTTCCTCTGTTATCTCTATCTTCTATCTCTCGGAAGAATTGCTGGTCATTCGTTACGACGGCCCTAGTAAAGAATCTGACACAGGGTGACAAACCTTTTTAACGAATCCGTAATGCTTCATCATGTACAGCGTTATAACGCACAGATCCGAAGGGGAGGAACTCGGAAATTCCGAAGGTGAGATTGGAAATATTACGAGACTGGTTAAAGGGAAGCTGAGACTAGGAAACTCCCTAGGATGTCGGCACGATACCGTGGGTCAGCGCGTATTTGATCAAATCCGCGGTGGTCTGGAGATTGAGCTGCATCAGAATCTGGCTCTTATGAAATTCAACCGTCCGTGAAGAGATGTTCAAAATATTCGCAATTTCCTTTGCCGTCCGTCCCTCGGTCAGCAGTTGCAGAACTTCCCGCTGACGAGTGGTGAGGCGCTGCGTCTCACCCGGCGTGTCCGATGCTGTTGAGAGAAAGACATCGAGCATGTCTTTGGTAATCAACGGGGTAATATAGGAATGTCCCGCAACCGCCGCTCGAATAGCCTGGTCCAATTCATCCACCGCCGAACGCTTGAGCACATAGGCCGATGCTCCCGCCTCAAAGGCGGACCGGATATATTCCCTGTCTGCGTGCATGGTGACAATGATGATTTTCGTACTTGGGCAGATCTTCTTCAGTTGAGCCGCCGCGTCAATACCATTCAGCAACGGCATAGACACATCGAGAATCACAATATCGGGCTGAAGCTTCTCTGCGGCATCCAAGAGTGCGCGCCCGTCTTCGACGGCGCCGACCAACTCATACTGTCCTTCGAGAATTCGACGAAATCCCTCCAAGACTAGGAGATGATCGTCGGCCAACAGCACGCGCGGCTTAGACATGCCGTCCTCCTTGAGTCAGCGGGATGGCAACTCGGATATGGGTGCCGTGTCCTCGTGTCGACTCCACCACCAACGTGCCCTGCGCCAAGCGTACTCGCTCCTTCATGCTCAGCAATCCCAGGTGCCCGCCGGGTTTGCTCGACTGTTCGAGATCGAACCCTACCCCATTGTCGCGAATGGACAGGTCGATCGTCTCCTCGTCGCACATCACCTCCACTTCGACCTGTGAAGCCTGGGCATGCCGAGCAACGTTGCTGAGACTTTCCTGCACGATCCGATAGATGCAGATGGTGACTTCGTCCGGCAGTGCCGCAACGGGATCATTGTGCACATAGGCGCTCTGGATACCTGTGTGGGTTGAAAAGTCATCCACAAGGCCGCGCACGGCCTTTGTCAGCCCCAAATCATCCAAAATGGATGGATGAAAGCGATAGGCCATTTGGCGCACATCGTCGGAAACGAGGGTTAGACACTCGGACACCCGGCGAATCTCATCCCGTAGATGGTCATGATCGGTAAACCTACCTTTCTCTAGCTGTCGCAGATCCATCGTCAGCATCGCAAGCCGTTGATTGATGTGGTCGTGCAAGTCGCGGGAGATCCGACGACGATCTTCTTCCTGCGCCGTGAGAAGCTGTCCGGCCAGCGCTCGTAACTCCTCCCGATTCTGCTGAAGTTGCCGTTCCCTGGCTTGCAGTGCGGCTTCGCTGGCGCGCAGCGATTGTTCCGTCTCTTTGCGGTCGGCAATCTCGGTGATCAAGGATTGATTGAGAGTGGCCAATTGTTGTGTCCGCGCTTGCACTCGTGCCTCGAGTTCGTCGTGCGCTTGCCGAAGTTCGTTCTCGGCTCTGCGGCGATGCAAAAAAAACAGCAACGGTAGCCAAAGCGCCGTGAGGCTGAACAGACGATTGACGACGCCCATCCAATGGGGTACGCCGACAATGGTTAAGCCGAGATCGGTACCGGCCAAGTCGAGTATGGAACAGACTGCCGCTGCAATGAGTGGGCCTTTCCGGTACGGCAGGAGAAACGAGAGGATAACCAGTCCGCCATAGAGCACTCCGGTACTGATGCCGCTTGGTAGGTACAGATCGAGGCAAAACAGACCAACACCGATGCCGATGATGACGGAGAGCAAGGCTCTGTTGGTGTCATAGCCCATGACGTGAGCCTCACGTCATGGAACGAAACTCTAGAATCTATTTAACAATTCTTAACACTTCATAACACTGTGAACATCCCTGGTGGCTCGTGGAACGGTTCTGGACTTGGCTCGACTCCTCCAACGGAAGCGGCGCTTGCTCATCCGTTGGGAGTATTCTGCCACGAACTTCCTGGGGTTTGTGCGGATCGCCTGCATCACCATGCTGCTGAAACAGTAGATTTCAGTCTTGCAAATTAGTGCACTCGCGAAGCGAAAGCCACTGGGGAAACCAACAGATCCTTGCTCGATAAGTTACGAGGTTTCCGAGACGCCCACCTACCATCCCTAATCCAGCTAATCCTGCTGAAGTGCTCTGCTCTGTGAGGGCAGGGGAGGGTCAGTTTGCCCGGAGCGAGTCGGATTGTTGGTTCCCGCCATCGCTTATCGGGCCTTTCGGGACATCGAGCATGAAGGTCCGATTGGATCTACTCGACAGGGGCATCTTACGGGATTGCCTATTTGAAGAAAACGAGTAGAGTTCCTCCCCAGGATCATCCTAACTTTGGCCGACGCCGCCTATGGCCACATGCAGAGGAGGCGTTGATAACTGTCATGCACAAATAAGGAGGCGAAGATGACAACTCTAATCTATTCGCTGATGACGGTTGGAATGATGCTGGCGCTCGGGGGTGTCGTGGCCGTCTTCGACTTCCACCAGCCTTCCGACATGTTTTCGTCGGCCTGGTGGATGATCGTCGGTGGATGGTGTCTTGCATTGACAGGTATGGGGATAGACATCATGCACTTGTTCAGGATCGTCAAACGCGAACCAGCGTACTTGTTCCCACCAAGGACGAATACGGCAAAAAGAGTCGAGAGAGAAGTCACTCGAATTTGATGATCTGAGAGAGGGAACGTCACTCTGCTGGCTATACTGGGGCAAGATAGGGGGAGCAATGGTTTGATTCGTTGGTTATCGCGAAGGCCTACCTGGTCAGGTGGGCCTTCTTAGTTTGTTCGTGCTCCGCTCCTGCATCACCAATTCCCAGACTTCTTCGTGTAAGTCATACCGCAGCACGTATCGCTGAGTGTCGCTAGCGTGGATGCGAAAGCAGCCATGCGCCTCGCGGTACCAGCGACCGAGAATCTCCTCCACGGATAAGCGGACCCATCGAGTGTGAACGGACGGGGCGTTTCTTCACCGTATAACTGATAACCCGCGTATAGCCTGCGTAGGCCTCGACCGTGACATGTGGAGAAGTCAGGGAGGCATGCCCTTGTGAAAGTCGCCGAGCTGAGTTTATCATGACGCCCGCAAGGAGTTCGAACCTCTTACACATGGAGCACTGGGCATGAAAAAGGATCAGAATAAGCCGCCGGCAACGACTCGAATTGAGCGAGATACCATGGGGGAACTGGCTGTTCCAGCCGAGGCCTACTATGGTGTACAGACTGCCCGCGCCATTGAGAATTTTCCGATCAGCTCGCTGCGGATGCCGCGGGCAATTATTCGGGCTATGGGAATGATCAAGCGGGCTGCGGCCACCGTCAACCACTCCCTCGGTTTGCTGGGTAGGCAACCCTCGGAGGCCGTCAAGCAGGCAGCGACTGAAGTGGTCGATGGCAAATGGGATGCCGAGTTTCCTGTCGATATTTTTCAGACTGGGTCCGGTACGTCGACCAACATGAACACCAATGAGGTCATCTCCAATCGCGCCACTGAGCTACTCGGCGGCGCACGCGGCAGCAAATTGGTCCATCCGAACGACCATGTGAATCTTGGGCAGTCGAGCAACGACGTGATTCCGACTGCCATTCACATCGCCGCCTCAGAAATGATGCAGCAGCAGCTGTTGCCGGCCCTGGCTCGATTGCACAAGGCATTGAAGGGCAAGGCCAAGGAGTTCGATAAGATCGTGAAGATCGGGCGCACACACTTGCAAGACGCCACGCCGGTTCGTCTCGGCCAGGAATTCGGAGGTTACGCCAGACAAATCGAACTTGGCATCCAGCGGGTCATGCGAGCGCAGGAGGCTTTGAGCGAAGTTGCATTGGGCGGGACGGCCGTCGGCACAGGCTTGAACTGTCATCCGAAATTTTCCGCCAAGGTCATGGCGATCATTTCCAAGGAAACCGGCTGCTTCTTCAAAGAAGCCAAGAATCATTTTGAGGCGCAGTCGGCGCAGGATTCGTTAGTTGAAGCCAGTGGACACCTACGGACCCTGGCAGTCAGTCTCATGAAGATCGCCAACGATATTCGCTGGCTTGGGTCCGGGCCACGCTGTGGACTCGGCGAAATCAATTTGCCCGAGACGCAACCTGGTTCGTCGATCATGCCGGGCAAAGTCAATCCGGTGATCGCCGAATCCGTCACGATGGTCTGCGCGCAGGTCATCGGCAACGACGTGACGGTAACTGTAGGCGGCCAGGCGGCAAATTTCGAACTCATCGTGATGATGCCGGTCATGGCGTACAACCTGGTGCAATCCATCGAACTTCTCGCAACAGCCTCCAACAATTTCTCGGTCAAGTGTATTGAAGGGATCCAGGCAAACGAAGACCGTTGTAAGAGTCTCATCGAAGAAAGCCTGGCGATGTGTACTGCCCTGGCTCCAGAGATTGGTTACGAGGCAGCGGCAAAATTGGCGAAGGAGGCGTATAAATCTGGAAAGACGGTGAGGCAGGTCGCCAAAGACCAAAAAGTATTACCCGACAGACGCCTCGCCGAACTCCTCGATCCGTGGCGCATGACTGAACCAGGCGGACCAGTGGGAAGTGCGGGAGGATAGTTGAAGGGAGAGCTGAACGGTACGCAGGTATTGTCTTACGGCAGCGGGTCTGTATACTAATGCATAATGAGTTCGGCTGGCCACAGTCACTCGCTCTTCATCGGCCTTCTGGTCTTGCTGGTTTCAGGCGTGCTCTCTGGCTGTGCCACGACTGGACGTCCGCCGGTACAAGATGAGAGGAGCGTGACTCCCACCCTGGGCACGCGCGGAGCGCATTGCTGCACCATGGCCAAGGCAGTTCCGCGACAGACGGCGCTGGCGAAGACGGCGGTGCGGTTTGTCGGACAGTCTCGGATTCAGGTTGGGGGCCGGAACTATGCTCCGGATTGTTCAGGTTTCGTTCGAGGCGTATACGCCTCGGAGCGTGTCGACTTGTATGGTGGGCTGGGGGAGCTTGATGGAGGCAACGGGGTCGGGCGCATTTTTACCCATGTGGTGGAACATGGCCGGATTCACTACGGCCCTACCGTCCATCCAGGTGACCTGGTCTTTTTCCACAACACCTGGGATTTCAACCGCGACGGATTGCCGAACGACCCGCTCACACACGTCGGCGTCGTCGAGAAAGTGGACCTTGATGGGACCGTCGTGTTCGTCAGTTCGGTTTCAGAGGGGATTAAACGGTACAGGATGAACCTCAGTCATCCCGACAGACACAAGGCTGCTGATGGACGAGTCTTGAACGACTTCTTGCGACGCAAGCATGTGGGAGACGCTCAAGGAACCTATTATCTTACCGGGCGACTGTTCGCCGCTTTTGGAACGCTTGCTCACTAACTTGACCTTGTCTACGAATTCCCTGTCATGTCCCTCTTGAGCTTGGACCGTCTCTTTCCCAGGATGCCTTGCTTACCCTCTAACTCTCAGAGAGCACGGAATTCTGACGCGCTCGGAAACATAGGCGATTGATACCGATGACACCTGAAACGACTCAGACTTCAACGGACGCGGCGCAGCTCAAGATTGTACCCCTCATCGCTAAGGAGCTCAGTGTTGGGGTCCATCAAGTTTCGGCAGCGATAACGCTGCTCGACGAAGGAGCCACAGTTCCTTTCATCGCGCGCTATCGGAAAGAGGTAACAGGAAACTTAGATGACACGCAACTACGTTCACTGGAAGATCGGCTGCGCTATTTGCGTGAATTGGAGGAGCGGCGTGCTGCCGTCCTGACTTCGATTGAGGAGCAAGGCAAGCTCACAGATGCGTTGCGTGCCGGCATTGAGGCCGCGACCACCAAACAAGCCGTCGAAGATCTGTACCTGCCCTTCAAACCGAAGCGGCGCACGCGTGCACAAATCGCACGCGAAGCAGGACTGGAGCTCTTGGCCGATGGTCTGTTGGCCGATCCTATGCTGCATCCCGAGCAAGAAGCGCTCACGTACATTCGCGTCGTGCCGGCCGCCGAAGGGGTGGAGGCGATCAATGTGCCCGATGCCAAAACTGCGTTGGAAGGAGCGCGGGATATTCTCATGGAGCGGTTCGCGGAAACAGCCGAGTTGCTGGCCGCGTTGCGGGCCCGGTTGTGGGATGAAGGGGTCCTGACCTCGACGGTGATGAAAGACAAGGAAACGGCTGAAGAGGAAAAGTTTCGAGACTATTATGCCTATTCTGAACCGATCAAGACTATTCCATCGCATCGGGCGCTCGCGCTGTTCCGAGGTCGCACCCTTGGGGTGTTGAAGCTTGAGTTAGGGCTGGGAGAGGCGCTTGAGGCGGTTGTCCCCCATCCCTGCGTCGCAATGATCGCGGCTCATGCCGGTATCGAGGATCGCGGCCGACCTGCGGACAAATGGCTGGTCGGCGTATGCGAATGGACTTGGCGTGTAAGGCTTCACCTGACGCTCAGTACCGAACTGTTCGTGCAGTTGCGCGAAGCGGCCGAGGCCGAGGCGATCAAGATTTTTGCGCGGAATCTCCATGAACTGTTGTTGGCAGCACCGGCCGGCCCAAAGGCCATCCTCGGCCTGGACCCCGGTATTCGCACCGGTTGCAAAGTGGCGGTGGTCGATGCGACCGGAAAATTATTGGAAACAGAGACCATCTATCCGCATCAGCCTCGCAACGATTGGCAGAGAGCCGTAGAGACGTTGGTTCGTCTGGTCATTCGCCACGGCGTGGAATTGCTGGCAATCGGAAACGGCACGGCGAGCCGGGAGACAGACAAGTTGGCAGGCGAGGTGATTAAACTGGTTGCAGCCCAAAGCCCCGAACCGAAGGTTGCGAAAATCGTGATAAGTGAAGCAGGCGCGTCAGTCTATTCGGCCTCTGCCTTTGCTGCGGCGGAGTTCCCCGCATTGGATGTCAGCCTGCGAGGCGCGGTGTCTATTGCTCGGCGCGTTCAGGATCCGCTGGCCGAGCTGGTTAAGATTGAGCCGAAGGCGATCGGAGTTGGACAATATCAGCATGATGTCGATCAGCGGGCCTTGGCGCGGTCGCTCGATGCCACGGTCGAAGATTGCGTGAATGCCGTCGGCGTGAACGTCAATACGGCGTCGATGCCGTTATTGGAACGGGTCTCGGGCCTCAACAAGGCACTGGCCAGGAATATTGTAGACTATCGGAATGCGAACGGACCGTTCCCAAACCGTGCTGCGATCCGCAAGGTGCCGCGTCTTGGCGAAAAAACTTTCGAGCAGGCGGCTGGTTTCCTGCGCATCCCTGACGGCGACAATCCCTTAGATCGGTCCGCCGTGCACCCAGAGGCCTATCCCGTGATCGAACGTATTCTGACGCGGTTGGAAACGGGGATTGCCGAGGTGATGCGCCGGCCGGCGGTCTTGAAAGAGTTGTCGCCGGCTGACTTTATCGATGAGACATTTGGCTTGCCGACAGTCCGTGACATTTTCACCGAGCTGGAAAAACCAGGCCGAGATCCTCGTCCAGAATTCAAGACAGCGACTTTCCGTGAGGGAGTCGAGTCTGTGAGTGACTTACAGCCCGGCATGGTGTTGGAGGGAGTCGTCACGAATGTGGCGGCGTTCGGAGCCTTCGTCGATGTCGGCGTGCATCAGGACGGGCTCGTGCACGTGTCCGCGCTGGCCAATAAATTTGTCAAAGATCCACACGAGGTGGTCAAACCGGGACAGGTCGTCAAGGTGAAGGTGATCGATGTCGATCTGAAGCGCCAGCGTATTGCCCTGACCATGCGTCTGGAGGATACGGCAAGCCGCCCATCTGGTTCGACACAATCTGGAAGCGAAGCTACACGTGACTCGCGCGGTCGTGGACCATCAGCATCCGGTCAGGTAACTGCACGAACTCCTCAACCGGTCGGTGCTATGGCACTGGCGTTGGCTAGGGCCAGGCAAAAGTTATAGCGGGCGCCTATCGGCAAGACATCACACTGGGTGATAGCCAGCTTCCACCGAACTCATAAACCAAACGATAGGTATCAAGAAGAGGAAAGTTCAGGTCTGCCATCATTATTATTGAGTTCGACTAATCTTTTGATTTCCTCCCAAAAACTCTTGATCTCTTCCTTAATCTGGAGTTGAAAGAGATGGCCAATAGCGTCCATTGTGAGCAATAAGATCTTGGCCGCTTCCACTATCTCGATAGAAATATCTTCGCCGATGCCAGCTCCCCATCCGATCTGGCCAATTTCACCATCTGCTCGGATGATCAGGTACTTTTCTAGTCGTCGTGGATGAGTGTGCACGTCTTGGGAAAAGAGTCGATAGACGATGTCATACATAACGTCGAGCTTTACGTCCTTCGCCCACCGTTCGAGATTCTTGTTCTCCGTTCCATCGAAGCTCTTCTTGACTTGCTCTAAAAGTCCTGGAGTTATGTCTTTCTGGATATCTTCGCTTCCATAAAGTCGATTCGATTTGATTGCCATCAGCAATTTTAGGCGCTCACGTTGGCCAGCTAGAACGTAGGCTTTGAAGAACTCTTCCGAGCCAACGACTTTAGCGAGAATGATTAAGGCTTCAGTTGCGACACGGAGCAAAGACCTACTTTGAGAACCAAGTCCGGACTCTAGAAGTAGTAGGGCACCCTGGACATCCTCGAAGATTTTCAACATCAAGCATGTTGCGATGAGTTGTTGCGGGTCCCGATTGTATACACCCATCCGTGCTCGTGTTTCCTGACAGAATATGTTGACGCGTGTCGTCAGGTCAAAGTGTTTAGCATGGTGTTTGCGAATAGCCACACGGACTGCATCTAGTTCGTGAGATAGGAATCCTTCGTCATGAAGACTCATCGTTGAGCCCTTTGCCGAATGAATGAGATCACACCGGCCACTTCTCTTCGTTCCACGCCATGTCCCAGAACATCCATTCGTACCGTGAGCTGATGATGAAGGAGTCTTCCATCCGCCGCTTTTCTTCTTTGCCGGCGGTCTTGGCCCACAGATCGACTTTCTTTCGCATCCAGAGTTGGACTTCGGCAAATTCCGGCGAGGCATAGAGCATCAGCCAATCGCGGTAGGGATGATTCTTGGCAGGCGGACCTTTCCGTAACAGGTGTTGTCCGACGACACAGTAGACCCAGGCGCAAGGGAGGGCGACGACCGTGATCTCTGCCGCGGTGCCTGAAGCCGCGACAGCCAGCATGTGTCTGGTATAGGCATAGGTCGTCGGTGCCATCGACACGGATGTCATCTGTTTGGCCGTCAGCCCCCATTTCTTTCCGTAGCTCTCATGCAGGCTCCGCTCGACGACAATCGTTTCCTCGGCCAACTTGTTGAACCGCCAAGCCGATTCCGAATCAGGGGCCTTCAGTGCGGCGGCAGACAACACACGCGCCAGATCGCCAAGAAACCGTGCGTCCTGCAGAATGTAATATTTGAATTTATGTTCAGGCAGTGTTCCGTTACCGAGAGCCACGACAAAGGGATGGTGTAGTTGGGCATCCCAGATCGACGTGGCGAGCTTGCGTAGGTGGCTTGAATAGGACATACAGGCCTTTCTAGAGATCCTCGCCTCTGGTGTGTGGTCAGGATATAAGCAGTTTTTAGTTTCGAGTTTTTACTGTTGAGTTTCAACTCAAAATTCAATGCTCGGAACTCAAAGTAATTAGGGTGCCGTAGCCGCGTCGCGTCCGATTGACCGTGAATAAGCCGCAGACCTCGCACGGCGTGTCTCGTAAAACATTGGCCGCGCCTCCAACTACCTGGTTCGGTCCCGTAACCAGAAGGCCTTCCGCGTACCTCGTGGTTACGAAACGCCCCCTACGACGTGACCCCACAACGGTTGCCCCTTTCTACTCTGTTCCTTTGTTACACAATGCTCCTTTTGTCATAGCTGCGTCCTTTTCTGAGCTCCTTCGTCTATAGGGATGAGTGCGGAATGACCCGTAGCTCGATAACGAGGAGGTTTCCCATGCGTCCCCATATTTCGCTCGATGTCCGTGATGTGTCCAGATCGGTGGCGTTCTATGAAAAAGTGTTTGGGGTGTCGTCGCAGAAACAGGTAGCGGACTATGCCAAGTTTGACTTGAGGACTCCGGCGTTGAACTTCTCGCTGGTGTCCTCCACTGGGGAGGTGAGTACCGTGGATCATTTGGGAATCGAGGTCGAGACAGTCGAGGAAATCATGGAATGGAAGACCCGTTTGCAACATGAAGGCATACTTGAAAGAGTGGAAGATAACGTCGCCTGTTGCTTTGCACGACAGGATAAGCTCTGGTTTACCGATCCCGATGGCAATGCTTGGGAGATCTTTGCGGTCCATGAGCAATTGGAGGCCACAGGACGACTGAGTCAAACAGGGTGCTGCGTGCCAAAGAAGGTAGGTGCTTCAGAGCCGGCTACTTGCGGAGCCTAAGCCGGAGCAGTACCGTACGGATGCGGAGGGTGGAGAGGCCATCATGATAAAGACGACGGAAGAACTCTGGCAACTTGTTCGTGATGGCCTCCGTGCATTCATCGCCAAACGTATAAACGATGAGGGGCATGTCGACGACATTTTGCAGGACGTGTTTGTGCGGGTCCATCGACAGATCGGCAACGTGAACGACCCTCGCCGGGTCATCTCATGGGTCTATCAGGTCACGCGGAATGCGATCATCGATCATTACCGGAAGCCAGGAAGACAACGAGAGGTGCCGGCTGGATTGAGTTCTGAACTTGAAGTATTGAACGAAATTCCTACGATCTCAGAAATGACTCGTCAAGGCGATGCAGGTGAGCTTCGGGCCGAACTCGCCGGTTGTCTTCGCCCGATGATTGAACGATTGTCCCAGGATTATCGAGACGCGATCACCCTCGTGGAGCTTGAGGGGCTGACGCAGCAGGTTGCGGCCAAACGCATGGGTATTTCCCTGTCCGGGATGAAATCCCGCGTACAACGTGGACGAAAACAGCTTAAACGGATGCTCGACGACTGCTGCTTGATTCAACTGGATAGCCGGAAAGGCGTCGTCGAGTATCGTTTGCGCAGAGCCGAGTGTGATTCCTGCGCATCTGACGAGAAAACGCCTGAAACCGATCTCTGAATGTATATGAGTTGGGTACCCTCTGTGGAGAGGGTACCCAACAGCAAAGATGAGGCAGGATCTAGAGCGGAGGAACGACACCGGCGAAATTTAGCAAATCAGTGATTTCGAAATCGCCGGATTTGGCGGATGGCAAGGTCGGCTTCCAGTTCCGGTTCACCGACAGATAGGAGTCTTTATCAGCTTGCAATAAGCCGATGAAGACTTCGCCGACGATGCGGCTTCCGACAGGTCCCAATCGCAAACCATGCTCGAAAACCTCCGCCTCTTTCAGAATGTAGTACCAGAGCGGGGTACTCCGCTCCATGCCGAAGGGGGCAAGGTCCGCAAGTTGTACCGGAGTCAAAACCTGAGCTCCCATCACCTGCGCAATCGCTTGTCCCGACGGAATGCCGAAGTTCACGTGGCGCATGAGATTACGCGAGGCCAGTGACTGGACTCCGTCATTCGGTAAACCGGGAGCGGGACCGCGTGATCCCGGCAGAAGCATCAGTGGGGTTGAGAGCTTGCTGTCGATCCGCTTGTTGGGCTTAAAGTTCTCGTCGAACCTAAAGAACGTCTGCCAGTCGATGTACCGACGCGGGGCTCGCTTGCCGCCACGCATGTCGTTGGGATCGGGATCATTGGGATCGGGATCATTGGGATCGGCAGAATCATCGAAGATGAAGGCGAAGAACTCGCTGCCAGGAGCTGCTCCGAAATTGAGCCGATAGCTGGGACGAGCTTGCGAATGGCCGAAGCGATAGGCGGCCACGGCGAACTCCACTGGGATCAACGGCTCTCGCCTCGGGCTACGGAACAGTGAGTCTTGAGTTCGGTCATGGACCCTGTAGAACCGCGGCCCGTTCCGCAAAATCTCATCCGTCCGATTTTGTCCGATGGTCAGCGGCAAGAACTCGTTGACGATGATCCATTGGTAGTGCCATTGAACCTGACGACGCGCCTCTCTGAAAATGTCCTTGGCCGAACGATTGGCCTGTGCCGGATCGGCGCGCAATCGATCGACGACGGCATTGTGAAACTTCAGCATGGCCAGGTGAAATTGACTGATGACAAGATTTTCATCGTTCCGGCTGTCTGCGATGATCGCGTTGTTGTTCGGATCGCGTGGAAGGTCGTATCGCATCGCACCTTTTCGCGACACTTGTTCCGAACCAGGAATGGCTTCGACGCGGAATTTGATGTCGCCTGAACTGCTGTCGTACAGATCCGGTGACCCCTCCGGGCCGTCGCCATACACACTGTCGAGATCAAACTCGGCGCTCCGGAAATTGGTGGTCCGTCGGGGAGGGGTGGGTTCCAGCAGCGGCGCTTTCAACGCGAGGGTCAGGTCGTGATCCAGAAACTGCCCGAAAAACGTCACTCCAGCCGTCATATTTGGATTATCGGGGTTGTTTGGGCCAGGATTCACAATCGACTCTTTCGGATCCGTGAGGAGATCCAGGGCATCGATGACTCCACCTTTGACGCCCAGCTGTTTCGCCTGCTCTCGCGCTTCCTCGGTCGCGGGGGCATAGGGCGGCAAGCCTGGAAACATGCGGCTGAACACATCATCTGGAAAGCGAGGACGGGTCGGTTTGATCACGTGCAAGTTGTTTCGTTCCGACAGGTCTTCGGCGGCTCCCGCCGGTTCAGCCGCGCCGGATAACAGTCCGGCGAGACCAAGTGCCACAACACATGTCGCTCTACTACGCATGAGGATTCCTCCTACGTTTAATAGTGAACACAAGAACATCCATCCTTTCCTCGCTGCGATGGCCATCGCTGTGGAGATGTTGCATGCCAGCAAGAGTCAGGCCATGATGGAATCAATGCAAAATCTCGAAAAACGTCGATCACACGCTACGAACGTGTTCAGTTATGTTCGAGCACGGTGTAGTCGTGTAGTTGTGTTCATCCGTAGGTAAATTCCTACGGTTAACGATCTCCACTGAATGCATGTAGGTGAATTGATCAACATTCCTCATCACAAAGTATTGAGAGCTGGATGTCTAGAGTTGTGGTGATCGGCGGCGGTCCCGCCGGGCTCATGGCGGCAGAAGCGGCGGTGACTGCTGGCGCCACCATTGAGCTCTATGATGCGATGCCGTCGGTGGGCCGAAAGTTTCTACTGGCAGGAAAAGGCGGCTTGAATCTCTCCCATTCGGAGCCGATGGAGTCCTTCCTTTCTCGCTATGGCACTCGCCGGGCGCTCATCGAACCGGCGATTAGATCATTTCCCCCGGCAGCTCTGCGACATTGGGCTCGTGAGCTGGGCGTGGAAACCTTCGTCGGTACCTCCGGACGGATCTTTCCAACTGATCTGAAGGCTGCGCCGCTCCTGCGCGCGTGGCTGTGCCGGTTGCGAAAAGCCGGCGTACAGTTCCATGTCAGACATCGATGGTGCGGGTGGGATCAAGACGGGAAGCTTCTCTTCGCCAGTCCGCAAGGGTCGCAAAGTGTTCGGTCAAAAGCTGTCGTGTTGGCGCTGGGCGGGGGCAGTTGGCCGCATCTCGGCTCCGATGCCGCGTGGGTTCGCATTCTGACTGAACAGAAGGTACCGATCGTACCACTGAAGCCGGCCAACTGTGGATTTGACGTCCCGTGGAGCGAGCACTTTCGGACGAAGTTCGCCGGACATCCGGTGAAGACGGTTCACGTCATGGTGAAGGCAGTCGACGGTACCGTGATTGGTCGCATGGGGGAGTTCGTCATTACCGAGGCCGGTGTGGAAGGAGGCATCATCTATACAGTCTCAAGCCATGTCCGGGATGTCATCGAACAGACTGGCACTGCGATGGTCTATCTCGATCTGGTTCCGGATCGATCACTACCGCGACTCGCACAAGATCTTTCAAAGCCGCGTGGTACACGTACGGTCGCGACGCATCTCAAACGATGTGCCGGTATCATGGGAGTCAAGGCTGGCCTCCTCCGCGAGGTGATACCCCAAGAAGTGTTTACGGATCCTGCTCGCTTGGCCGCAGCGCTCAAATCACTGCCGCTGACATTCGTAGCCCCACGCCCGCTGGAAGAGGCCATCAGCACGGCCGGTGGCGTCTCGTTCGAGGCGCTTGATGCGAGGCTGATGCTTCGTTCGCTCCCCGGCGTCTTTTGTGCGGGTGAAATGCTGGACTGGGAGGCACCGACGGGAGGCTACCTTTTGACGGCATGTTTGGCTACGGGGCGTCTTGCCGGCAGAGGAGCGGTTATGTGGATGGCAGAAAACGGAAGAGCGCGAGCCGAATGAACATCACCCCTTCAAGGTCTCAGTCGACACATCCACATCAATTGACCTCCATGTCTCCTGCAAGCAAACAGCGACTCCCTGCCATTGCTTCCCCCCGGAACAGTGCATGTATAATCTGTGTCGACTTCATAAATTTGAGACGTCACATATGCTGCGTGGAAAGGCAGACTCTCGGCATCAGAGCGTTATTCTTATCAATGGAGGTCAGGTATGGCGGATAGAATGTTGCAAGGAAAGGTGGCCGTTGTCGGAGCAGGAGCAAAGAATCTTGGTGGACTCATCAGTAGGACGCTCGGTGCAGACGGTGCATCAGTCGTGGTTCACTACCACAGCGCATCTACAAAAGCTCCTGCTGATGAGACCGTACGGGCTGTGGAAGCATCTGGAGGCAAAGCTGTCGCCGTTCAAGGCGACCTGACGAAAGTCGACCATGTTGTGAAACTGTTCGACGAGGCGATCAGACGGTATGGACGGCTTGACATCGCGGTCAACACGGTCGGCAAGGTACTCAAGAAGCCGCTTGTCGAGACGACCGAGAAGGACTACGACGAGATGTTTGCGATCAACGCAAAAGCCGCATATTTTTTCATACAGGAAGCCGGCAAGCGGATGAACGATGGTGGAAAAATCATCACGATCTTGACCTCACTACTGGCTGCTTTTACCGGGCTCTATTCCACCTACGCCGGCTCCAAGGCCTCGGTGGAACACTTTACCCGTGCCGCGGCCAAAGAGTTCGGCCCTCGCGGCATTTCCGTGGCGAGCGTGGCACCAGGCCCGATGGATACGCCGTTTTTCTATCCTGCCGAATCACCGGAAGCCGTGGCATACCACAAGTCCCAGAGCATGAACGGCAAACTCACCGACATTTCAGACATCGTGCCGATCGTGAAATTCCTGGCGACTGACGGCTGGTGGATTACCGGACAAACCATCTTCGCCAACGGCGGCTACACGACGCGATAGGTTCAAGAATCTCATGAAACAACCTGTGATGTGCTTCGTGCGCAGGATGCTTCCCTGACGTGACGGAACGCTCGCTGAAGCGATGGACGGCAGTCGAGGTCTTTAGCCGAATAGCCAATTCCAGATTTTGGAGAACCAGTTGACGATCGTTTCGATCCACGACTGGTTTGTCGAAGGTGGGTCAACCTTCACGGAAGGTGAGGGCGCTGTCGGTTTGACGGGAGGTGGACTTGGAGGAGTCGGATCGGTTTGTTCCAGTTGTGGTGATGCCGCACTTGAATTGGTCGGTACCGTAGAGGGAGTCGGTTCCATCATGGCGGGCTGGGGTACGGACGGCCTGCTCGCGTTTGATGCCATCAACGTCGCCGATTGGGCCTGTGCCATTTCCTCCTTGTACTGAGCCACCTTGGTTCGCAAGGAGGTGCTCTCCTGACGAATGTCCACTATCTTGCGCGCCAGATCCCAACTCTGATTCATTAAGGTTGCCACCTGTGTTTTCAGCGACGCGAGGGTGTCCTCCGCTCGCTGTCTCATGATCGGCAACTGTTCGTCTTCCCGCTGAATGGCGGCCTGCAACTCGGACCTGGCGGCGTCTTCTCGTCGATTCGAGGCCTGCAATCCCGCGATCTCCCGGTCCAACTCTCTGACGTCCTCTCGTACGGCTTCCAAGGCTTGGGTCTGTTCCAACGTCTCCGCCTTGACTCTATCGTACGTACGCCGACTGACACAGCCGACTTCCAAGAGCATGGTCACGGCGAACACGCAGAGAACAACTCGTTGAGCGACCAGAGACATTGTACCGGTAGGACCTGTCATAGGTGTTGCCTCATGGGTTAACCAAATCGAAACCCCTTGTGCCGGAGTCAGCAGTCGGTCCAGTGAGCAGCTGCGCGTAAGATGTACACAGATGATGAGTGTCAGTCAACCCTCCTCATCCTCCCTTCCAAGACAGCTTGGATACTCAGCCGGAGTGTGCGTACTATGGGGCCATCATGTCGTCCGACGCGGCTACGTCCATTCGTCTCCCACCGGCGTGCGAGACCGCTCTCTTGGAACGGTTTCTCAAAGCCGAGGCCATGGCGCTTTGGACGGTACGGTCGGCGCGTTTACAAGATGTTCCCCCGAACGTCTATGCCTTTCTCCGAAAACACGAGGAGGATGAGCAGCAACATCTGGCACAATTTGAAACCATGATCGGTCGCCGGCCTCGCGAACGGGAACGGCTTCCCACCGTGCCAAAACAATGGCCCGCGTTGGCCGTTCAGCTCTACGGGTATGAGTCGCTGGGACTTGAATTCGCCACATTACTCGTCACGTTGCGGCCGGATTTGGTCTCGATCCGCGAGGACGAACTTGTCCATGTGGAATTTTTTGAGCAAGAGATTCACCGCATCCTCAAAGGCGAGCCTGCTGCTGCCGAACAAGCTCGCATCTCCGCGCTCGCATGGTGGAGGAAATTACCGCGAACGGTCGATCGCTATCTCGAAGCGGCGGTGCTCGATGCTTGTCGGCAGGCGCTGGCAAAGCGGATTCTCGCTGCAATCGAACAGCGCTTTCGGGAAACAGGACTTCTGTAGAGGAAGGAAGCGACGATGATGACGTCGGTCAGGCTTGATGTGGGAGAAGACCCGTGACGGACCCCATCTTTCGGTATTTCTGATCCCGCTGAGCAATGAGTTGTTCGACGGGCAGATCAAGTAGATCGAACAGTTGGTTGGTCAGCGCCTTTCCGACCAGGCTGCAGACGGCTCGCGGCTCGCGATGGGCACCACCCAGCGGTTCGGCAACAATCGTGTCGATCACCCCGAGCTCAATCAGATCCTGTGCGGTCATTTTCAATGCAGAGGCGGCATCGGGAACCTTTTCCGGACTGTCCCAAAGAATCGCAGCACAGCCTTCAGGTGAAATGACCGAATAGACCGAATGTTCCAGCATCAGGATGCGGTCGGCGACGCCGAGGGCTAAGGCACCTCCGCTCCCTCCTTCGCCGATGACCACGGAAATAATCGGCACGGTCAATCGAGACATGACAAACAGGTTGCGGGCGATGGCTTCGGCTTGCCCACGTTCTTCGGCACCGATACCAGGATAGGCACCAGGCGTATCAATAAAGGTCATGATCGGGCGGTTGAACTTTTCCGCCATTTTCATGAGCCTCAGCGCCTTTCGATACCCTTCCGGGTTGGGCATGCCGAAGTTCCGTTGCATGCGCTCTTTGAGAGTCTTGCCTTTTTGATGGCCGATAATCATCACAGGGCGGTCGTTGAATCGGGCAAATCCTCCCACGATGGCCCGATCGTCTCCAAACACACGGTCGCCATGAAACTCAAGAAAGTCTCTCGTCAGCTCATTGATATAGTCCAGTGTGCTGGGACGTTGAGGGTGTCGGGCCAGCTGCGTTCGTTGCCAGGGGGACAGAGTTTTGTAGAGTTCGTGTTCGGTTTGCGCAAGCTTCGCACGAAGTTTGCGAATGTCGTTTTGGACGGACGATTTCCCGTTGGCGGCCGTGGCAGAAAGTTTCTCGATCTTCTCTTCGATCTCTCGGATCGGCTTTTCAAATTCGAGGTAATCGCGCATAGTCCTGTTCAACTCCGTACAACGATCGGCCAAATTGACCAACTGGCAACTCCTAAGATAGCAAAGAGAGGGTCCCTTTGCCTAGCACTTCCTCAACATCTGAGACAAAATGGTCGCTCGGGCAGACGGTGAGATGAGGGAGGGGAGCAGTCTCGGCTTCCAAGGTGCCGTCGGTTCGAAACGACATCGAGATCGAGGTACTACCGGGATGCCGTCGAAAGACGTCAAGCAACCGAGGCAACTGCTCACGCACCTCCGGCCGATCACTGAGGCTGATACGGATACGCTTGATGGACTGCGCCTGGACCTCAGCCAACAGTTCGATCTTACTCCCCCGAATTTTTGTACCCTTGTCTCCCCGATCGATGGTGCCGGTGATGCGGACGATCCGTTCCGGTGCAATCAACTCACCCGCAGTCCTGAACAAATCGGGGAACACGATCACCTCAGTGGTCCCTTGCAGGTCTTCTACCGTGAGATAGGCCATTCGATCGCCCTTCTTGGTGAGCATCGATTTGACCGTGGCGATGATGCAGCAGATCTTCACCTCGCCGCCGTCGGGGCATTCCTTCAATCCCACTGTCGTTGTGGTCGATAAGGCACTCAGGGTCGCTTCGTAGCGGGCCAGGGGATGGGCTGAAATATAGAACCCGGTCAGCTCCCGTTCATACTTCAATCGTTGCGCTTGATCCCATTCCGCAAGCGGAGGCAGCGGGGGAGTCGGTAAGGCCGTTGAGTCGGCTTGCCCATTCAGCTCCTCTCCGAAGATGCTGATTTGTCCGAGCTCCCGCTCACGCTGAGCAGCCGCACCCTCTTCCACGGCTTGATCGAGCACCGCCATCAGTTGTGCTCGCTTGGCGCCGGTGGAATCGAACGCGCCGGCCTTGATGAGGCCTTCCAACATGCGCTTATTTACTTTATGGAGATCGACCCGCCGGCAGAAGTCAAAGAACGATCCGAAGGGGCCGCCCTGAATCCGCACCTCCAGGACCGACTCCACGGCCCCCTCACCGACGTTCTTGATCGCGGCCAAACCGAACCGGATTGCCCCGCCGGCGACGGCAAAGTGCGTTTGGCTGGCATTCACGTCCGGACCCAGCACTTTGATGCCCAGATCCCGACATTCGGTGAAATAGCCAACCAGCTTGTCCTGGTTGCCCATGTCGGTCGTCATGAGGGACGCCATAAACTCGGTCGGGTAGTGGGCTTTTAAGTAGGCCGTCTGGTAACACACAACGGCATAAGCAGCCGCATGTGATTTATTGAAGCCATATCCGGCGAATTTTTGAATCAGCTCGTAGAGCTTCTCGGCCTTCTTCTCAGGAATCTTCTTCTGCTTCGCGCCATCGAGGAACTTGGCGCGGAGCTTTTCCATCTCTTCCGGCTTCTTCTTGCCCATCGCACGACGAAGAATATCGGCTTGGCCCAACGAGAAACCGGCCATCTTGTTGGCGATCGCCATCACCTGTTCCTGATAGACGATCACACCATAGGTCTCCTTGAGGAGCGGCTCCAATTCTGGAAGCTCATAGGTAATCGGTACCTTGCCCTGCTTTCGCTTGATGAAATCAGGGATGAGATCCATCGGTCCGGGGCGATAGAGGGCGATAATGGCGATGATGTCTTCGAACCGGTCGGGTTTCAGTCCGGTGAGGAGATCCCGCATGCCCGAGCTTTCCAATTGGAATAGTCCCGTTGTTTTTCCGGAGCTCAACAGCGCGAATGTGGCCGGGTCGTCGAACGGCACTTGATCGATCAGGAGCTGCGGTGCCTCGGGATGCGTGTCGTTGATCAGAGTCTCGGCACGCCTGATCATCGTGAGGGTCTTGAGTCCGAGAAAATCGAATTTAACCAACCCGATTTTCTCGACGTCTCCCATCGAGTACTGGGTCACAATTTCGTCGTTGGCGCCCTTGTAAAGGGGTACGTGGTCGGTGAGCGGCCCTTCGGAAATCACGACGCCCGCCGCATGGGTCGAAGCATGGCGGGCCAGACCTTCGAGGGATTGCGCATTGGTCATGAGCTCTTTGACCTTCTGGTCTGTCTCCACCAGCTCGCGTAAGCGAGGCTCTGTCTCCAAAGCCTGTTGCAGCGTCATGTTCAATTGGTTGGGGACGAGCTTGGCAACTTTGTCGGCGTCGGCATACGGCATTTCCAACACGCGTCCCACATCGCGAATCGCGGCCTTCGCGCCGAGTGTGCCAAACGTAATGATCTGAGCGACATGGTCGGTGCCATACTTGTCCACCACGTAGTTGATCACTTCCCCACGGCGATCCATGCAGAAATCCATATCGATATCGGGAAGAGAGACGCGCTCGGGGTTCAAGAAACGCTCGAACAAGAGGGTATAGACGAGCGGATCGAGGTCGGTAATGCGCAGGGCATAGGCCACAAGGCTGCCGGCAGCCGAACCTCGCCCAGGCCCGACTGGGATCCCTTGTGATCGAGCGAAGCGGATGATGTCCCAGACAATGAGAAAGTAGCCTGCAAATCCCATCGAGCAGATGACCATCAGTTCTTCCCGAAGGCGCTGATCATAGACAGCGGAAGCAACCCGGCTGGGCCTTTCTTTTAGCCGTTCCTTCAATCCGACGAGGGCGAGATGTTCCAAATAGGACTCTCGATCCTTGAACCCATCTGGGACGCGATACTGCGGGAGATAGGTCTTGTTCAGTGGGAGGTCGAGCTCGCAATGGTCGGCGATGCGGCAGGTGTTCGTCACGGCGCCGGGAAATTCTGCGAATGCCGGAGCGATTTCCTCAGTTGATTTGACGTACAGTTGATCCGTGTCGAACTTCATCCGATTGGGATCGCTGACCGTCTTTCCCGTCTGCAGGCACAGCATCAGTTCATGCGGCCGCGCGTCTTCCTTTTTCAAGTAATGACAATCATTCGTGCCCGCTAGCGGAATCCCGAGTTTCTTGTGAATTTCCATCAAGCCGGTATTGGCCACCCGCTGATGATCAAGCCCGTTTGCCTGTACCTCGAGGTAGAAGTGGTCCCTTCCAAAGATCTCTTGAAATTCGCCGGCCACCGTCATCGCGCCATCCATATCTTTCTGACCGATCAGATAGGGAATCTCGCCACTCAGGCAGCCGGAAAGGGCGATAATTCCATCGTGATGTAGATTCAACAGCTCCTTATCAATACGTGGCTTATAATAAAATCCTTCAAGGTATCCTTTGCTGACGAGTTTGATGAGATTCTGATAACCGGTGAGATTTCTCGCGAGCAGAATCAGGTGATAATAGTCATTGTGCGCGAGTCCACTGTCTTTCTTCGCATGTCGACTGCCGAGCGCCATGTAGGCTTCACAGCCGATGATCGGCTTGACGCCCACCTCTTTAGCTTTACGATAAAACTCGACCGCGCCGAACATATTGCCATGGTCCGTCATTGCCACAGCCGGCTGATTGAAAGACTTGATCTGCTGGACTAGCGGTTCAATCTGATTGGCGCCGTCGAGGAGACTGAATTGGGTGTGGAGATGAAGGTGCACGAAGGACGAAGCCATGGCAGAGGATTCTATGGAGATGATGAGGGGAAGTCAACGCGTGCAAAATCATCCTATAGCGCGCGGCCAGTTCCATTAGCAAGAATTCCATCTTATCATGAGTGCTCCTCGACATAGTGAACGGTCTCCATGAATCGACGAAGAATCGACGAAATAACAGTATTGAGAAGGTGACGCTGAAAATCCGCGCTTGACGGATGCATCCGATCGGTGGAAAATCTGCCGTGCAGGGGGCGTCTCTCTCATAAGTACGTCTTGCGTACTACTGCTAGTATGGCGGGAGCGAGCATTGCGTATACCAGTGTTGTGACTGCGTTGTAATAACGGAGGGAGCGCAGTGAAACTGTCGGATCTTTTTCCCGCTGCCGATCTCCTCGAAAAACTCGAGGGGCTTGAGGACGGCCTGAAGCGAAGGCGCAGATTGGGGCGCCTCGGAAAATTCGGGGCAGTATTCGCGGTTTTGACTTGGTTGAGCAACGTAAGTCCCCAGCTTCCAAACTGGCTTCAAGACTGGTTGTCATCGCGTACGTCCCCATGGAAGGAGTTTGTTACCGTTGGTCTTGTGCTCGCGCTGTTGCTGACCTTCTTGGCCATCCTGTACAGCCTTTGGCTGAAGGAATCCCGTCGCCCGATTCGTTACACCTGCTCCCTAGGTCACTTCTCTCCAGTTTCGTCTGAGGAACACAAGCCTGCTTCTCTCATGGTGGAGAAAATGAGCTGGCTTCGACACGATCTCGCTGTACTCTTAAACAAGCGAGTGGGACGGCTCATGTTCTTCTTGTCCCCGGATCGGAAGTCTCAGGCACAGCCCGCGGAAAAGGAGGCCGAGAGTGGAGAGGAGCGGCATGCCGATCAGCACATCCACATCGAAGGGGTTTACCACGCGCAAAACAGAAAAGCGTCTGAGAAAGATTCTGATGAGTGGGAGTTAGTTGTGATACCAACCGTGCGGATCGGTCGAACAGACAGCTCCGAGACGCTCGCTAAGCCCATCCACTACACGGTCACAGAGTACCCATGGTTCTCTGTTGGCCAGTACGAAGAGTTAATCGAGCAAATCTACTTTAGTGTTGTGACCAAGGTGTACCAGCAAATCCGGCAAGACGTAGAACAAAAGATTTCACTGCTCCCCACGCGTAGGCATAAAGCAGTTGCCTACTACCACGAGGCGGAAGACTACGCCCGGTCTAATACTCTGCGCGCCTATGAGGAAGCTGGTCAACTGTACCTTGAGTCCTGCCGCTATTTCGAGCCATTCAACCCGCTCGTGAACCCTTACCCGAAGTCACGCTTTCTTCGGTTGTGGCGAGCACTCGACACGGCAAGCGACACTCTAGCAAGGAATCTGTTCCGACTCCTGTATTACGTCCGGCCAACAGCGGCGCGTCATGAGGTCCTGGCGGTAAGAGCAAAACTGGGCTACGCAAATATGCTGCTCTTTCGTTCCCTATTATCGCAACTTCTCGGCCATCGGCCTGTGCCGACGTATGAAGCACGTCGTTTTGCCGAGCAGGCTCTCGATTCCGCAACACTTCTGCCGGAAGATGTAACTCTCCTGCCGGACGACGCGTACTGGCGCAAGCACTGCCTCTTTGACGCGCATGTCACCAGCGCGGTCAGCTGGTCTTCACTAGGGGAGCACGCTGTGTCACATGGCCACCTCGTTAAGGCGAAATCCATTGATCCACACCGAGCGACGACCTCTGCTGTCTACCTGTTTGCGGAAAGCCTCCTATCTGCCGAGCCACAACAGAAGTACGAGTTGCTCGTTTGCGTTACCGAGCAGGATCCGACCTTTGAGATCGCGAAGTTTAATAAGGCCTATGTGCGGGAGATGCGGTGGCGTTGCGGGCCAAACCCCACACTCGCGCACATTGAAGCGAAGCAGGTTATCGAGGAATACAGGGATGTTCTAAAACTCAATCCGAGCAACATTGGCGCAGCGGCTAACGCCGCGTTCGTGCTGTGGCTACTTATGGATGAGGATGAATCTCGCCGGTCGAAGAACATTGGGGAAGCAGAGAGTAAATAAAAGGGGTCAGGTACATTTTTGTGACAGAGGTGATCATTCGGCGCACCGTGCGTGGCGATTGGCCGTCCGCTACCGTCGGAGGGATGATCTATCATGTCCTGAACCGAGCGAATGGCCGACTGCCACTGTTCGAAACGCCCGCCGACTATCAGGCCTTCGAGAAGGTGCTTGGCGAAGGGCACGATCGTTTCCCCAGGCGTACGGTGGCCTACTGTCTGATGCCCAACCGCTTATTTTCCGCGAAAAGGCCGTCCAGCAAGATCCGCGACGCGAAGAATAATGAGGTAGCGTTTGCGGACGGGCGCGAGTTGGAAGCAACCCTCAGACCGCGCGGACGGCCAAAGAGCACAACAGGTTCCTAACACCTTTTATTTTCCCACCGGACGCGTGCAAGCGAACTGAGACCTCTTATGTTCGCTTCCAGCAGCCACTTGCTGCTAAACTCGGCTTATTATGGCAGCTTCAGTGTACGTAGAAACGTCCGTGATTAGCTACTACGCGGCCAGACCAAGCCGGGATATTATCACGGCGGCCCGGCAAACCATCACTCAGGAGTGGTGGAATGAGGCGAGAGCGCGGTATGAGATCTACATTTCCGTCCTGGTCGTGGAGGAAGCCCAAGCGGGTGATGCCGCCGCAGCGCAAAGGCGATCGGACGTTCTCGGTGGACTGCCTATTCTGGAGATGAACGATGCCGCTGAGTCAGTGGCCAGGCATTTGATTGATGGGGGATTGATTCCCGAATCCAGCGTTGAAGATGCGTTACACATCGCGGTAGCGACCGTCCATGGAATGGATTTCCTGTTGACCTGGAATTTCCGCCACATCAATAACGCGGAAGCGAAAGCGCGGATTGAAGCCGCGATTGAGAAGCTCGGCTACGAGTGTCCCATCATCTGCTCACCGGAAGAACTGGGAGGTATCGAGTCATGAAACCCGATCCAATAGTGGACGAAGTGCGCAAGACACGAGAAGCGCATGCTGCAGTATTCAATTATGATCTCTTGACGATCTGTCGTGATCTAAGAAAGAAGGAAAAACAAGCTGGTCATCCGATTGTTTCTCGACCTCCACGATTGCGGCTCAAACCCACTGGAAGCTAACTCGGCGCTGGGGAGTGGACACTGCGAACGATGTGGTACCCCTCAGGCATTCAGGCGTCCCCATGCCGCTCATCTCATAACCCCCAGTTGTCACCCTGCTCGGTCGTGCTCTCCGCCTGGCTCATTCATGCGCTGCTGGGCCATGGACGATCCTTGTGCATCTGCCGGTGTTAGGTGGCATACTGGTCGTACTGGGCTTCTCGTTCATGGTGTGTCAGGGATAAAAGGTGTCAGAAACTGAGGGCTCCCCACAAAAAGGTTCGTACATTGATGGGGTTACGTGAAAAATACTCGGCCCACAAGCGGAAACCTGCTATGGACTCTGCCTCCTTAGGCACCACAACCTAGAGAGGGAACACACGATGAAGGCCATCAAGATGGTTCGACGCGACCTGAAGACCACCTGTGCATCGATGCATGCCACACGGCTGACGGTGCTGTTTATAGCCGTGGAGGCCTTGATTCACGGCGGACGGTTGACGGTCACCGCGTTAGGCCGCGCACGCCGCAGTGGCACGACGGTCAAGCATGCGATCAAGCGGATGGATCGCCTCCTGAGCAACCGGCCGTTGCAGCATGAACGTGCCATGATTTATGGCGCCCTGTCTCGGTGGATCCTGGGCACCCAGGTTCAGCCAATCCTTCTCGTCGACTGGTCGGATCTGACGGCCGACCGACGGTGGCAACTGCTGCGCGCGGCCGTCCCTGTCGGCGGGCGCGCCCTGACCGTGTATGAAGAGGTCCACCCGCTGGGCTGGCTCACGAATCCACAGGTTCATCGGGTCTTCCTGCGCAGGCTCCACCGATTGGTACCATCTGGCATCACACCAATTGTGGTGACGGACGCTGGCTTTCGCGCCCCCTGGTTTCGAGAGGTCGAACGGATCGGCTGGACCTTTGTAGGGCGCGTGCGTAATCGCAATCATGTTCGATTCCCTGAGGCCACAGGTTGGGTGCGCAGCAAGTCGCTCGACGACGATGCGACCGCCACGCCGCCACGCTTGGGGTGCTGTGAATTGGTCGAGTCTCATCCCGTGCGCGGTCAGTTAGTCCTGGTGAAGGAGCCACGGAAACACCGCATCCATCGCTCGCGGTTGGGGTATAAGGTTCGGTCCTCCTCCAGCCGCAAGCAGGCCGCTTGTCATCGAGAGCCCTGGCTGTTGGCCGTCTCTGAGTGCCTGGCCAGCCACCGTGCTGACCAACTGGTTGCGTGTTATCGGAAACGGATGCAGATCGAGGAAGCCTTCCGGGACTTAAAGGAGGCCCGCTTTGGCGTAGGCTTACGCCTGAGCCAGACCACGCAGGCGAACCGATTCACGATCCTGCTCCTCATCGCCGCGCTCGCTCAGCTCGCGGTGTGACTCGTGGGCCATGCCACGGTGAATGCGGGTTATCATAGGCGGTATCAAGCCAACAGCACCCACCGCCGCTTGACGGTGTCTGTGATCGCGTTAGGCATGCAGGTGGTCAGGCGTGCACGGGAGCACTTCACACGCCATGACCTGTTGGCGCCACTCCGCCAGTGGCAGAGAACCGGTGATGCCTTCAGAACACGCTGATGCCATGAAATTTGTGGGGAACCCTCAGTGTCAGAAACCTTTTCTTGACGAGGTGCTCATTCGACGTACCGTGCACGGTCATGGGACGTCCGTTAGGAGCTGCCGTCGGGGCATGAACTATGAGGTGTATAACGCCCTGCTCCCTGTTTCTGTGGCTGCGGCGAACTGATTGACATCGCAGAACGTTCCAGCTAACTTGTGCCGCGACGGTGTGTACAACTACACCATTTCGGGGGCCTACTTCTTCGGGGGTCTACTTCAAGTTAGGCAGCGTAGACATTTCGTATGAGCAAACCTCGACTGCTTTGGCTTGTCATCTCTAGCTGCTGCCTCTCGGTGGCTGGTAGCATCTTCGCGCAGCAATCCGATCCCGATGCTCTGGCTGCTCAAGCGGCGGTGCGCTCGTTTCATGAAGCACTACGCCGCGGCGACGTGCAGGCCGTTCAGGAGTTGCTCGCAACCGATGCGGTCATCCTCGAGGGCGGTCACCTCGAGTCCCGGCAAGAATATCTGCGCCATCACCTCAGCGCCGACATTGAGTTCGCTAAGGCGGTTCCATCCAAGGTCACCAAGTCAGAGACAACTGTTTCGGGCCAAACTGCCTGGGTTCACTCTGTAACCGTCTCGCAGGGCAAGTTCCACAATCGCAAGATCAAGCTGTCGGGTGCCGAACTCGTTGTCCTCACACGAACCGCAAGCGGCTGGGAGATTCGGGCTGTCCATTGGTCATCGGACGAGTCCATGTGAGACTCGGAGCGTAGGTACCAGCGCTGACTAACCCTTCGCTGGAGCCGACCCTCGCCTCAGCTCAAACGTTAGGCCTGTAGAAAAACTCCTCTCATAGCGGAAAATACCGCCATCGCCGTGTTGTCGGAAGTTGTCGCTCGGCTCAATGAAAGACAGGAGATTCTATTGAAGGAGTCGGCGGATTTGTTGAGAATATGCCACCCGTCCTCAATCGGGGCGGCAAAGGTGTACGGAGTCCAGCCTATGCGCTGATCCAAGGGTTAAGTTTTTCTCAGCCATAACGGAATCATGCTGGTCTGCATAACACGTCAACGCTGCGTTGAGGATAGAGGTGACACGTCCATGAACCAACACAAGAACCGCGTGGGAGTTGGCACGCGGTATCTGCGTACTATGCCGGTCGGTATATTTAATAGTTCGGTCGTGATCATCAACGACTAGGCATACCTGGTGCCGTTCATGGAGTCGGAAGAAGAGATCTTCCTGAAAACAGTCATCCCCAGCCGCAAAGCCACGAGGGAGTACGTAGATGAATCAGATGAAAACACTTGATCAAGAAGAGAAAGAGATTCTTGACGCATATGAGTCCGGGAAGCTAAGGCGCGTTCCTGAGGCTAAGAAAGAGATTGCGCGTCACAAGCGCTATGCGGCAGCCACATTTAAGAAAGACGCACGAATCAATATTCGCATCTCTTCAAAAGATCTGAAGGAACTTCAGAAGCTGGCTCTGAGCGAAGGGTTGCCGTATCAAACACTCATCTCAAGCGTTCTTCACAAGTTCGCGGAACGGCGGCTAACAACGCGTTCCAGCCGACGGTCCTCGCTTCGCTCGGCCCGTCGCTGAACGCTGGCGTTAGGCTCGATGAAAAGACAGTCCTTGCAACAGCGAGGCCTTTGGCGGACCCATGCCGGAGATTTCACGTTTTCTCGGCATCGTAATCGGGATGTTCTACAGTGAACATGGAGTCCCGCACTTCCACGCGGTCTACGGGGAGCACGAGATTTCGATAGAAATCGAATCCGGAGCCGTTCACGGAAATTTTCCTCCACGAGCGCTTCGACACGTTCTTGAATGGGCGGCCCTTCATAAGCCAGAATTGTCGGCCAACTGGGAGCTGGCCCGGCAGGGGAGGCCACTGAATCGGATTGAGCCCTTGGAGTAACACGATGGATTATCACGTTCTAGAGGCGCGGTACGTTGGCGAACACGTTGTGTGGCTTCGGTTTCGTGACGGCACGGTCGGAGAGATTGACCTCGGTCCAGCGCTGCGTGGTCCCATGTTCGAACCGCTTCGCGATCTCGCGTACTTCAAAGCGTTCACGGTTCATCGGGAGTTTCACACGCTCGTCTGGCCCAACGGCGCTGACTTTGCGCCAGAGTTTCTGCACGACAACGTGCGGATCACAGCCTAACCCACCGCTGCAGCCGACAAGCAGCACGAATACGTGCCTTGGAGGTCGCAACCATAAATAGACGCCGCTCGCGGCTGAGCGGCAGGCCCTTAGGCTCCGACGTGATTCGGATATGGTGCTTGACCCTGACAGAGATATGACACATGGGCATGCTCGGAGGTGCAACATGCCAAGGCCCACAATTGCGATATCCCTTGATGAGTCTACTCTGGAACGCCTTGGAGAAAAAGGGGAGAAGTCCCATTATTAACTGCGAGTCGGCTTGTCGATTACGGTACGGCCATGCCTCGGACAGCCAGACGCACCCCGGGCGGCATGCTGTTTCATGTCCTGAATCGGGGCAATGCCCGTGCACAAATCTTCGACGACGAGGAGGATTACCACGCGTTCCAACGCGTGCTGACGGACACGCTCTCCCAGGTCCCGATACGGATCCTGGCCTATTGCCTGATGCCCAATCACTGGCATTTCGTGCTCTGGCCGCAAGAGGAGGGCCAGGTGGGTGAGTTCATGCGTCGGTTGACCACGACACATGTGCGACGATGGCACTTGCATCGGCAGAGCGTTGGCGCCGGCCATCTCTATCAAGGGACGTACAAGTCATTCCCTATTCAGAAGGATGAGCACCTGCTGAGTGTCTGCCGGTATGTGGAGCGCAACCCTGTGCGTGCGAAGTTGGCGGAGAGGGCAGAGGAGTGGCCGTGGTCCAGCCTGTGGCAACGGCTCCACCAGGCAGAGCGCAGGGGCAAGCCGAGCCTGTCTGAGTGGCCGGTCGCTCAACCAGCGGATTGGCTGAAGTGGGTGAATCGTCCTGAGACCTCGGCCGAGCTAGAGGCGATGCGGAGCTCAGTCACGCGGGGCCGACCGTATGGAACGCCAAGCTGGCAGCGGGGGGTTACAGCCACGCTGAGGCTGGAATCCACTTTCCGTTCGCGGGGACGGCCTCGGAAGCCCTGACCTTCAGAGGTGGAAACGCCCTCCTGAACAATGGGACTTCTCCCCTTTTATTCCCCGTCTTATTCCCCGTCGATCTGTATAACACGCCAACGCTGCGTTGTGGACAGAGGTGACCAGTCTAGGAACCAACGCAAGAATTGTGCGGGAGGTGGAACTCAGTAGCGGCGTACTATGCCGGTCAGTATACTCCATAGTTGGGCGGCACAAGAACATGAGTGAGGCTGACCAACACCCTCCGGTAGGCGTAGCACACGTCGTGCTGCACACCGATCGCATGACTGAAACTGCTCAGTTCATGTGCACAATCGGGATGCGCCCCATATTCGATGGGCCAGACGTGTCGGTCTACGAGATGCGGGGTGGAACACACTTGATCATGATGAAGAGAGAGAAGATCGTCCCAGGCGAGGCTCCGTTCGATCTCATGGTTGACAACCTGCGAGACACCCATAAGCGATTCGTTTCCTTGGGGCTCTCTCCCTCGCCGATCGAGGCTCGACCGCAGATTGATCACGAAGTCTTTACGGTTCGCGAGCCGGCTGGGCACGTCATCACGTTCTTTTCAAGTCATGCCTCGGGCAAACCCATATGAAGAAACGCTTGGCGCCCAACAACGCGTTCCAGCCGACGCCTTCGCGTTGCGCGCTCGGGTTCCATCGGGTCTTCGGCCCTCGGCGCGGCTGAACGCGGGCGTTGGGCCCATTTCTAACCAGAGGGAGATAAAGCAATGAGTAAGAGAACTCTCTATGAACGCCTTGGCGGCTACGACGCCATCGCGGCAGTTTGCAACGACCTGTTGCCGCGCCTGCAAGCCGATCCGCAACTGGCCCGTTTCTGGCAGCATCGCGGAGCGGATGGTCTCAAGCGGGAGAAACAGCTCCTCATTGATTTTCTCTGTGCGAGTGCTGGAGGCCCGCTCTACTACACCGGACGCGATATGAAAATCTCCCATGCGGGTATGCGAATCAGCGAAAGCGACTGGTCGGCATTTTTGGAGCACCTCCATGCCACGCTGGCGGCGTTTCAAGTTCCACAGGCGGAACGCGACGAAGTGGTCGCCTTTATCCAAAGCACGAAAAAAGACATTATCGAAGCTTAGATACAGGCATAACAATTCGCTGAGCGCTGGCGTTGGGCTCTGGCGTGATTCGGATACAGTGCTTGACCCTGACAGAGGTATGACACATGGGCATGTTTGGAGATGCGACATGCCAAGGTCCACAATTGCGATCTCCCTCAATGCATCCACCCTGGAACACCTCGATACTCTCGTGGAGCAAGCCGCCTTTCCGAGCCGAAGTCAAGTCATTCAGGAGGTAGTGGAGGAGAAACTCGCCTGGTTGGACCGAGGCCGCTTGGACAGGGAATGTGCGAAACTCGATTTGTGTGCTTCGACAGGCTCAGCACGAACGGAGAATCTCAGTATATTCACAATGACCGCTCCGTTCGTCCTGAGGTTCTCGAAGGACGAACGAAGGCTTTTCCCGCAACCTGCTAGAGACGTTCACCGTACTTTCGGTAATGTTGCTTCTTGGCGTCAGCGATCCAATTATCCCGTTTTATACGCTCAGGATCGGTATCGAGCTTCTTGGCGATCTTCTGGATATCTTCCGGTTTCCAACGAGCGATTTGGATAAAGGTGCGGGTGCCCATTTTATTGAGAGTGTTCGCATAGGCAGGCCCGATCCCAGAGATCTTTTTGAGATCGTCCTCCTGAATGTCCTTGCCCACCTTGAGCTGTCCTGCTTTAGGACTTGGCTCGGCTCCATTCTGGCGGGGCTGACGAGGCGCTCCGATTGCCGTAGGTGTCTTAGTGCTGAGTGCTGGCCGCATTTCCTTGAGGCGTTTTTTCAGGTGTTCGATCTGCTCCTCTTTCCCTGGAATACCCTGCACCTCTCTCAATAGACCTTGCCGCTCCGCTTGAAGGTCGTGCAGCTGACGGTGAAGGCTCGCAATCTGTTCGTCTCGTTCATGCAGCTGTTGCTCGTCGAGCAGATGCTGCGCACGGAGTTCTTCCTGTGCAGCGTTTTGTTCTTGGAGCTTTGCCACCTCCACCTCGTGTTCTTTAACAGTGCGCGCGTACGCTCTTTCTCTTTCTTTGAGCGCTGACTCCTTCTCACGAAGGAGGTGGGTGACCGGCACAAGCTCTTCAATTCGACGGTCCCGCTCAGCGATAGACCGTTCGAGCTGCTGGAGCGTGCCCCGATGGGTGGCTTCACGATCACTCAGTTCCACCTCCAGTTGGTGGATGCGGTCTTGCGCCGATCCCAGCTTCTCAATCTGGGCTCGGAGTCGGTCCCGGTCGGCGAGGCCTTCGTTCAGTTGGGCGATATGCTCTCGCAGCACCAGGATTTCCCGCTCCATAACCTCCCGGACTTGATCGGTCGTCTGACAGGCTTGTTGGGCCGCACGGAGTTCTTCAGCCTGGGCCGCCGCGATCGCATCGAATTCGCCGATTTGACGGTCTCGTTCAGCGATAGACCGTTCGAGCTGCTGGAGCGTGCCTCGATGGGCGGCTTCACGATCACTCAGTTCCACCTCCAGTTGGTGGATGCGGTCTTGCGCCGATCCCAGCTTCTCAATCTGAGCTCGGAGTCGGTCCCGGTCGGCGAGGCCTTCGTTGAGTTGGGCGATATGTTCTCGCAAGGCACGAATTTTCTGTTCCATGACCTCGCGGGCTCGATCGGTCGCACGCCCGGCCTGTTGGGCCGCACGCAGTTCTTCAGCCTGGGCAGCAGCACTCGCATCGACCTCACTCACACGTTGGCGTGCCGCGACTCCCTCAGCTTCCAAGTCCGTCAGTCGTCTTGATCGTACAGACAATTCTGCTTCGAGCGCCTTCACCCGCTCGCCGCGCGCGGTGAGCTCGCGTTGGGCTGAGGTGTACAGCATCTCGGACGACATGAGCTTCTGTTCGAGAACTTGCATCGCCGAGGTCTTTACCTTCAAATCGTGCGACGTCGTCTCCAACACCTGTTCCTTGGTTCTCAATTGTTTGACGAGATCCTCGTATGGTTGCTCGATCGAATTCTTTGGAAGCCCCCGCAACAACCAACCGACCGCGAGACCGATACCAGCTGCGATGAGGAGACATCCGACCATCTGACTCATGAGTGTAATCATAGGTCATTCCGTCCTTACATCAGTATTTCGATCCGTTCATTCTGTTGGAGGCCCGGTTGCTGGCTCCCATGGGTGAGGGGGCGTGTCGAACCATAGCCGATGGTGGTAAACGGATTCGTGAGCCCGTGACTGGTCAAGTACTGCTTCACCGCTTCGGCACGTCGCCGGCTCAACTGCATATTGTACTCCGCCTCACCAACGGTATCGGTATGGCCCCCGATTTCAATCGGCGTGTCGGAAGCTCTTCGTAAGAGAACGATGATTTGGTCCAGCACCATCTGTCCTTTGGTCGTGATCGTGGCACTCTTGGGCTCAAATTCGATCGAGGATTTCGCCAGGACCTGATTCAGCAACAGCTGTAGCGCCGACAGGGGAACGGCGGTGGGAGGAGGTGATGTCGTCGGCATCACCACCACACGGTCTTCAATTCGTAAGCCCGCCCGTATCGCCGGAGCCATGGCCTGTAATACCTCAGCCTTTTCGCGATGACCGGGAACCTGACCGGTCACGACCAGCGAACGTCCATCGATGATGATGGAACCCCGCTTGGCCATCAAACCCAAGATCGGCAAGAGTTGCGGAACCTGGTCCACCCACACAGCCGCTTTGACCTGCTTATCGACGATGAACTGGTCGATCACACGCATTCGCGTTTTCGCAGCGACTGCATGAGCCTGCGCCACAATAGTGGCCCTACTGCGTTCAGTGGGCAACGAACCGCGAAGCACCAAACTGCCCTGTTCGATGCCGGCGTGAACACTGGCGTGAGTCACGGCCGTGAGCCGTGACGGAGAGGAAAGATGCCTCGGGATGCACAACACGGCGAGGACTATCAGCGCCACCACACCGCCGATGATGATCCCCGCACGCCTCATGAGAACAGCCCGCTGTAGATGATGTGCCTATTGGGGTGCGACGCGGCACGGTACCACAATTGATGATGTGTGTACTAGGGTGAGATTCGACCAGTCAAGCAGACTCAGCAGAAGGGCGCACCGGTTCTCTTTGCTACCCGGCCAGGGCTGACCACTTGAGCGGTTAGACGATGAAGCCATCCACACAGAACGTGTCGCCATGGTCGGTCATTGCCACAGCCGGTTGGTTGAAGGATTTGATTTTGCGGGCCAGACAGGGGAGGATCTCATAGAGACGCCGGCAAAGAACCGTGTCATGTGAGGTTGCTAGACCCGTTCCCCGTATTTTCGGTAGTGTTGCTTTTTGGCGTCAGCGATCCAATTTTCCCGTTTAATGCGCTCTGGGTCGGCATCGAGCTTCTTTGCGATTTTTTCAATGTCTTCTGGTTTCCAACGAGCGATCTGGATAAACGTGCGGGTGCCCATTTTATTGAGGGTGTCAGCGAAGACCGGTCCGATCCCGCAGATCTTTTTAAGATCGTCCTCCTGAACGTTCTTACTGACTTTGGGCTGTCTGCCTTGAGCATTCGACACAGCGCCATTCTGGCTTGACTGACGAGGCCCTGAGGTTGCTGGAGCTGTGTTCGCACGAAGTGCCGTTCGCAGTTCTCTGAATCGTTTTTGCAGGCGATCGATCTGCTCATCTTTCCCTGGAATGCTCTGTACCTCTTGTAATAGCTTGTGACGCTCCGCTTGAAGATCCTGTAGCTGACGCTGGAGACTCGCGATCTGCTCGTCTCGTTCATGCAGCTGTTGTTCATTGAGCAGAAGTTGTTCACGGAGTTGTTCCTGTGCCGCGCATTGCTCTTGGAGCTTTGTCATTTCTGTCTTGTGTTCTTGAACAGTGCGCGCGTATTTTTTATCCCATTCCTTGATCTCTGCTCCCTTCTCGCGAAGGAGATGGGTGACGGGCACCAGCTCTTCGATCCGCCGGTCTCGCTGCGCGATGGCCCCTTCGAACTGCTGGAGCGTGCCCCGATGGGCGGCCTCCCGATCACTCAGCTCGACCTCCAGCCGATGGACACGGTCTTGCATCGACGCCAACTTCTTGACCTGGGCGCGGAGTTGGTCCCGGTCGGCGAGCCCTTCGTTGAGTTGGGCGATATGCTCTCGCAGGACGCGGATCTCCTCCTTCAAGACCTCCTGAGCTTGTTCGGCGCCCCGACAGGTCTGTTGAGCTCCGTGCAGTTCGTCCCTCTGGGCGGCCGCAGTCGCCTCGAACTCACTGATCCGCCGGTCTCGCTCCGCCATGGCCCCTTCGAACTGCAGGAGCGTACCCCGATGGGCCGCTTCTCGATCACTCAACTCCACCTCCAGCTGATGGACGCGGTCTTGCACTGACTCCAGTTTCTCCAGATGAGCACGGAGACGGTCTCGGTCGGCGAGGCCTTCGTTGAGTTGGGTAATATGGTCTCGTAGGACGCGAATTTCCTCCTTCAAGACCTCGTGCGTGTGTTCGGCGGCCCGACAGGCCTGCTGCACCCCGCGAAGCTCGTCCAGCTGGGCGGCCGCGCTCGCGTCGAACTCACTGATCCGTCGGTCTCGCTCCGCGATGGCCCCTTCGAACTGCTGGAGCGTGCCCCGATGGGCGGCTTCCCGATCACTCAGCTCGACCTCCAGCTGATGGACGCGGTCTTGCATCGACGCCAACTTCTTGACCTGGGCACGGAGTTGGTCCCGATCGGCGAGCCCTTCGTTGAGTTGGGCGATATGCTCGCGCAGGACACGGATCTCCTCCTTCAAGACCTCCTGAGCTTGTTCGGCGCCCCGACAGGTCTGTTGAGCTCCGTGCAGTTCGTCCCTCTGGGCGGCCGCAGTCGCCTCGAACTCACTGATCCGCCGGTCTCGCTCCGCCATGGCCCCTTCGAACTGCAGGAGCGTACCCCGATGGGCCGCTTCTCGATCACTCAACTCCACCTCCAGCTGATGGACGCGGTCTTGCACTGACTCCAGTTTCTCCAGATGAGCACGGAGACGGTCTCGGTCGGCGAGGCCTTCGTTGAGTTGGGTAATATGGTCTCGTAGGACGCGAATTTCCTCCTTCAAGACCTCGTGCGTGTGTTCGGCGGCCCGACAAGCCTGTTGAGCCCCGTGCAGTTCGTCCCTTTGGGCGGCCGCAGTCGCCTCGAACTCACTGATCCGCCGGTCTCGCTCCGCCATGGCCCCTTCGAACTGCAGGAGCGTACCCCGATGGGCGGCTTCCCGACCACTCAGCTCCACCTCCAACTGATGGACGCGGTCCTGCACTGACTCCAGTTTCTCCAGGTGAGCACGGAGACGGTCTCGGTCGGCGAGGCCTTCGTTGAGTTGGGCGATATGCTCTCGCAGGACCCGGATTTCCTCCTTCAAGACCTCGTGCGTGTGTTCGGCAGTCTGACAAGCCTGTTGAGCCCCGCGAAGTTCGTTGACCAGGGCAGCAACGGTCGAATTGAGCTCACTCACGCGTTGGCGTGCCGCAACTCCTTCAGCTTCCACGTCCGTCAGCCGTTTCGACCGTACAGCCGATTCTGCTTCGAGCGTTTTCAGTTGCTCACCGCGGGCGGTCAGCTCTCGTTGGGCTGACGAGAACTGTGTCTCGGACGACATGATCTTCTGTTCGAGAACCTGCAAGGCTGCAGTCTTCACTTTCAAATCGTGTGACGTTGTCTCCAGCGCCCGTTCCTTGGCCCGTAATAGATTGGCAAGCTCCTGGTATTGTTGCTCGAGAGAATCCTTTGGGGGGGGCTGCAACCATCTGCTTAGTGTGCTCATAGTGTATTCAGTCCTTACATCAGCAATTCGATGCGGTGGTTCCGTTGAAGGCTTGCTTGAGGTCTCCCATATGAGGGAGACCTGTCAAATCATTGCTCATGATGATCACCGGATTCGTGAACCTGTGACTGGTCATGTACAGCTTGATAGGTTTGGCGGGGGGTGGGATGCACACCACGGGGGAGAAGGATCAGGGCAACGACACCGCCGGTGAGAATCCCCGCACGCCTCATGAGCTCAGTCCGCTGTGGATGATGTGACGACTAGGGTGCGAGGCGTCACGGTACCACATTTGATAATAAATGTACTAGGCTAAGATTTGCCACTCAAGCAGGCGGCTGCACAGGCACTGTTGAGGTGAAGGGCCTCTATCAACCATTCGAGAGGATTGCGAATGGCCGCCGTATGGGAATCACGGTGGACGATCTTGAGAAGGCACCGGTACAGCGCCTATCTCATCACGCATCCCGGTCTATAATCTCTAAGAAGGATAGAACAACAGGGGAATTCATCAGCTTCATCATGGACGTAGGAACGATATGCTGTACCCCTGCCATCCTACACGAAGATGAACTGGAGAGAATTCCCCTCCGCTGGTGGGCCATCATGCTCCGTGGGTTGCTCGGTATTCTCCTCGGCATCGTTGCGTTCTTCATGCCGGTTGCCACCTTGCTCGCGCTCTTCTATCTGTTCGGAGCCTATGTCTTCTTTGACGGAGTCTTCAAGCTCCTGCTTCAATTTTCTCGCTGGAATTGTGACCCCGTTCGGTGTAAGCCAAGACATGGCGAAGAAGCAGAGTGCGGGGATCCTGCTTTATCGATTACGCACCCGCGCGATCCAAGCACTGCTGGTCCATCCCGGCGGTCCCTTCTGGGCAAAGAAGGATGATGGGGCCTGGTCGATTCCGAAGGGCGAGTATGAGGAAGGTGCTGATGCGCTGGAGGCTGCCAAGCGGGAATTTCACGAAGAAACAGGTTGTGAAGTTCATGGCGAGACTGTTCCTCTGATGCCTCTGCGCCAACCAAGCGGGAAAGTCATTTCGGTCTGGGCAGTGGCCGGCGATCTCGACACGACGTCGATTCGGAGCACCAGTTTCCGGATGGAGTGGCCACCGAAGTCTGGAACGCTTCAAGAATTTCCAGAGGTCGATCGCGCCGAATGGTTTGACCTCTCCACCGCACATCGAAAGATCCTTCCGGGTCAGCGTCCGTTTCTTGCTCAACTGGAGCAGATGGTCCAAGAACGAATCGATTGAGCGAGAAAGAGGTCATCAGTCAATTTCTCTGTATGGGGGTACTATGGAACCGGCTGGCGTGGCGTTTCTCTTCGACCTTGACGGGACTCTGATAGACAGCGTGTATCAACATGTGTTGGCGTGGAGAGAGGCCACACAGGCGGTCGGCATCGAATTACCCGTCTGGCGCATCCATCGTCAGATCGGTATGAGCGGTGGTCTGATGCTCCATGCGTTGCTGCGTGAAACCGGCCGACCTGTTTCGAAAGAGGACGCACAGCAGATCCAGAAGGTTCACCGAGAGGCCTATGCCAGGCAGACATCTTCCCTTCGTGTCTTGCCTGGCACACATGAGCTCTTGGCCACCTTAGCGCGCCATCGCGTTCCGCATGCCATTGCGACCAGCGGACGGATGGAGAACGCCCGCCACGCCCTCGAGCTATTGAAACTTGCCCAGGATGTCCCTATCGTTACGCGGGATGATGTTCGGTTTGCCAAACCCGATCCCGATCTCTTTTTAGAGGCAGGGAAGCGGTTGAACGTGCCGATGAGTCGTTGTGTCATCGTGGGCGACAGCGTCTGGGATTTGTTGGCGGCTCGACGTGCCTCTGCTCTTTCGGTCGGCCTCTTATCCGGCGGCTATGGACAAGACGAACTGGAGCGGGCTGGTGCCTATCGAGTGTACCAAGATCCGGCGGACCTCCTGAGGCACCTCGACGAAGTGGGGCTCCGGCTGGCATCTGAGCAGATCTAAAGGCTCGGCAGAAGCGTTGCAGCTTGTATGGACGGATAAAGGAGCAATCGTTGATGAGCGAGGAAACGCGGGGTGACAACGAGACATCGAATCGAACGCCGGCCTCGCCATCGTTAAACCGGCGTCAGTTCCTGGCTGGCGGCGCCTCGTTGCTGGCAATGGGTACATCGGCGGCGCTGTCGGGCGTGCAAGCCGAAGAGCGAAGTGAACCGATCGATCCCACGCACGTGCCTGGTGCTTCGCCGCGCCCTTATGGTGAGCGATCGCCTTTTGAAAAGCCGACGCGCTTAGTCGCCAGCGCCTCTTCGACCACTCCGCTCCAGGACCTGCAAGGAGTCATTACCCCGTCTTCCCTCCATTTTGAACGGCACCATAATGGTGTGCCGGCCATCGATCCGTCCCGCCATCGCCTGCTGGTGCATGGACTAGTGGACCGGCCGATGATCTTCACGGTCGAGGAGCTGAAGCGATTTCCGTCTGTCTCCCGCATCGCCTTCCTTGAATGTTCAGGTAACAGCCGAGATGGGTGGGATGAGGCGCAGGATTTGACCGTCCAGCAACTGCATGGCTTAACGAGCACCAGTGAGTGGACCGGCATCAAACTCTCGACATTGTTGGAAGCGGCAGAGATTCAGCGAGAAGCGACATGGATGTTGGCTGAAGGGGGAGATGCGGCCGCACTAGCTCGCAGTGTGCCGCTCACCGATGAAGTGCTGAACGAAGCCATGGTGTGCTATGGCCAGAATGGCGAAGCGTTGCGGCCGGAACAGGGATATCCCCTGCGGCTGCTCTTGCCAGGTTTCGAGGGCAACATCAATGTGAAGTGGCTGAGGCGGTTGAAGCTCGGATCGGCCCCATTCATGACGAGATGGGAGACGGCGAAATACACGGACCTCATGCCGGATGGGAAAGCCTATCAGTTCAGCCTCGTCATGGAGGCCAAGTCCGTTATCACGAGACCTTCCGGGCAACAGCAGCTACGACCTGGTTTCCACGAAATTCAGGGACTGGCCTGGAGCGGGCGAGGATGCATCACAACAGTGGAGGTCAGTATTGATGCTGGGAGGACCTGGCAGGCAGCACGCCTACAAGAACCTGTGTTACCCAAGTGTCATACACGTTTTCGTCTGTCATGGAAATGGGATGGTCAAGAGACCATCATTCAGAGTCGATGCACGGATGTCACGGGATACCAGCAGCCAACCCGCGAATCGCTCATCAGGGTACGAGGCACCCATTCCAGCTACCATTACAACGGTATTCAAAGTTGGAAGATCGGAGGGGATGGTGTTGTGAAGAATACATATGCATAAATTTCTGCCGGTCCTTTCTGCCATGTTCATGAGCCTCACGTTTTCAGTCACACCGGCGGTCGCGTCGGCTGATCAGCAAGAACCGGGTTATGGACTGGGGCGCCCTGCGACGATTCGAGACATCCAAGCCTGGAACATCGATGTCTCGCCGAATGGCCAAGAATTGCCTCCGGGCTCTGGCACTGTAAAGCAGGGGAGGCATATTTACGCAGTGAAATGCGCCGGCTGCCATGGGCCGACGGGTAAGGAAGGACCGAATGATGTGCTGGTGGGCGGACAGAACAGTCTGGCGACATCCAAGCCGCTCAAGACGATCGGGAGCTATTGGCCCTACACGACGACCTTGTACGACTATCTCCGTCGGGCCATGCCCTTCAACGCGCCTCAGTCTCTCACTCCCGATGAAATCTACGCGCTTATCGCCTGGTTGCTGCAGCAAAACGGAATCGTCGCAGAGGACGCCTTCCGAGTCTAACGCTTCAGAATGCCCAGAATCGTTTTGCCGACGTGAGTTCCGGTCAACCGAAAGACGCAATGGACTTTCCTGTCGGCTTTCGACAATCATTAACTCATCATTAACTTATGGAGGAATTATTATGAAACGCACAGGATCTGCGGTATGGCAAGGTGATTTGAAGAACGGCAAGGGTACGGTCTCTACGGAAAGTGGAGTCTTATCACAGACACAATACTCGTTTTCGACGAGGTTCGAGAGCGGCAAAGGGACAAATCCTGAAGAACTGGTCGCCGCCGCCCATGCCGGTTGCTTCACCATGGCGCTCTCGGCTCAATTGGGCGAGGCCGGTCTGACTCCGGAGAAGCTGGAAACGACGGCCACCGTCACCTTCGATAAGGTGGAGGCCGGCTGGACCGTGACAAACATCGCTCTGAGCGTCAAAGGCAAGGTGCCCAAGGCCGATGAAGCGGCCTGGAACAAGGCCACGCAAACGGCTAAGACCGGCTGTCCGATTTCTCGGCTCTTGAACACAACGATCACGATGGATGCCAAGTTGGAATGGTGATCGTTGTGGCTGTTCGTCCCGATCTCGAAAGGCCACGGCTTGGTTATTACAACGGGTAGAGATGACTGACATGCCACGACTGAAGGACAAAGTTGCGATCGTCACCGGCAGCAGCAGCGGAATTGGAAAGGCCATTGCCCTTCGGTTTGGCCAGGAAGGGGCAAAGGTCGTCGTAACCGCGAGACGGTTGGCATTGTGTGAGCAGACCGTTTCACAAATCAAGAAGCAGGGTGGGGAGGCGTGGCCGATTCAGACCGATGTTGCTGACGAGCAGCAGGTGGAACGACTGATCTCCGATACGGTTAATCGCTATGGTCGGATCGATATTCTTGTGAACAATGCCGGTATCGGTGGTGGGGGGCGTTTGGCTGACACAAGCACCGAGGCATTCGATCAGGTGATGAGCGTCAATTTGCGCGGCACGTTCCTCTGCTGCCGGGCCGGCTTCCGACAGATGAAGCAGCAGGGCGGCGGAGTGATTATCAACATGTCGAGCGTGGCTGGTGTGCAAGCCTGGGCTGGCACCGGGACATATAGCGCCTCGAAACACGGCATCATGGCATTGACCAAATCATTGGCCGACGAAGGCCGGCCCTACCACATCAAAGTCAGCGCCATCTGTCCAGGGGCTGTTGCAGACGAGTTGGTAGACGCATCTCCAGCGGACATCGAGCAGAGCGAAAAGATCGATCCCTTTGACATCGCGGAAGCGGCGGTGTTCCTCTCGACGCTAGGGATGTATGCCGTGGTGCATCAGATCGTTATTGATCGCTTAGGCGCTGAATGGTGAAGCGCCTCAAGCGAGATCGAGAGTTTTCTGTACCAATGGCAATTACGGGCTACAGGAGGTCAGCATTACTGGGAGAACAGCTCGGTTAAGTAGGTATGGGCTCATCCTTCAGGCTGCGAACCCGTAGATGTGGTGGATATCACGAATTTCGCTCGCGCAGAACCTTACGTACGCACTTTCTGATGATCGTCCCTCCGTCTGCGAAGGTTCGTTCCGATGCGAGCCCGCTCTCCTTCATACCCGAGAGCCGTATAGTACAGCGCGCGATCAAAAAACTGACTGAGCACCTGCATGAGTTCCAACTCACCGTGCAACTCGACCGCGCTGTCGGACAACCCTTCACGCCGGACAAAGGCCACCATGTGCTCCCTGGTCGCGGTGATCGCCCAGAGGAAATGGCTATAGGCGACACCTTGCGAGGCCCGACGGGCGCCCAGCTCTGTGTAGCGGCGCTCGATTTCAGCCTCCGTCATATCCATCAGCCAATTATTCAAGTTCTGGTAGATCTCACGGGTGCGGGCTTGGAGTTCGTTTGGTGGGACCTTGCGCAGATCGCTACAGCGGTGAGAACTCCACACTTTCTCGCTGAGCTCATGAGCAAGCTGTTCGGAGTTCTTCTCGATCAGTTTCACCAGCCGACCAGCCAGCATAGCGTACCTCCATAGTAAGTGGTCATGTAAGGGGATGCGTGGGGATTCCTCATCGCCGAGGAGACATTACTTGAATTATAGCACCAACGTCAATGACACGTTTGTCGAGGTTGAGGCTGGTAAATGCCGTACTTCCACTTCGATGTACGGGAGTATGCCAGACAAGGAGCGGGCCGGGATTCAACCGGCTCCGCCGACCCCGTCACGGTCGATAGAAGTTCTATTTCAGATAGGACAGTCGGCTGCATGTCGCCTTGAACTTACCCCACCCATTTGCTATTCTTCGCCCGCCTTTCGTAGTCGACGGAGCTCTTCCACCTCACACACGATTTTTAAGGAGTACTCACATGGCCGGCATCAAGCGGGCGTTAATCAGTGTTTCAGATAAGACCGGAGTCATCGAGATGGCCAAGGGGCTGGAAGCGTTTGGCGCGGAAATTTTGTCCACGGGAGGAACAGCCAAAGCGTTGCGCGACGCGGGAGTGAACGTCACGGATGTCGCGGCCTATACGGGATCACCGGAGATTCTCGATGGTCGGGTGAAAACGTTGCACCCCAAGATTCATGGCGGCTTGCTGGGACGCCGGTCGCTTCCGGCGCATGTCGAGCAGATGAATCAACATGGGATCGGCCCGATCGATGTGGTGGTGGTCAATCTCTACCCCTTCGAAGCCACGATCGTCAAGCCCGATTGCCGTTTCGAGGATGCCATCGAAAATATCGATATCGGCGGCCCGTCCATGTTGCGGTCGGCGGCCAAGAATCATGATGATGTGTTGGTCGTCGTCGATCCAGCCGATTATTCGCGAGTACTGGAGGCGGTGAACAGCAAGGCGGTGACACCGGCGCTGCGTCGTGAGTTGGCGATGAAGGTCTTCCAGCATACGTCACGCTATGACGGATTGATCGCCGGCTATCTGGAGAAACATGTGAAAGGCGGGGAGGTCAAGTTCCCGAAAGTGTTGTCGCTTCAGTTTGAGTTGGCTGAATCCCTCCGCTACGGGGAGAATCCTCACCAGCAAGGCGCGTTCTACCGAGAATTGGACAGCAAGGAACCTTCTGTTTCTCGTGGGAAGATCTTGCACGGCAAGGCGATGTCCTACAATAACTTCCTCGATGCGAATTCCGCGCTCGAGTTGGTGAAGGAGTATGAAGAGACTGCGGTCGCGATCATCAAGCACAATAATCCCTGTGGTGTGGCGCTCGGTGAGACGCCGGTGGAGGCGTACGTCAAGGCCAGAGAGACGGATCCCGTGTCTGCCTTCGGCGGCGTGATTGCCTTCAACCGGCCGGTGGATCTGGCTGCTGCCAAGGAAATCACCTCCACGTTTGTTGAGGTCGTGATCGCTCCAGGGTTTGTTGAAGAGGCATTGGCCGAATTGAGGCGAAAGAAGGATCTGCGTTTGTTGGATGTGGGCCCGCTGACAAAGGTGAAGCAGGAAGGGTTCGATCTGAAAAAACTTGTCGGCGGGCTCATCGTACAGGATCGGGACCTCGGTGTCTTGTCGGATCTTCGGACGCTTGCAGTGCCGACCATCCGTAAGCCGACAAATGAAGAATATGCCGCTTGTGCGTTTGCGTGGAAAGTCTGCAAACACGTCAAGTCCAACGCCATCATCTATGCCAAGCCGGGCCAGACCATCGGCATCGGGGCAGGACAGATGAGCCGCGTAGATTCCGTGAAGTTGGCGGCCATGAAAGCGCAAATACCGATTAAAGACTGTGTCATGGCTTCGGACGCGTTCTTTCCGTTCCGCGATGGCCTGGATGCTGCAGCCGAAGTCGGCATTACGGCCGTCATTCAACCGGGCGGATCGATCCGAGATACAGAAGTGGTCAAGGCCGCGGATGAACATGGGATGGCGATGATTTTGACGGGCATGCGGCATTTCCGCCATTGATCGACAGCTGAAAATGGTCTCTCGCTGCGTTCTCGGTCGCCCGTCCACCTCAACGTACCAGAAAACGTACGCCTCGGTGTCCGAGCTTCCTGCGGCCTTGCGACAGGCCATTTTGAGCAGCCTCTTTATCTTTCCTACCTAAAGAGAATCGATGAAAATACTTGTGGTCGGCAGTGGGGGGCGCGAGCATGCGATGGTATGGAAACTTGCGCAGAGTCCCCGCAAGCCGGTCCTTTACTGTGCCCCCGGCAATGCGGGGATTGCGTCACTGGCGGAATGTATCTCAATTCGATCGGACGACGTTGCCGGTCTGAAAGACTTCGCACTTCGAGAGAAGATTGATCTGACAGTGATCGGGCCTGAAGCACCGCTTGCGTTGGGCATCGTTGACGAATTTCGCAAAGCTCGGCTCAGAGTGTTTGGGCCGACCAGGAACGCCGCTCGTTTGGAAGCCAGCAAGACCTTCTCGAAGGAGGTCATGGCACAAGCGAAGATTCGGACGGCTCACGCCAAGAGTTTCGAAAAGATCACGGACGCGCTCTCCTATGTCGAGCGGCAGGAGTTACCGGTCGTGATCAAAGCGGACGGGTTGGCGCAAGGAAAAGGCGTCATCATTGCGACCACTCGTGACCAGGCTCGCCAAGCGATCATCGATTCAATGGAGAAGGCTGTGTTCGGCCAAGCCGGCAAACAGGTACTGGTCGAGCAGTTTCTCGACGGCGAGGAACTGACGATCATGGCGTTTACCGATGGCAAGACCGTGGTGCCGATGCCGCCGGCACAGGATCATAAGCGGGTCGGTAATGGTGACACAGGCCTAAATACCGGCGGGATGGGCGCCTATTGCCCGGCGCCGCTAGGAACAGTCGAAATCCAAGATCGAGTCCGTCGCGAGGTTTTGCAGCCGATGGTGGACGCCATGGCCAGGCTTGGCTCGCCATTCCAAGGTGTGCTGTATGCAGGACTGATGGTGGTGAATGGAACACCTTACGTGCTCGAATTCAACGCTCGTATGGGCGATCCTGAAACACAAGTTGTGCTCCCCTTGCTCAAGACCGATTTTCTCGACGTCATTGAATCGGTAGTTGAACATCGTCTTGACCAACTTTCCGTCAAGTGGCATCCGGACGCGACGGTCTGCGTGGTGATAGCGTCGGGAGGTTACCCCGGTTCCTATCAACAGGGGATGGTACTCTCTGGACTCCCCCCGGTAACCATTTCGTCGGACTCCTCGGTGGTCTTTCATGCGGGAACAGCACAGAAGGGGAATGAGATCGTGACAGCTGGAGGCCGCGTCCTCGGCGTTCTCGGTCGAGGGCAAACGTTATCCGAGGCACAACGCGAGGCCTATCGAGTCGTGAAGACGATCTCCTTTGAGGGATGCCACTTCCGGACGGACATCGCTCACCGGGCTCTCAAGATATAAATCGGACCGTCCACCATCCGCGAACAACCGATTCAGCAACTTCGTCGATCGTATCCCGCCCGCTGCCGACATAGATCTACTTACCCTAGTAAACCTAGATCCAAACAGCCGGGGCCGTTCTTTTTCTTAGCCAATTCATATGATCTGTTAGAATACCCTCCCACAATGATACCAACACTTTGTGTGCAGCGATCATTTCTGATGAGATGGGAGGCGTCATGAAATGTCATCCGATGCGGTTAATCCGAACAGTTGTCGGTTTCAGCTTCGTACTAGGTCTTGTGGGATGCGATTATTGGCCTCCAGCCTTGCAAGCCGAGATCGAACAATTGCGCTCTGAGATCCAAACCCTGACGATGGAGACGACTCAGCTTCAGGCCCAGGTCACCGACTTGTCCAAGATCAAACAGGAGTTGCTGGGGCAGGTCGATGAACTGAGTCGCATCAACCGGGAGAAAACCGGAATGATCACCAGTCTTCAAAATCAGTTGGAGGCGACCCGCGCGAGGGCGTTGAAAGCGATGGCGCCGAAAGCATCGCCCCATAAAAAACTGGCGAAACCCACTGCGAGGGGCACGACCAGACCAGCTTCCCAAACGGCCCCCAAGGCACCGACCAACAAAAGCTCGGCTCCGAAGGCAGGCGGCATCCGATAACAGCCCTCGATCCTCCTTCCTATTGTGAAGAGGAAGACGTCGTCGTATTGGATGTGGTTGGTGACGAGCCGGCAGATGCCGCCGGCGTCGCGGCTGGAGCTGAAGCCGTTGTGGGCGTCGGCGCTGAAGGGGTCGGCTCCTTCTTCTCTTCCGTCTTCGTCGTACCGGTTTCATTACCTGAGATTGACGGCGGTTTGAGTTTATCGGAGTAGTCGGTGACGTACCAGCCACTTCCTTTAAACATGATTCCAGGCGATGAAATCAGCCGCCTGACCGCTTTTCCACACCGCTCACATATTGAGAGCGGATCGTCTTTGATGCTCTGCTTCACTTCAAAACGATACGAACAGCCGTCACACTGATATTCGTAAATCGGCACCGCTTCCCTCCCTCTTAGCTTTGCACAGCGCTAGATGAACCAACCCTCACTTATCCCAACTTCGCGAACGCTTGCTCCAGTCGCTCAAGGCCTCGGGTAATGTTCGTCATACTGGTCGCATAGGACAGCCGGAGATGCTCCGGGCTTCCAAAGGGTTCACCCGGAACGACCGCGATTCGGGAATCATGCAAGAGATAATGAGCCACATCATTGGGAGTCTTGAGTACACCCGAGGGACCGCGCTTCCCCAACACACCCTTGATATTCGGGAAGGCATAGAAAGCCCCGCTCGGCATTCGACAGGACACTTCCGGAATCTTGTTCAATCCTTCCACAATGGTGATTCGACGACGGGAAAATTCTTCCACCATGTTGCGAGTGAAGGAATCCCCAAGGCGCAAGGCGGCGACTGCGGCCTTCTGTGAGATCGAGCAGGGATTCGAGGTGCTCTGACTCTGGATATTGGCCATCGCCGTTATCAGATCTTTTGGACCGGCCGCGTATCCGATTCGCCACCCTGTCATGGCATACGATTTCGATACCCCGTTGATAATGACCGTTCGGGCGGCAATCTCCGATCCCAATGAGGCAATACTGCGGTGCGTGGCCCCATCGTAAAGCACTTTTTCATAAATCTCATCTGAAATGACAAGCAGATCATGCCGGACCGCGGCTGAGGCGATCTGTTCCAGCGTCGCCCGATCATAGGTTGCGCCGGTAGGGTTGCACGGGCTATTCACGATGATGGCTTTAGTTCTCGGTGTAATGAGTCGTTCCAACTCTGATGCATGGACTGCGTAACCGTCCTCCTCCTTGGTCGGCAACAGGACCGGTGTTGCATCGTTGAGAAGTGCCTGATCCGAATAGGAAACCCAGTAGGGGATCGGAATGATGATCTCGTCACCTGCTTCGAGCAAGGCTTCTGCTAAATTGTAGAGCGAATGCTTCGCTCCGCAAGAGACGAGGATTTGAGATTTTTCATACCGAAGACCCAGTTCAGCCTGGAGCTTGTCGGTAATCGCTCCCCGCAGCTCATCGATCCCGGACGACGGGGTGTATTTGGTAAATCCCTCGCGCATAGCCGCTTCTGCTGCGGCCTTCACCGGTTCCGGCGTGTCAAAATCCGGTTCGCCGGCTGAAAAGTCGATGACGTCCAGTCCTTGCGCGGCCATGGCCTTGGCGGTTGCAGCCATGGCCAGCGTCGGGGAAGGTGCAATACGACCTACACGTGCTGCCAATCTCATGGTTTGAGACTCCTGATACGAGCTTGTAGGCGCCGAGCTACTTCCGGATGAAGAAAGTCGATTAAACTTCCACCGTGCTGTGCCACGTCTTTGATGATGGTCGAGGACAAATACGAGTACTCTTCGCTGGGCATTAAGAACACGGTCTCCACCGTCTTCGCAAGTTTTCGGTTGACGAGCGCCATCTGAAACTCATGTTCAAAGTCGGAAATGGCACGCAAGCCACGGATGATCGCATGGGCACCTGAACGCTCGACATAATCGACGAGCAACCCGTCGAACGGTGTCACCTCGACATGTCCTACATCCTTCATGACCAGCTTTACCATATCAAGGCGTTCCGCCAAATTGAAGAGTGGATGTTTGGAGGGATTCGGGGCGACGGCCACCACCACCTTGTCGAACACACGGAGGCTGCGTGTGATGATGTCCGTGTGGCCATGCGTAATGGGATCAAATGTGCCTGGATAGATACCGATTTTCATGCCTGTACAGCGTGGGAGTGCGAGTAGAGGGACAAAGCGGTATCACCGTAGCGATAGAGGCGCAAAAACGTGGTGCATCCTAGCCACATGGGTAAGACGTTCTTTGCTGCATGTTCGATGACCAGCCACGAGTCCAGGGCAAACAGTTCATCGGACCTGGACTTAGCAAATAATGATGGAAGCTCCAATGCCTCCTCATAGGGTGGGTCGGCAAAGACAATATCATAAGGACCGCTCCACTCATCGGGACGGTTCAGAAATTGTTGGACAGTCACACCCAGCACGGCTAGTTTATCACCACCAATATGACAGAGATCCAGATTTTGCCGTAGCAGTTTCAATGCATTTCGGTTCGACTCGACGGAGGTCACGTGCTCAGCATCACGACTTACGGCTTCGATCCCCACGGCTCCGGTCCCCGCATAGAGGTCCAAAAACCGGCTGTTCGTAAGCCGATTACCGAGAATGGAGAACAGGGCTTCTCGAACTCGGTCGGAGGTTGGACGAAGAGCCAATTTTCGAGGCCCGTAGAGTCGATGACCTCGGAGGGTCCCGGCGATTACACGCATGCGAGACAACATCGTCGTGAGCGTCAGACTCTAACATAGCGTTTTTGCAGGGGTCAAGAAATGCGGAAGGGATGGCTGACGGTATGAGCCGCGATTGATTCGAGGAAGATCATCGGTACTCTTTTGACCGTCTGCTTGCGGAAGACTATAATACGATCGTCCTCTCTTGGTAGATCAAGGAAGACACGATCGGCCTGCGAGTCCCTGCAGGTCCTCAGAAAGGACCAAGGCTCCGAGCTCGAAGTATGAATTCACCGAGCCGCGACGGTCTGAGATTCGCGGGCGGCGAGACTCTTTCTACGGTTGTTAGAGATGGTGCGATCAATAATGGCGCCGCAATTGATACATTTCCATGCATAGAACACGAGAAAGAAATCAGAGAACCGTTCCAACATCATCATACCCTTGCACTTCGGACATTCCATTGATCCCTCCCAAGGTGGTTACGTTCACAGCTGTCGGTAAAGTTAAGCAAGAGCTGCACCAATTTGTCGTATTTCAATATTTCAACGAGTTATGAATTACGTATTTGCCTCAGGCGGGTAATTTTCACTTATTTGTCGGTACAAAAGCGTCCAGACCGTCAATTTTTTGTCATCTGAGGGTTTTCGTGGCAGACACGGGACCGAGAAAAGGGATTGCATACTGGCCAAAAACCGAACGTCCACGTGAGCGTCTTCTTGCCAAGGGATCTGAGGCCTTATCCGACGCCCATCTTCTCGCCATCCTCCTGAGAACCGGCCGCCGCGATTCGTCCGCCGTACAAGTAGCCATCGAACTCCTCGACCGGGTAGGTGGGCTGAGAGGGTTGGCGGCCTGCGGCACTAAAGAACTCTGCGCCATCCCCGGTGTTGGTCCCGCCAAGGCAGCCCAACTCAAGGCTGCATTGGCATTGGGGCGACGGTCGCTGGCCGTTCCAATGTCCACCGGCACTCGTATTTCCTCAAGTGCGGATCTGTTCAAACATTTTCACCCTGCACTCCGCGATGTGAAGCACGAACTTTTCAAAGTTGTGCTGCTGGACGCAAAAAATATCGTGATCAGAGAGGCCACGGTCTCAGAGGGAAGCCTCACGCTCAGCATTGTGCATCCACGTGAAGTCTTTGCGCTCGCGGTGCGTGAATCGGCCGCCGCCGTCATTTTTCTTCACAATCATCCCAGCGGAGATCCGACTCCAAGCCCGGAGGATCGGCAACTGACCGATCGACTCGCAACGGCAGGCAAACTGTTGGGGATCCGCGTATTGGACCATCTGATTATTGGAGATGGTCGGTACGTGAGCTTTGCCGACGAAGGATGGATGACAGGACAAAGCAATGAGTGCGAGCGCCTCTGAAATCTGCCGGCCGAACCAACGGCCCCGAGCAATATGAGGAAGCGAATGGCCTAAATCCCGACTTAACAAGGAGGGTAGACTATGGAAACAGCCCGTCTGGAGCCCGTCAGAAACGTGGCGATCGTATCCAGTGCCGGCGCGGGAAAGACCTCGCTCAGTGAGGCCCTGCTGTATACCGGTGGAGCGATCCCCATGCTCGGTTCTGTGACACAGGGTACTACCGTTTCTGATTTCGAGCCGGAAGAGCTTCGCCATCGTAATTCGACAAGCACCAGTCTCCTTCAGTTCTCGTGGAATCACACCAGCATCAATTTAATTGACCCTCCGGGCGCCCTTGATCTTCTTGGAGAACCGCTTGCCGCCCTGCAGGCCGTTGATGCGGTCATTCTGCTTCTGAGCGGAACCATGGGGGTGAGGACGGAGCTGGCACGACTGTGGGCGAGAATTAAAGAATTGGATCTTCCTTGTCTCGTGTTCGTGAACGGACTTGATAAGGAAGGCGCCTCGTTCGAGAACGTTCTGGAGATCTGCCGCCAGCAGCTTGTTCGTGCTCCCATCCCTATGACGGTGCCGGTCAACCCTGGCGTGAATTTGCACGGTGTCATTGATGTGCGGCATGAGAAGCTTGTGCGGTCTGGACCGAGTTCCGCCCAAGTCGAACACCTCCCGATTTCAAGTGACCTGGAAAGAGTTCTCAGCGGAGCGCGCAAGCAGCTCGTGGAGGCAGTCGCGGAGAGCGGGGAAACTTTATTGGAGACCTACTTGACTCAGGGCGATTTAAGCCAGGAAGATCTCCTACAAGGGCTCCGCCGCGACATCCACACAAATCAATTTCTTCCCGTGTATGCCGGCTCCTCAACCCAGAATGTAGGAGTCTGGTCTCTGCTGGACGCCATTGTGACCTTATTGCCGGCCCCCTCCGAGCGTGGCCTGGCTCATCCATGGCAAGGGATCCACCCAGAGACTCATGAAGTGTGTGAACGGAAGGGGAGTCAGCAGGAACCGTTTTCAGCCTATGTCCTTAAGACGATCATAGACCCATTCATCGGTCGGTTGTCCTATTGCCGGGTCTTGTCGGGAACAATCCATGCCGATGCGACCGTGCTGAATGCTTCAAAACATGTGCGGGAGAAACTCGGCCATTTCTACACGGTCTTGGGCAAACGTCACACGGCCATCGACTCTGCAAGAGGGGGAGAGATCGTGGCCATCGGAAAACTCAAAGACACGCATACCGGTGACACGTTGTGTCAGGAAAATGCTCCCATCTGTTACCCCATGCTGAGCCTACCAAAGCCGATCCTGTCGTTCGCGATTGAAGCCAAGTCCAAGACGGACATCGATAAGGTAAGTCTTGGCCTTCACAAGCTCATCGAAGAAGACCCTACGCTGGAATTTGCGCGCAATGCCGAAACCAAGGAAATGGTGCTCAGCGGCATGGGGCAGTTCCATATCGATTTGGCGCTCGAGAAGCTCCATCGAAAGTTCGGAGCCGATGTCGTCTTACATACACCGAAGGTCCCATACCGAGAAACGCTCAAGACGAAATCACAGGCACAGGGCAAGTACAAGAAGCAAACCGGCGGGCACGGACAATACGGCGATTGCTGGCTTGAAGTGGCGCCGCTCCCGCGCGGTAACGGGTATGCATTTGAGAATCGCGTGGTCGGAGGAGCGATTCCTCGAAATTTTATTCCCGCCGTTGAAAAAGGGGTCATCGAAGCCATGCAGGATGGACCGTTGAGCGGCTTTCCGGTCGTTGATGTGCAGGTGGCCGTCTATGACGGATCCTATCATGTAGTTGATTCATCTGAGATGTCGTTCAAGATCGCGGGATCGATGGCCTTCAAGAAAGCGATCGAGACGGCGCATCCGGTGTTACTTGAGCCTGTCATGACGATCGAAATCGATACACCGACCGACGCGGTCGGAGCTGTCATGGGCGACTTGAGCGCCCGACGGGGGCGGATCGTGGCTGTGAACGCGCAAGACCATGCGGAACAAATTACAGCGTTGGTTCCGCTTGCTGAGCTGCTTCGATATGCGACGGCCCTCAACGCCATGACCGGGGGACGGGGCAGCTATGTCATGGATTTCGCGCAGTATGATGAAGTGCCACGAGAGTTGGCTGCACGGGTCATCGAGCGACATAAGGCGGAAGGACAAGCCGCCACGGCCCACTGAAATCTTCAGTCGGAGGGTTTAAGCACGACATAAAATGCGTGGTTTTCACGAAGTACACGGAGCAACAATGCATCGCCACGCCTGAACCGCGCAATCGCTGACCTAAATTCTACTACGGAGGACACTTCCATGCGATTGACTTCTTTGATGAGGTCGCCTTCGCGGAGGCCTTCGGCTTGAGCAAGGCTGTTGGGTTCAACCTTTGCAATCAGCACGCCTTTCGCCTCACCGAGCTTGAACCGCTCCGACAGGGCGGCCGTCAAGTCTTGGAGGTCAAGACCAAGTCTGACTCCTAGCTTCTCCTCTGGTTGAGGAATCGATGCAACAACAGAGGTATCCCGCCGCTCGGTGAGGGGCACGTCCATCGTCAAGCGTTTCAGATCCCGGACTATTTCTATCTTTGACTTCGCGCCCGGAGTCACCGTCGCGATGAGACGAGACAGTTTATTCGGTGAATCAACGACGACACCGTCGATCCTGACGATGACATCGCCCGGTTTGATCCCAGCCAGGGCTGCAGGGTCTTTCTCGAACACTTCGTTCACCAGTACTCCTTCGCCTTCAGCCACTCCGAATTGTTTCGCCAAGTCAGCCGTCAGCGGCTGAATTCCGACCCCGAGCCAACCCCGCATGACCTTGCCCTTGGCCAGTAACTGCTCGATAACCTGCTTGGCCATATTCGAGGGAATGGCGAATCCAATACCTTGGGCAAAATTGATGATCGCCGTATTGATACCGATCACCTCACCTCGGAGGTTAAAGAGCGGCCCCCCGGAATTTCCAGGGTTAATCGAGGCGTCGGTCTGAATGAAGTTTTCATACCGTGAAAGGTTGATGTTTTCGCGACCAATGCCGCTGACCACACCGAGCGTCACGGTCTGGTCCAGCCCGAACGGATTCCCGACGGCCAACACCCATTGGCCGACCTTGACGCCGGCAGAATCACCGAAGCGAGCACTGGGCAGCCGTCGATCAGTGTTTACTTTGAGCACCGCTAAATCGGTATCCGGATCTTTACCGATCACATGAGCCTTGAGCATCGTCTTATCGGAAAACCGCACTTCGATTTCAGTCGCATCGCCGATCACATGGTTGTTCGTCACAATGTGGCCTTCATCGTCGACAATCAGGCCCGAGCCGGAACCTGACGCATTCGGCGTACGCTCGCCGGGCCCTCCGCGAAGCCTACCTGCTCTGGTGATGGGAAACAGGTTCACGACGGAAGGTTTGGTCTGTTCCGCAAGTTCTGTAATGACGGTCTGGATCTCCTCTAGCATACGAAGGCCGGGTGAGTCGGCCGATAATGCCTCGGCTCGGCCGCCGCCTATGACACAGGAAAAGAGGAGAGAACCACAAGCGAGCAGAACGCGTGATCGTGGGAATGCGACAGCTGACATCGAGTGTTATTGTAGCCGATCTCTGTCGGTGTGCCTACTCTCATAGGCCGATCTTGTGAGCGACGTTGTCAGGGGGCGTTGACCGGTAAACCATGAGACGAGTTGATCGAGTTCGGCTTGAGCACCGATCAAGACCACGATGTCACCGGGTCGGAAGAGGAGATCGTTGGTTGGAGCCAACAGAAAAGGCCCTCGAAATACCACGACCACGTAAGCGGAGGAAGAGGAATAGAGTGGGAGCGCACTGAGCGGCTGTCCGGCCGCGGCAGCGCCTCGAACGATGGTCAACCGTTCAATCCCTCCAGAACGAAGCGCCAAATCACGTTGGAGGGAGAGCAGGTCCTGATGGACCGTCTCGATTTTGAGATCACGTATCTGGGCATCAACCTCCTTCAACGATTGCTTCAACTCTTGAACGCGTGAAGTGGTAGCAGCAAGCATCTGATCGATTGCACCGACAACTGAATCGGGGTGATTCTGGTATAGCAGTCGCTCAGAAACCTGCGCAACGATTTGTTGGCCGACTTTGGCAGTGACATCGTCAATTTGCTGCAGCAAAATGGAAGCCTGCCAATGGAGACGAATAACCTGAACCTTTCGGTTGACCAGTTCAGAAATCGAGAGAATAGTCTCGTAGATCGCCTGTCCGGTAATTGAAAGTTCTTTATGCACACGGCCGAGTAGCTCAAATGTCATAGTCTGATAAGAGATATTATGTAAACTTATAGCTCTTCGCCCCTTACCCCTACCGCCTTTTTATAGCTCCTCTCCCACCAGTATCTTCATAGCGGATCATGATTCGGAGATCAATCGTGCAGGAGATTTTTTTTGGTTTGTGACACTGGTGCTTGCCCAATTCGATCGTTCAGCATCCGATCGTTCAGCATCTCGCTTCATGCCGTGGCGGTACCGATTTGCAATCACCTCGGCTACGCCGTATGATCCGAGCGATGAACTGTACGAAATGTAAGACCAAAGCAGTCCTCAAGTTACCCCGCCACCATGCAGCATTCTGCAAGAATTGCTTTAACAGTTTTGTGTACGACCAGGTACACAAAGCGATTCGATCTCAGAAGATGTTCGAAAAAACTGACCGTCTCCTTGTCGCCGTTTCAGGCGGCAAGGATAGTTTGGCTCTCTGGGATATTCTTCTGAAGTTGGGCTATAAGACCGATGCGCTGTATGTGAACCTCGGGATCGGAGGCTATTCCGAATCATCACGAGAAAGAGTCGTGCACTTTTCCGAAACCGTGGCCGCAGGATACGGCGCCGTGCTCCATGTTCATACGGTCGACCGAGAAGAAGGCGCCGGCATTCGCGAGCTGGCCATCATGGCCCACCGTCCGACTTGCTCGACATGCGGCACGATCAAACGCTATCAATTCAACCATGCGGCAATCCGGCATGGGTACGATGTCATGGCGACGGGACATAATTTGGATGATGAAGCGGCTCGGCTGCTCGGAAACGTGCTGCATTGGCAGACCGAATACCTTGAAAAACAAGGTCCCAGCCTTCCCGCCTCCGTCGATGGATTCGCCAAGAAAGTGAAGCCTCTGTATCGCTTGACTGAGCGCGAATTGGCAGCCTATTGCGTCCTGAATAAGATCGACTATGTTGTTGAGGAGTGTCCAATGGCGCAAGGAGCGCGCACGCTCCTCTATAAGGAGGTTTTGAATCGCCTGGAAACCGAGTCGCCCGGCACCAAGCAGATGTTTTACTGGGGGTTTCTTGAAAAGTCTCTCACGACCGAGACACCCACGACCGTTGCGGAAAAAGATCGCTCGTCACTGCACCCCTGTTCCAGCTGTGGCCAACCGACTACGGCCGAGACCTGCTCCTACTGTAAACTTATGGCCCGGGCGAAAACTTCGACCGCTCGTTGACCCCTTCGGCCCTTGCAAACCGTTTCTATACTCCGTAAGCTGATCCGTACCATCGCGTTTCTCGTCTCAGAGCACGTATGGCAACTACTCCACGCGATTACTATCACATCCTGGGCGTCCCCAGAACCGCCTCGACTGACGATATCAAAAAGGCTTTTCGACGCCTGGCCCGTCAGTATCATCCCGATCTCCACGCGGGTGCAAAGAAGGTCGAGATGGAAAAGAAATTTAAGGAGCTCAACGAGGCACAGGAGGTTCTGACTGACCCGGATAAGCGGAAGAAGTATGACCAGTACGGGGCTGATTGGGATCAAGCTCAAGCCTTCGAGAAAGCTCGTCAGCAGGCCAGAACACAAGGGTTTGGCGGACCATGGGAGTTCGAAGGAGGCCACACCAGTCAAGGCAGTGGCGAATCCGGAAGTGAGCATTTCTCCGATTTTTTTGAGAACCTCTTCGGAAACCGCGGACGCGGCGGAGCCGGACGCAATGCCGCAATGCCGGGAGAGGATATCGAGGCTGAAGTCCAGTTGGGATTGCGTGAAGTGTTAACCGGTGTCACCAAACGTGTAAATCTGCGTGAACCCCGGGCATGCTCGACCTGTCAAGGGAGTGGTACCGTGCGCGGCCGATCTTGCGCGACCTGTCAGGGAACCGGAATGATGTCCGAATACAAAACCATAGAAGTGCGGATTCCTGCTGGAGTTCAAGAGGGAACGCGCGTCAGAGTTGCCGGAAAGGGCCAGCCTGGAACAAATGGTGGAAAACGCGGGGACCTATATCTTCACGTGGTCATTCCCTCCGATCCCATCTTTCGTCGGCAAGGTTCGGACTTACATGTCACCCTGCCCATCTATCCTTGGGAAGCCATTCTTGGAGCAGAGGTCACCGCTCCCACCTTAGCCGAGCCGGTGAAAGTCAAAGTTCCACCAGGCAGCAAGGCCGACGGGAAACTCCGGCTCAAGGGGAAGGGGCTTCCCTCCGCCACAGGCGGGCATGGCGATCTTTTTCTGACGTTGCAAATTGTCCTGCCCGCCAGTATCAGCGAAGATGAACGGATACTGTATGAACGTTTGAGCAAGGAACGGCATCCGGATCCGCGAACGGAGCTTCTCTACAGTGCCCAACGGCGTTGAGAATACAATCGGCGTCGACAATGGTTTTGAGTCGACAGACTCGCTTGCGTTGCGCTGACTGCTATGGCAAGCTTTGACTTGGAGGTCTCTCAACCAAGGAGGAATTCATGACGTCTATAACCAAGACCACGGCTGGTGTTGCTATAACGTCGGCATGTCTGTTGATGGTGGGCATACCAAGCCTCTGGGCAAATGATCCGAGCTATGGCCATGGTGGAGCCGTGCATGGCGCTGGAGCAGGACATGGCTATGGTAAAGGGATGATGCACAGCGGGACCGGTCACCTGATCCGCCATCTATTGAAACACGAAAAGGACATCGGACTCACCGCCGACCAGGTCACCAAACTGAAGGATATCCAGCTCAATCTTGACAAAGCCCGTATCAAGGCCGAAGCCGATATCCAAATCGCGGAACGTGAACTGAGAGCGCTAACCGATGAAGAGAAATCCGATCTCGCCGCGATCGAAACCAAGCTGAAGCAAAGCGAAGATTTGCAAGTCGGCCTGCGGATGACTTCCATCAAGACACGTCGCGAGGTGATGAGTCTGCTGACCCCAGAACAACGTGCGAAGGAAAACTCCGAGCATGACAAGGTGATGCAGCAGCACAAGGGGTCCGGCACCCCGCATGGAGGCGCACTGCCATATGGCGCCTATCCGCATGGTGGCAATCCTCATGGAGGTTACCCATACGGTAAGAATCCCCATGAAGGTGTGTCGCCTACCCCTCCCAGCGGCATGTCTGTACAGTGACACGAGCCGGAAGGACCATGCACAAAGAAGCGAAACTTCAGAGCCATGATCTTTTGAGTGGGCCAGCTCGGGCCCCGGCGAGGGCCATGTTAAAAGCCGTCGGCTTTACGGACGACGACCTGTCGAAACCTCTCGTTGGTGTGGCCAATACATGGATCGAGGTCATGCCGTGTAATTTTCACTTGCGGCGGCTTTCAGAACGAGTGAAGGCCGGCATTCGAGCCGCTGGTGGAACTCCGATCGAATACAACACCATCGCGGTATCCGATGGGATCTCGATGGGAACGGAAGGGATGAAGGCGTCCCTGATCAGTCGCGAGGTCATCGCGGATTCGATCGAGCTCGTTGCGCGTGCACATTTGTTTGATGCCGTCGTCGCCCTGTCGGGTTGCGACAAAACGATTCCTGGGACGGTCATGGCCCTTGCTCGATTGAACGTGCCGTCGCTCATGCTCTACGGCGGCTCGATCATGCCGGGAAAATTTCAGGGGCATGATGTGACCATTCAGGATGTCTTTGAAGCAGTCGGCAAACATGCGTCGGGAAAGATGACAGACGCCGAGCTGAAAGACTTGGAAGATCACGCGTGCCCTGGGCCAGGAGCTTGTGGAGGCCAGTTCACGGCCAATACCATGGCCATTGCGTTTGAATTCCTCGGCATTTCACCGATGGGTCTCAATGGGGTTCCCGCCATGGATGGCCGGAAAGACGATGTTGCGTATGAGTGCGGCAAGATGGTGATGGAGCTCGTGAAGCAGGATCTGCGCCCGCGTCAGATTATCACCCGCAAGTCGTTGGAGAATGCCATTGCCGCCGTCGCCACGACAGGAGGTTCGACAAACGCCATATTGCATCTCCTTGCCATTGCCCGTGAGTCCGGAATCAAGCTGAGCATCGACGACTTCGACAAGATCAATCGCAAAGTCCCGTTGCTCGCCGACCTCAAACCCGGCGGCCGCTTTGCTGCAGCCGATCTCTATGCGGCAGGCGGCACAACGCTGGTGGCGAAGCGATTGCTGGAGGCAGGACTCCTTCATGGGAATCAACCCACCGTCACAGGTCGAACAATCGGTGAAGAGGCATCACAGGCTCGTGAAGCACCCGAACAACAAGTCCTGCGTCCCCTCTCCCATCCCATTAAACCGACGGGCGGCCTTGTCATTCTGAAGGGCAACTTGGCACCGAAGGGCTGTGTGGTCAAGGTGGCTGGCCACTCGATGATGAAATTCCAAGGACGAGCCAAGGTGTACGACCGGGAGGAAGATGCCTTCGTGGCGGTCAAGGCGGGACAAATCAAACCAGGTGATGTCGTCGTCATTCGGTATGAAGGCCCGTCAGGTGGACCGGGCATGCGTGAGATGTTAGGGGTAACAGCCGCGATCGTCGGCGCCGGACTCGGCAACTCCGTTGCGCTGCTTACCGACGGCCGATTCTCTGGAGCGACACATGGGTTGATGGCCGGGCACGTAGCCCCTGAAGCCATTAAGGGCGGGCCCATCGCTGCGGTCAAGAACGGCGATGCCATCACCTTCGATATTCCCAAACGTCGCCTGGACGTAGCCCTTTCGCAGAAGGAAATCCTCGCTCGACTGAAAAAGGTGAAACCACCGGTACCACGGTATACTTCTGGCGTGATGGCGAAATATGCCAGACACGTCTCGTCCGCATCAGAAGGCGCGGTTACCAGCTAACATGAAAGTTCAGCTTGAAGTAAATTCCCGTAATCAATTATTGAGCTGGAATATTCTCTTGTCATGAAGGCCACCACTAATAGTTAAAAACTATGTAACCAAGGGAATGGATGAGAGAATATGGGCTTAGCGAAAGTCCCGCTGCTGAAAGATGACCGAGGCGAGCATGAGGAGAAAGGTTGTATAGGCCAATCCATAGGCCGCGATCATCAGCAGATCGCCAGCCGGCACCTCAAGCTGATGAGTCACATGTCCTTTTAGATTGAATCGATCCAGGTTAGGCAGGATATAGTACATGCCCTCCAGCACCGTCCGTCCTGTGCCTTCCATTTTCTGACCGAACGCTTTCAAATCAGGCGTCAGGTGGCCGATTACGTAAATGGCCAGAGTAAAGATCGCGCTGAGTGTCGCGCTTGAGAAGGTGGAAAACAGCAGCGCCACTGCTGTGATGACCATGAACTCCAGCACAATCATCCCGAGTGCCTTGAACAAAACGGCATGAATGGGAACGTCCTGAAAGGACAAGACCGCTAACAATCCCGCCGCCATGATGGCTGTATTGATGAAGAGTGTGAAAGTGAGCCCCAGATACTTTCCTAAAAGGAATTGATACCGCGCGACAGGCTTGGAAACGATCGTATAGATGGTTTTCTTTTCGATTTCTTTACTCACGAGGCCGATGCCGATGAAGATGGCGATCAGGACACCAAAAAAGTTGATGCTGCCGAGCCCAATGTCCAAGATGAGGCGCTGAAACTCCCCGAGCGTGAGCCGCACCAAAATCAGCGAACTTCCGATCATCAACAGGGCGAAGATTATGAGGTTGTACAGAAGTTTATCCCGAAGGTTTTCCCGGAAGGTGTTGAAGGCGATCGACCAGACTTTCATGCCGCCTCCTGCAGGCGAGACTCCAGTCCCGTGGCCATTCGGATGAAGAGATCCTCCAGAGAGCTGCGATGAGGAGTCAGCGAGACCAATTCGCCTTTGGCTGTTCGCACGACTTCGAGAGCCTGCCTGACTTGATGCTGGTCCTTCAGCACAATCAGCGTTTGAGTCCCCTGCGTCAAGAGCTTCTTGGCGAAGGGACGTAAGTGCTCCATGCCATCGGCATTGAGCCTCTCGACGACCATCTCCACGGATTGCGTGGCACTCTGTCCGACCAAATCGCTGACCAGCCCACAGGCGACCAATCTCCCCTTCATGATCATCGCCACACGATCGCACAGCAGTTCCGCATCATGCAGGATGTGAGAACTGAACATCACGGTCTTGCCGGACTCCTTGAGGCGCAGAATCAAATCTCGTACCTCTTTCCTCCCGATTGGATCCAGTCCTGACATTGGTTCATCCAAGATGACCAGCTCCGGATCATTGATTAAGGCCTGGGCGATCCCTACGCGCTGCAACATGCCTTTCGAGAACTTCCGCAATTGCAGATCGCGGGCATGTGTCATGCCTACTAGTTCCAACAATTCGTCAGTGCGTTTTTCGAGCGCAGATCCCACCAGCCCAAAGAGGTGACCATAGAATCGCAAGAATTCTCGGCTGGTGAGATAATCATAAAAATACGGTGATTCCGGAAGAAAGCCGACTTTGGCCTTTGCGGATGGATTGCCAACGGGCAATCCAAATAGAGTTGCAGTTCCCCCAGTCGGATAAATCAGCCCCATCAGCATTTTGATTGTTGTCGTTTTCCCAGCGCCATTGGGGCCGAGAAAACCAAAGACTTCACCACGCCGTACCTCAAGCGACAATCCATCAACTGCCGTCGCCCGTTGGCCCCAAAAGCCGACACGGAACACCTTACGAAAATCTTGGACTTGGACGATGAGTTGGGCTACTTCATCCATGATTTCTGACCCAGCTTTATACCTTACCCTGCTTGTCTAGTCTGAAGACTTTCAGTCGGTCAGGATGGGTCGAGCTTGTGACCTTGCCAGTCTCGGGATCTAGTTCGTACGACCCATTGAATGGTTCTTGAGGAAGCTGTCTGAGATGACCGTTGATCACAAGTTCATGCAGCTTTCCTGGAAGGTGTCCGTGTGCGACTCTGTATTGTTGCGCTGCTGATTCCAGCAAGCGAATATCCCGTTCGATCATGACTTCTTTTGCCCGTTTTGCTATGACTTCGCGCATGCCCTCGTCTTGTGTCTGTCGCCACAGCGCTTCAAGAAATTGGAGCGCTGTGTCAGGGTTGTTCGCCTCTGCGTACATGCGTGACGCAAGGCCAGACAGATACGCTGGGCCGCCTGGTAGCTGCGCCGCGGCAGCTATGTATTCGGCAGCCTTAGCTGCATCTCCAAGGATGAAGTAATGGTTGTAGCCTAGTAGGAAAGGGATGCTCCATTCACGCGGGTTCTCCTTAACCCCTTTTTCAAGTAGCTGGTTGCTGAGATCAACACGATTGGCTAAGTTGGTCAGTACGACACCGCCGACATAGTACGCGTAGTCATACTGTGGATCGAGAGTGGTGAGGACGTCGAGCCCATGATAAATCCACTCATATTCGTCTGCCGTGTTTCGTTTCTTTCCAAGTACCTGCAGCAGTCGAAGCCACAGGACATCTGCCCCGAGGTGGTGATATCCCAACAGTGCTGGCTTGAGATACTCTCCGCGAGGCAGTTGAGCTAGTTCTTCGATCTGAGTAAGGCCTTGATCAATCCGGTTTTCTAAATTGTGTTGCAGCTTAATAATAACGCCAAGAGCTAAAGCAAACCAAAATATAAGAAATGCAGCTGGAGCAGCACGGACTGTATAGTTTGAGGTTGCCTGAGGAACAGAAGAAGAGGCCATGAGAAATTATCGGTGGAAACAGCCTGGCCCGCCGATTGTCACACCGGCGGGCCAGGCCATAGATGTCACACTAATTGCTTAGTAGACACCCACTGTACAGTCGGTTGCCCCGTTGTCATTGCTCCCTCCCCAGTACGAGACGTTTCCATCGCCGTCCAAGTTTGAACTGGCGGTCACAATAAACCCAACCTCACCACCGACCGCGTTTCCGTTCGCGTTGGCCGCAGCAAGTGTGCACGCCGCAATCGGCAGCCCAGGACCAGGAGCGTTCTGGGCTTGCACGGCATAGTAGAAATTCACGTTACCCGAAGCAGCAAACCCGATATCAGAGAAGTTGCCCGTAAAGACTGCGCCAGCGCCCGTGCACCACACTGTACCAGCAGGACGAGGAGCAGGAAGAGCCGCATTTTGCCAAGCAAATGGAATCGTCTTAGTGTTGGCTGCTGGCAATACCACACCATATGCTGCAATACCAGGAAAGCACCCACGCTCACCACCAAAAGATAATTCTGATGTGCGGACCGCTTGAAGGTTTGTCTTCGCCTCTGACTGCCGAGACTTCAGCTGATACTGCAGGAAGTTGGGGATGGCGATGGCCGCCAGGATCCCGATGATCGCCACGACGATCATCAACTCAATGAGGGTGAACCCCTCTTGTTTACGGAGCGACTTAAACATCGTACCGCCTCCTTGTTGATGGTTCACTGACGGCCCCGTTAATCATCGCGGCGCTCATGTTGCCGCCTACCGGTTGCCATAGCAGGTTTGGTGCCGATCAATGACAAGGCCTAGCCTAGCATTGATCCTTGATTATGCAACAACTTACAAAGAATCAGCAGGCGATGGATCGGTAATTAGCCCGTTATCCTTCCGCAATGTGCTTCGGAGTGCCAAGAATTGGCAATTCCCTCGGACTTGTACCGATGTGGCATCTTCGGCATCAAAGTGGTAATGCCGCTTTCAGCAAATTGGTGAGGATCCGGATGTTCTATTGAAAGGATCGGTGGGGAAAAGCTTAAGGAATGGCTTGCTGAGTCTGGGCTTTTTCTGATACGCGGCGTTTGGCTTGCTGGATACGGTTTTCATAGGCCGGATTGGCCAGGCCCTGCTCGCGGAAGCGTTGGAGCAGCTTTTCATTGGAGGGGTCGATCTCCAGTGAGTGGAGCCAGGCTTCGCGAGCATCGGCAACCTTCCGCTGCTTCAAATAAATCTCCCCCAAATGCTCGTAAATGACGGGATCATCGCCGACCATCGCCACGGCTTTTTTGATCTCCGAGAGCGCCTCGGCTAGCATGCCGGATTTGTAAAAGGCCCATCCAAGACTATCGACGTAGTAGCCGTTCTCGGGCTTGAGCGCCACCGCACGTTTCGTCAAGGACAAGGCTTGATCGATCTTAATGCCTCTTTCCGCATAACTATAGCCGAGATAGTTCAAGGCATCGGCGTGATGCGGGTCGAGGGAGAGTGCGGTTTCCATCGCACGCTCCACATCGTCAAACCGATTCAGCTTGTCGTAGGCCGTGCCGAGGTTGAAATGCAGATCGGCGCTCTTCGGATTGTGCCGAATCCCCTCTTCAAACGCCCGTGACGCCTTTTCGAATTGCTCGCTTTGGAAATGTGCCAGCCCTAGGACGATATGCGGTTCAGGCTGTGCCGGCGTGAGACGGACGGCTTCATCGAGATGAGTCACCGCTTCCGGGAATTGCTTGAGGCGATAGAGGAGAATGCCCAGATGAATATGGCTGTCGGCGAATTTTGGATCCAGATGAATATTATAGCGATAGGTTTCCATCGCCTTTGGAAAATCCTTGGTCTCTTCGTATAAATACCCGAGGTAATCTCTCACTTTAAGTTCAGCTGGCTTGGCCATTAAGATCTCGGTCAATTGTCTGATCGCCTTCGCGAATTCCTTTTTCTCCCCATAGATCAGCGCCATGCGTAACTGCGCATCCAGGTCACCGGGGTTGTCCTCCAGCAGCTTTTCGAGTTCTGCAAGACCGCCAGCATAGTCTTTGGTCGCAATATACAACTGGACGAGGTGTTGTCGGATATCCCGGTTCCGAGGATTCACCTGGTTGAGATACTTTTGGAGGACGGCGATGGCTTTGCCTTTCTCTTGACGTGATTCATGGACTGACGCCTGGGCTAAATAGGCGGGCTCGAACGCCGGGTTTACCGCGATGGCCCGATCGAAGTTGGCCACGGCCTGTTCGGTATTGCCCGCTTCTATCGAAATGCGGCCCAAATAGTAGTAGCCGATCGGCGAATCCGAGGTATATTGCAACCCTTTCTTAACGACCTGTTCCGCTTCCGCAATTCGTTTTTGGTTCAAGAGAATGAGTCCCTTTGGAAAGTAGGATTCACCTCTTTCCGGATCGCGTTCGATGCCCTTGTCCAGTAGCTCCAACGCACGCTCCGGCTTCCCCGCACTGGCTAAGATACCGGCCATGTGGGTCAGCATTTGCGGTTCTTGTCCCGTTCCTTCTCCGACTTCATCCGCGTACTGAACCGCTTGAGGCACATCACCCAATGCGAAATACAGAGCGGCCAAACGAGATTTAACCTCGCGAGATTTGGGGTCGACTTTCAGGGCGGTATGATATTCCTTTAACGCGGTATCGAGATCCTGAGCGAGTTCCGCTTGATGCCCCATCATAAAATGGTAGGTGGCATCCGACTCGGGTGCCGATGCTGGAGGTGCCAATTCTGTGGCGGGTGGAGGAGGCGTTGTTTGTGACAGGGGGGAGGTTGCGCAGGCGACAAGGGCACCGGAGAGAAACAGCGAGAGCAGCATCGTCCTCAACATGAACATGGGCATACCATTCTGTCTGAATTACAGACCGTACAAGACCGTTCGTGTGTTTCGCATAACCTTACGTCAGGACAAGTGGAGGGCGACTGAATAAGATGATTATACCGAGTGTCAAGGCGATGCGCAAATGACTCTCCGGCTATGCTTCTCGAAGATCGAGGCTTTCGAATTTGGCGAATCGGTCCTGGAAAAACAACTCCTTTTTCCCAATGGGACCATTACGATGTTTACTAACGATGATGTCGGCAATCCCTTTGCGCTCCGAATTCTGATCGTACACGTCTTCGCGGTAAATGAAGATGACCACATCGGCATCCTGTTCGATCGCACCGCTCTCTCGCAGATCGGCCAGCATGGGGATTGGAGGCTTACGTGCCTCCACCGCACGACTCAACTGGGACAGGGCCACAACCGGCACGTTCAATTCCTTCGCCAATGCTTTTAATGAGCGGGAAATATCGGAAATCTCTTGCTGACGAGACTCCGAGTCGCTTCGCCCTTGCATGAGTTGGAGGTAATCCACGATGAGAAGATCAAGACCTTTCTCGGCCTTGAGTCGGCGGGCTTTGCCGCGCATCTGTTGGACGGTAATGCCGCCCGTGTCGTCGATATAGATCGGTGCTTGTTCTAATCGGCCGGCCGCCTCCGCCAATCGCCACCAATCCTCCTTTTGAAGTTTCCCCGTCCTCAACGCATGGGAATCGACTCTCGCTTCAGAACTGAGCATACGAAGGACGATCTGCGGCTTGGACATTTCCAAGCTGAAGATCCCCACTACTGCATCGGCGTGAATGGCGGCATGCGTCGCAAACCCCAAGGCGAGGCTCGTCTTACCCATGCTCGGCCGCCCGGCGACCACCACCAAGTCCGAAGCCTGAAGCCCCGCGGTAATATCATCGAGGTCGTAGTACCCTGTGGGTACTCCCGTGACGTGTTCCTTTCGCTTCGAAAGCTTATCGATGACATCCAGACTTTCCTTAATGACCTGACTGATCGGGCTGAACGACCGTTCGAGTTTGCCTTGCGCAATACTGAAGACCGACCGCTCGGCAAAATCGAGCAGGTCATCGATTGAGGCGGTGCCTTCATAGCCCCTGGTCAGCACCTCGGTGGAGGTACTGATCAACTCGCGGAGTACGGCTTTATCTCGGACGATTTTGCAGTGATACCGTATATTGGCGGAACTGGGAACAACTTGGACGAGTTCAGCCAGATAGGCCGCGCCTCCGATGGTCTCGAGTTCACCGCGCGATTTCAATCGCTCCGTCAGCGTGATCTGATCGATCACTTCTCCGGTGTCGGACAGCTCAAGCATGGCTTGGTAGACTTTTTTGTGGGCCGTTCGATAGAAATCCTCCTCCACCAGCAGTTCCATCGCCTTCGGCATGGCGACGTTATCGAGGAGGATGGCGCCGAGCACCGATTGCTCCGCCTCCAAGTTCTGCGGCGGTAGTTTAGGTTGCGAGAGATCCACCGTCCCGAGGGAATTCATAACGCCCCTTCGAGGTCGGCACGCAAACTTGCGATGAGACCAGCGACCGACATGGTCCTCTTGCGAACATGAGCGCGGCCGCTCGATCCCGCGACGCGCGGGCGGTCGCCCTGATGAAGGACGACGACCTGTTCGGATGCAAGGCTGTCCGCACCGACCACGATGATAGTATCGATTTCTGCTTCAAGACCGGCCTTGACCGCGGCACCGATCAAGCCCCGTCCCGATGGATCCACGGATCGTTGAACCGCTCGTATCCCACCCCGGCGAAGTTGTTGCGCGACCGAAACCAGTCGCGTCGACAACCTTCGGGGCGCTATGACCAAGACCTCCGGATCCACAGACTTCGTCGTCTCGGAAAGATTCAGCCCACGGAAGAGCCGGTCCACACTGAGAGCAAACCCGGTTGACGGAAGGTTCCGACCGAATCGTCCGATGAGGTGATCATAGCGCCCACCGCCGCCTAACTCCACCCCAATCCCGTCGGTAAAGACATCAAAGACAATGCCGTCATAGTAGTCGAATCCTCGGAATTCTCCTAGATCCAGCAAGACGGCCTCTTGAAATCCGGTTGTGCAGAGCAACCGATAAACATTCTCCAGCCGATCTAATGCTTGGACCAACGACTTCTCACCCTTCGCCAATGCGCGCCCTTTCGATAGCACTTCAGCTTGTCCGCAAAGTTCCAGCGCTTCCAAAATTCTATGAGCCGACCGTTTGGTCGCCCGCTCTTGCGACAGGATTTCCCCAAGCCTCGGTACATCTTTTCGTGATGCTGCTTGCTCAGCTCGCTTCCGCCCTTCCGGCGAGAGTCCCGCACGGATGAGGAGACCTTTGAAAAACCCAACATGCCCCAGGGAAATCTTGAACGAACGCAGTCCGACCTGCCGTAGGCACTCGATCAACAGTATGATGATTTCACTATCGGCGGATGGATCATCCGCCCCGATCAACTCGACGCCTACCTGAAAGATTTCTCGATCCCGGCCGGCATGTTCCGGTTCATACCGAAAGACGGTGGCCCGGTACGACAAGCGCAACGGAAAATGCACGCCCACCATGCCCATCGCCACCGTGCGGGCAATCTGAGCCGTGACGTCGGGCCGCAACAACAGAATACGGCCGGTCGTCCGGTCCACAATCTTGTAGGAGTTCTCTAACAGCGTTGATTCGAGGCCTGGCGCCAGCACATCGAGATACTCGAATGTCGGAAGGATAATTTCGTCGTACCCAAATCGATTGAAGTACGCCAACAATTCGGCTTCCAGATGCCGAACACGGCGCGCGGCTTCCGGAAGGATGGTGGCCATCCCGACTGGAACCAGTGAGTGCTCGCGGAAAAGAGGGAACTGCCCCGGAGAAGTCCTACGCAGAGGAGGAGCAGAGGCCATAATAACCTGGTCGCGATAATCGTTACGAGAGGTTGGCGACCTTGACGGACAGAATATTCGAGCTCGACCGGATCTCATCCAGGACCGCAGATGAGAACTCCGTATCGGAACCGATGATCAGCAACGCATCCCCTCCCCGCTTCTCCAAGGCACACTGCATCCGCACGATGTTGATTCCCCGATCTCCCAGTACCTTTCCGACCATACCGATGACCCCTGGACGATCGACATTGTGAATCAATAACATATGCCCCTCTGGCACAACTTCAACTTTAAATTGGTCGATCTCCGTGACGCGGGCTTCTTTTTTGTGATACAGCGTCCCTGCAACTTGGTGTGAGACCTTGCCGGCCTCGACCCGAACCCGGATCAAGCTTGTGAAATCCCCGGCATCCGTGCTCTTAATTTCCTTGACTTCGATACCTCGCTCTTTCGCCACGATAGGGGCATTCACATAGTTCACTGGGTGTTCCATAATAGGGGTGAGCAGGCCCTTGAGGACGGCGATGGTCACGGGCGCGAGTGAGAGCGCGCCGACCTCCCCACTGTATTCCACCATAACTCGTTCGATTCCTCCCTGAACAAGCTGAGTTTGAAGGACGCCGAGCTTCTCAGCCAACGTCAGAAAGGGTTGCAACCGAGGCAATAATTCCGGAGCGACCGACGGAATATTGACCGCACCCTTGGCCACTCCCTTGGTAAAGTAGTCGACAATCTGTTCCGCAATTCCAATCGCGACGTTTTCCTGAGCCTCGGTCGTCTGGGCTCCAATATGCGGGGTGCAGATGAAGTTATCCAAGGCGAGGAGCGGATTGTCCGGCTTGACCGGCTCTTCTTCAAACACGTCGAAGGCGGCGGCGGCGACGCGCTTTGTTTTCAATGCTTCACACAGATCGGGCTCATTGATGATGCCACCCCTGGCGCAATTCACAATGAGCACGCCGGGCTTCATCTTGGCAATGGACTCTGCGTTGATGATCCCGCGTGTCTCCTGCGTGAGCGGTGTATGGACCGAAATCACGTCCGCCTGCCGGAAGAGTGCATCGAGGTCCAACATCGTCACGCCCATTCGTTCGGCTCGTTCAGACGCTAGGTAGGGATCGAACGCGACGACACTCATGCCGATACCTTGCGCCATCTTGGTCAAGTGACTGCCGATCTGTCCAGCGCCGATGATGCCGAGCACCTTGTTGTAGAGCTCGACGCCCATGAATTTGTCCTTTTCCCACTTGCCCGCTTTCACTGACGCAGTGGCTTGGGGAATGCGCCGGCTCATCGCACAGATCATCGACATCGTATGCTCGGCAGTGGTGACAGTGTTGCCCCCCGGTGTGTTCATGACGACTATGCCCCGGCGGGTGGCAGCAGGGGTGTCGACATTGTCCAAGCCGGACCCTGCCCTTCCGACGACCTTGAGTTTCTCCGCTGCAGCAATCAGTTCCGCCGTCACCTTGGTGCCGGATCGCACGATAAGTCCGTCGGCGTCTTTGATCTCTTTGAACAGCTCGTCCTTCGGCATTTTAGATTTCACCACCACGGTGAATCCCGCCTTTTCGAGCGCATCGACGCCTTGTTTCGACAAGCTGTCGCTGATCAAAATTTTCATTCCCGCTGCAACCATGTGCATCCTCGCCGTGATTACTTTGCCATCAAGATTTCCTGCGCTTTTCCGACACCACTTCCCAGCTTCACCGGATGGCCGAGCCCTTTTAAGACCATCTCAGTAGCGGCTAGTGCCGCGATCACGTCAAAAGAATCCGCATATCCCATATGAGATAGTCGAAATATCTTCCCCTTGAGGTGATCTTGTCCACCGGCCGCGGTCATGCCGTATTGCACACGGAGATTCTTATAAATCGCCTGTCCGTCAATTCCATCAGGAGCACACACCGCCGTCAAGGCATCGCTGGGCGACTCCTTTGGGAACAGAGTCATCCCGGCAGCCTTCACACCTTCTCGCATCGCCAGAGCCAGCCGACCCTGCCGTGCAAATATTTTTTCTAGCCCATCCGTCTTCATCATTCGAAAGACCTCTTGAAGTCCGATAATAAGCGAGACGGCCGGCGTAAATGCGGTCTGATTCTTGACCTGGTTTTCACGTTCCTTTTTGAAGTTGAAATAAAAGGCGGCATTTTTAGCCTTGTCGGCTAAGGCCCACGCCTTATCGCTGACACTGACAAACGCCATGCCGGGAGGCAGCATCAGGGCCTTCTGGGAGCCGGTGATCACGACATCCAGACCCCATGCATCAGTCTTGATGTCAAATACACCCAGGGCTGTAATGGCATCGACCACCAAAATCGTATTGTCATAGCCCTTGATAAGCTCACCGAGCGCCTTGACATCATGAGCGACGGCCGTCGAGGTTTCGCTGGCTTGCACATACACTGCCTTGATCGAAGGATCTTTTTTGAGAGCATCAGCAACTTGCTGAGGATTCACCGCATGTCCCCATTCAACCTTGATCTCGTTCGCTTGGACTCCAAAGGTTTTACAGATTTTGCCCCAGCGCTCTCCAAACTTGCCCCCGTTGACAAACAAGGCCTTGTCGCCAGAAGATAAAAAGTTTGAAACTGCCCCTTCCATGCCACCTGTTCCGGATGCCGCCAACATCAGGACATCATTCCGTGTTTGAAACAACCACTTGAGTCCTTCGCGGACCTCCGCGAATATCGGATCGAACTCGGGTGCGCGATGATGGATCATCGGACGAGCCATCGCCAGCAACACCTCCGGAGGGACGGGCGTTGGGCCAGGAGCCAAGAGATACCGCTTCAACATTGATCGATCCTCCTTGACAATGCAATTCTGATGGGGTTCCACTGGGAGAGCCGGTACGCTATCATTTGCGCCGGGAGGCTGTCAAGAAATCGATCGGCGTAAACGAAGCCTGCGTCAGGAGTTTTTCTCTTGCGATGACGCTATAGAACATCAAAACATCGTCTCAAATTCCCCCGCACACCGTTTTCTCCTCTCTTGGCATGCCACGAAAGCACCAGCATCTTGCCCGCTCAATTTCTTGACAAGTATGTGGTGGATCGATAATCTTTGATGCGATCGAGGCTATCCATGATGACAATGTGTGTCAGACTGCGGGGGACTCAAGCGACAATCGCGGCCGTACTCAGTGCCACTCTGCTGTTGCCCGCATTTGAGGCGCGGGCGCAGAGTAATTCTGCCGGTGACCAGGGTAGTCCTGTTGGTGAACAAGGTAATCCTGCCGGTGAAATAGAATCACCCCAAGAAGATGATGGCATTGACTCAAACCTGGTCCCTTTAGAGCCTGAGCTGACGGTTTCTCCTCCCGACCTCCCATCGGCGGACGGTATTGCAGAGCAACCTGACGAGACACCTGGTAAGGCCGCTCTAGACACTCCGGACGCGACGAGTGTCGATACTCAAGGTCCGGTGTACAACATCCCCGTCGTCATCGATCAGACCGTGCAAAGCCACATTCATTTTTTCAACACCTCAATTCGAAATAGGTTTGAGCAATGGCTCCTGCGCTTCAGCCGCTATCGTCCGCTGGTCGAAAACATCTTTGCCGAATTCGACCTTCCGAGCGACCTTGTGAATCTCTCCCTTGTTGAGAGCGGCTTCAACCCTTACGCCTATTCACGAGCAAAAGCCACAGGTCCATGGCAGTTTATGAAAGGCACTGGACAGCTCTATGGGTTGCGGATCGATCATTATGTTGACGAACGTCGTGACCCTATCAAATCCACTGTCGCCGCGGCGCGGTACCTGCGAGACCTCTATGATTTATTCGGCGCTTGGCCCTTGGCGATGGCGGCGTACAATGCCGGCGAAGGGAAGGTCCTGCGAGCCCTTCAGAAGGCTCAGGCGGAGTCCTTTTCAGAAATCTCAAAAACAAAACTTATTCGGCGGGAGACAAAGCAATACGTTCCCCGGATTATGGCTGCGACAATTATTGCGAAGAACCCCGACCAATACGGCTTCAATCAAGATCCGGTCCCTCTTCACCAATTTGAAGAGGTCATGGTGACCCGCCCCTTGCACTTCCGCGCGATTGCCAATGTGACAGGGATTCCGTACGCCGAGCTGCGGTTACTGAATCCAGAGCTGCGGCGAGATGCGACACCTCCTGATGACTCGGCGTATCATCTCAAGGTCCCAGTGGGAACGAGCGCCAAAGTAGTCGAACTGATCGACCGAGTCCCTACCCATAAGTTCCCTCCCTTGCATGTCAGCAGTCAGCGTGTCAAGACCGATGCTGCCCGCCGATACCGGGTCCGCATGGGTGACACGCTTGAGAAAGTCTCTCGACGATTTCATATTCCGCTTAAAACTCTCAAAGCGTTGAACAATCTGTCCAATCCGGCGATTAAGGCGGGGGAGTTCCTGGTGATCACTCGTTAGGACGCACCGGTCTTGAACGAGTGAGGAGCTCCGCTCTCCGAGGGAAGAAGCTTGTCTACGGCTTGGATGGCTTCGAAGGGCTGGAAGCAGGAGGAGCAGGAGTTGCTGAAGTGGGTGACAGCTCGGGAGTTTTCTTGGCTTCGATCACCTTCACACGCATGGCGGCTTCGCTCGTCAAGGGAGAATTCGGGAAGGTCTTCATCAGATCCTGATAACGCTTCAAGGCTTCATCCAGTCTAGGGCGATTCTCTTCCAACCTGGCAAGTTCAAAGAGCGCGTAATCCCGATTCATCGCGCCGGGGATCTCGAGGATCGTCGAATAGGCCTTGGCCGCTTGATCCAGATCTCCCTTGAGCAGATAGGCATACCCCAGTTTTTGCTGTACGAGCCCAAGAAGCGACACATGAGCCCCATACGTGGAGATAAACCGGGTATAGGCTTCGATCGCTGACGCGAGGTCGTTGGACTGAAGATAGGCATTTCCAAGACTAAACTGTGCGAGTGGGGCCGTCGGAGTTCGAGGATACTCGTCGAGTATCCTCTTATACAGGGCAATTGCTTCCTTCAGGTTGGCGGCCGCCTTCTGCGGATCATTGGCCGCACGTGTAAAGAGATGGAGTGTCGCTTCTCGTTCCAGCTCCTGAGCCTTGTCGGCATTTTGTGCATCATACCAGAAGACACCCCACATCCCCCCCCCTATCAAAAGGAGAAGCAGGAACCCGACCAAAATCGACCAGCGGTAGTTCGCCAGTCCGAGCACCCAGTGCTCAAGCCCACTCACGAGGTGAGCTTCATCCACCGGCAATGTCCGAGGCGGAACTTTAATTCGGTAGGTCATCAGAAATCATCACTTCACGGTTGAGACCAGACTATTTGCTCCAGAACTTTTGTCTTATACTAAGGATGAATTCTGCTTGTCAATGCAGTCGGAATACACTCGTTGTACGGTCACGACCTGTGAGGCTCTAAAGAAAGTTTCAAATCAGCATGTTTCGAAGCAAGCTCAAAGAACTCGCTGACCGATCGCTTATGCGCCGATTGTCTCCTTTGGAGTCAGGCACCGGGCCGACCATCCAATATGCGGGACGCGAGGTCATCTTGCTGTCCTCCAACGATTACCTGGGACTTGCAACCCATCCGGAAGTCGTCGGCGCCGCAATACATGCAACGGAACAGTATGGGACTGGGTCCGGAGCTTCTCGACTGGTCAGTGGAACTCTCCCTCCCCATATGCGCATCGAGACCTCCCTTGCGACCTTTAAAGGGACGGAAGCCGCCCTGTTGTTCGGAGCCGGTTATTTAGCAAATATCGGTGTCATTCCGAACCTCATCGGGCAAGGAGGTCTGATCCTAGCGGATAAATTGTGTCATGCCAGTCTCATCGATGGATGTCGATTGAGCCGAGCCGATTTTCGGATATTCCGCCATCGAGACTGTACGCACCTGGAGTCATTGCTTCGACGGCGGCGAGCGAATCGTCCCACTGTCATCATCACAGAAGGGCTATTCAGCATGGATGGCGACCTCGCTCCTTTGTCGGATCTGGTATCGCTGGCCGAGCGATATGAAGCGACGTTGTATGTCGATGATGCCCATGGGACCGGCATCATGGGGCCGACCGGCCGGGGAACGATCGAACATTTCGGTCTGGAACAACGAATCCCCTTTCACATGGGGACGCTCAGTAAAGCACTGGGAAACCATGGGGCCTACATCGTCGGGCCCAACGACTTGATTCAGTATTTAGTCAACGTGACCCGTCCATTCATTTTTGCAACAGCGCTTCCACCCGCCATCGCGGCGGCCGCCGCGGCTGCGATCGAGGTCATTCAGCGCGAACCAGAACGTCGGATGAGGCTCTGGTCGAATCGACAACGGCTGTTCAATGGAATGCAGAAGCTCGGTTTTCGGATGACGCAGACCGTCAGTCCAATTCTGCCGATCCTGGTGGGCGACGCAGCCACTGCATCAGCATTAGCCGAACGACTGCTCACTCATGGAATCTACGCTTCCGCAATCCGCCCGCCGACCGTTCAGGCTGGAACCAGCCGCATACGCTTCACTGTGACGTCGGAACACACGACCGAGCAGATTGACGAAGCGCTTCATGCGCTTGACCTCGCGGGTCGTGAGACCGGCCTCCTCTAATCGACCTCCTCATCGGCACGCGCCTTCCGGCTATTTTCTTGCTTTCAGGCTTTGCTATGGCATGATGCACAGAAGATTTTTACCTCACGAACAACCCATAACACCGAGGATCACGGGCGATGGATATTTCCAAGCTGCTTACCTTCTCAGTAAAGGAAGGCGCCTCCGACTGTCATATCAGTGCCGGCGAACCCCCGATGATTCGTATTCACGGCGATCTGAAAAAGCTCGACCATCCTTTCCTTACTCCCGAAGAAACACACGCCCTCATCTACGACATGATGAATGACGCTCAGCGGAAGACCTTCGAAGAAAAGCGAGAATGTGACTTTTCGTTCGAACTCGGGGACATCGCCCGTTTCCGCGTCAACGTGTTCGTGCAACAGCGTGGGTTAGGCGCCGTCTTTCGGAATATTCCGACCACCATTCTTCCGTTGGAAAAACTCGGCATGCCGCCGATTCTTCGCCAACTCTGCGACAAGGAAAAGGGATTGATCTTGGTGACCGGACCGACCGGATCAGGGAAGTCCACCACGCTTGCGGCCATGGTGGACTATCTGAACAACACGTTTGAAGGTCACATCATCACCATCGAGGATCCCATCGAGTTTGTCCACAAATCCAAGAAATGCCTGGTCAATCAACGCGAGCTCGGTGTTCACACATTGTCCTTCGCCAACGCTCTAAAGTCGGCGCTTCGCGAAGATCCGGATATCGTCCTGGTTGGCGAAATGCGGGACTTGGAGACGATCCAGTTGGCGTTGACCGCCGCAGAAACCGGGCACTTGGTCTTTGGCACCCTCCACACATCCAGCGCGCCCAAAACGATCGACCGCATCATCGACGCATTCCCGCCGGCGCAGCAGGCGCAAATCAGGACCCAGCTATCGGAGGCGTTGGAAGCCGTCATCACCCAAACGTTGCTGAAGAAGAAAGCCGGCGGACGCGTCGCCGCACTCGAAATCATGGTTGCGACAACGGCCGTGCGCAATCTCATCCGGGAAGCCAAACTGCACCAAATCCCGGGGATCATGCAGGCCAGCCAAAAAGACGGCATGCAAACGATGGACATGGCGTTGGTCGATCTCGCGACGCGGGGAATGGTCCATAAGGCCGAAGCACAGTCCCGCAGCATGAACCCCAATCTTTTCGGTGCGCCGATGGCCGGAGTGGCTTAGCACGCACACAAGGCGGAGCACATCCGATGGATGTTCGAAGTCTCCTAAAAGTCATGGTGGACCGCGAAGCCTCGGACTTGTATTTGACCGTCGACGCCTCGCCGATCTACCGCGTCCATGGCGCCACTCAGCCGACCGACGCTCCCCCGTTCACCAACGAACAGCTCGAAGCACTGGCATTGGCCTTGATGCGGGGGCAACAGCGAAGTGAATTCGAAGAGAAGATGGAGATGAACCTGGCGCTCTATTACAAAGAGTTGGGTCGGTTCCGCGTCAACATCTTCAGGCAGAGGGGTAATGTCGGATTGGTTTTCCGTCACATCAAAGCGGATATTCAGACCGTCGAACAGTTGCAACTCCCCCCGATCATCAAAGATATCGCGATGACCAAACGTGGCCTCGTGCTGGTGGTGGGCGCAACCGGCTCCGGGAAGTCGACGTCATTGGCAGCCATGATCGACTATCGCAACACCATCCACCAGGGCCATATCATTACCGTGGAAGACCCGATCGAGTTTGTTCATCAGCACAAGAAGTCCATCATCACCCAGCGCGAGGTCGGATTCGATACCTTGACCTTCCAAAACGCGCTGAAGAATACACTCCGTCAAGCTCCGGATGTGATTCTGATCGGTGAGGTGCGCGATACGGAAACCATGGAAGCGGCGATTACCTTCGCCGAGACCGGGCACCTGTGCATTGGCACTCTGCACTCCAACAACGCCAACCAGGCGATCGAACGCATCATGAACTTCTTTCCCGTCGAACGCCATGCTCAGATCTACCTGCAACTGTCCCTGAATCTTCGCGCGATCATCTCACAGCGATTGATTCCGTCGGTCGACGGCAAACGTGTCCCCGCCTTGGAAATCATGCTGGACACGCCGCGCATCAAGGATCTGATCAAAAAAGCGGAGGTCGATACGTTGAAAGAAGCGATGGAACAGGGAGTGGACGAAGGCTGCCAAACCTTCGATCACGTGCTGTTTCAATTATACAAAACGAACAAGATCTCACTGGAGCAAGCCCTCATCAATGCCGATAGCGCGAACAACCTTCGTCTGAAAATCAAACTTGAAGGACTCAAAGGCGATGACGCCGTGAACGCGTTGCTCGACAAACAGTTGGGAGGCCAGGACACCGACGCGTTTAAGATTCAGGGCGGCGCTTCCGGAAACGTCACTCCGCTTCGCAAACGATAGATCACCCGCATGATCCTCAAGGGACCGAACTCCCTTCGGTTTGACGCTGAAGATACGACGCCATCTTCTCAAGAGCCAGAGCGCTGAGTCGGGATCCGTACCAATTCGGCATCGTATGCTCAAGGTAGCCTCGCACCACAAATCGCTGCGTTTGAAGGGAGAAGAGGTTACTTATCGGCATCCGCTGCGCACCGGAAGCCGATCGTGCGATCTTCAAAATCCGGCTCAGCTGAAAATCGAGCAGTCACGCGCAGCGCGACCGGCAAGTCGGCCCAAGATCCGCCTCGCATCACGCGCTTCTCACCAGCCGCTGGACCGGTCGGGTTCTGCTCTGGGCTTTTGAGGTAATATTCGCGGTCATACCAATCAGCCACCCATTCCGCCGCATTGCCGGCCATATGAGCCAGCCCATATGGACTCTTGCCACCTTCCTTCAGACCGTGTCGCACACTCATTCCTGCGAGACCGCTGGTGACCGGAACCAAGGTCGTCGCTTCATTGACCCACATCCCTCGATTGTAGTTTGCGATATCAACAAATGGCTGCATATATCCCCACGGATAGCGTCGACCGTCCGTCCCACGCCCAGCCTTCTCCCATTCCGCCTCAGTGGGAAGACGACGACCAGCCCATGTGCAGTATGCCACTGCGTCAGGCCACGACATCCCCACGGCAGGGAGGTCGCTCAGGGTCCGAGCCGCTTCATCATCCCACATCGGCGGCAAGCCGCGCTTGGCCGATTCGACAAACTTCTGGTAGCGGCCGGCGGTGACTTCAAATTGATCGATGTAATAGGCGTCGACTGTGACATGATGTTCCGGGCGCTCGTTCGGCAAACCATCGTTGCTGCCCATGAGAAAGGGTCCGGCAGGGATGAGGACCATGGACGCCCCGTCATTGCCCTTGATGATCTCCACAGCGGCACCATCTCGTTGCCCTTCTTCCGGAAAAGCGACAACGCCAAGAGGCCATTGATCAAGAAGAAAAAGAACAGCAATGAGACGCAGCCATAATCCAAATTGATTGATCATAACGGTATGATGGGAAGTTCAAGGCCTCAGGTCGTTACCTGCCATGCACGAGTTTCAGCAGCTGATCGAGTCCACCGGCTTCGATCTTTCCGTTCGATGCCAGCTTGTCGACGAGATCAAGAAGAAGCCCGGCAAGCTTGGAGTCAGCCGAGTCAGAGGAGAGTCCGGCTTGACTCGCTAATTTGGCTCAGCAGGTTGCCTCCCGAACATTGATCGATCTGGCTCGGTGTGACGGGCAGATTCTAGTCTGTGCTCACCCAGGAATTCACGATGCCGCCCAGGCCATTTCCTGAAAGACCTGGACAAGACCTGCTAGTCCACCGATTCTGCCGTCCTTATCCGAGTAGTCCCGCTACCGCCTGTAGAAGAGGAATGTGTCCTCCTTGTTCTCCCAGCAGCCCACCTACTGCTGGTCCCAATTGATCCATAAGCCCCATAGGTCGGCTCCCTCCGTAATGTGACCGGCATTTATGAAAACTCGCTCAAAACGCCTTCAGTCGCATGAGGATGTAGCACAGATACAGGTAACAATCCAAGGGGACACCTAGCAGAACATATTCTTCTTTGAAGGCCATTCCCAAGCAAAAACCGCCCGTGTCGTCAGCTTGTTCCAAGGAGCGATCTTGGAGGGAGAGGAAAGATCTGTCCCCGTTCGCCGCCGCAATAGAGTCGGGCGTCTCGGTCGAACGCCAGCCTTTCGGAGTGGTCCAGTTGCGGGTTTGTCGTGGTTCGGTCGAAGACGATTTTGCCTTGTTGGTCGGTAAGGACCATTCGGCTGTCATGTACCGCGGTCATCGTGTTGTTCATGGTGTTCTCCTTACACAAGTTCCCACTACATCAGTAGCACGCATGAACGATTTCCAAGCACTGGAGACAGCCTTAGAAAGGCTTCCTTGATGACTCAGCAATCTGGACTGAGACTCATCCCACCTCGGTAGACTTTCGCACGGATAATGGGGGCGCCAATTGCTCGAGCGACTGCCCTTCCGCATTGATTCCCAACCACAGCTCAATCACCGCACCGACGAGCATCATGCCTCCACCTAAGAGATATCCGTAGAAGACGCTTGTGATTGATGTTTCGATGAGCATCCCGTAGAGCCACGGCGCCGCCACACCGGCGCCTTGTGCCACGATGAAGAAAAAGGCGATCGCCATCGCCCGGATCTCCATCGGAAACACCTCGCTCACCGTCAGATAAGCGGCGCTTGCCCCGGCCGATGCAAAAAAGAAAATCAAGGACCATAACAGCATATGTGTGGAGAGCGTCAAAGAACCTGCCCAGAACAGATATCCCGTAAACCCCAAGAGGATACCGGCGATACCATACGTGAGACTGATCATCGGTTTGCGGCCGACCGTATCAAACAGACGACCTAACAAGAGTGGCCCCAAAAAATTGCCGAGTGCGAACGGGAGGATGTAGAGACCGATGTCGGCAGTCGACACGGCATAGTATTTCGTCAACAGCAATGGATACGTGAACGACACGGCGTTGTACATGAACGATTGCGTGATCATCAGCCCCATGCCTAAGACTGTGCGTCGAGGATAAGCCTGAAAGAGCTCTCGTGCCACGGTCGCGATCGTCGCGTGATGACGGGCATGTACTGTGATCGTGCCTTGAGGCTCCGCCAGCCTGGTTTTTCGATCCAGAGCCACTTGCTGTTCAATCTGTGACACAATGGCTTCCGCATCGGGGACGCGACCGTGGGTCATGAGCCAGCGAGGGCTTTCTGGAATGACGCGCCGAACAAGAATGATGGCGACTCCGAGCACGGCACCGAGGACAAAACAGAGCCGCCATCCGATGGACTCTGGGAAGAACACCGGATTCAACAGGAGCAGTGTCATCAAGGCGCCGGCCGCTGAGCCAAGCCACCAGGTTCCGTTGATCGCCAGATCGGTGTGGCCTCGATTTCGGGCGGGAATCAATTCATCAATGGCGGAGTTGATGGCTGCATACTCGCCTCCGATACCGGCTCCGGTCAGGAATCGGAAGAACATGAAGCTCATCAGGTCCCATGAGAACGCCGTCAGAACCGTCGCCGTGAGATAGAGCGCCAACGTGATCATGAACCATTTTTTTCGTCCTTGGCGGTCGGTGAGATATGAAAAGACGAGCGCGCCGAGGACCGAACCAGCCAGGTAGGCGGAGGCCGTGAGTCCTACTTCCGATTGTGTGAGATGTAGTGTGTCAGGGTGGGTCAGCATCGGGCCGAGTGAGGCCACGATCGATACTTCAAGCCCGTCGAGCAGCCATGTGATCCCCAGCGCTCCGACGACCAACCAGTGCCAGCGTGCCCAGGGCAACCGGTCCATCCGTTGCGGAATATTGGTGGTGATCGGCATGCCGGGAGGCATGCGTCCTAGTAATACGGCAACGGAGTGCCGTCTGTCCAATGCCTGGAGAGCCTACCAACCCAATTGCCAGTTCAGACCGTTCCGTTCCACGAGCGCGTCCGCTTCCTTTGGGCCCCACGATCCGGCGGTGTAGAGATGCACTGGTCGGGGACCGATCAAAAGCGGGTCGTAGAGTCGCCAGGCTGTTTCCGTAAAGTCTGCGGTGACGAACAATGTCTGGTCACCGATCATGACGTCACGCAATAGCGTCTCGTAGGCTTCCGGTAACTCGCCGCCGAATCCCTGACCATAGTCGAATCCCAGCGCTCGATCGGTAAACTTGAAGGGCCGCCCAGGAGTTTTCACGGAAAAGCAGAGCGAGAAGCCTTCACCCGGCTGCAAGGTGATCAACAGCTTGTTGGAATTCAAACTACCCGGCTCCAAAGATCGAAAGACTTGCGTGGGCGCCGCTCGGAAGGTGACGGCCACTTGCGTGATCTTGCGAGGAAGCCGTTTTCCAGTTCTTAAATAAAACGGCACTCCCCTCCAGCGCCAATTGTGAATCTCCAACTTCAGCGCCACATATGTCTCGGTGGTCGAGTCTGAAGGTACACCTGGTTCTTCCAGGTAGCCGGGAATCCTCTGGCCGGCAACATCCCACGCCGTATATTGGCCGAAGATCACGTCCTGTGAACGAATCGGTGAAATAGAGCGAAGGACTTTCAGTTTTTCAGCCCGGATCTCGGAAGCTTCGAAGGAAGTCGGCACCTCCATGCCTACGACGGTCAATAGTTGCGTTAAATGGTTCTGCACCATGTCACGGAAGGCACCGGCTTTTTGATAGTAGGCTCCGCGATGTTCGACACCGAGGTCTTCAGCGACGGTGATTTCCACGCTCTCCACCGTATTGCGATTCCACAGCGACTCAAAAATGGGGTTCGCGAAGCGAAAGGCGAGTAAGTTTTGCACGGTCTCTTTGCCGAGATAGTGATCGATGCGATAAATCTGCGATTCGTCCAGATAACGGTGTAACAGGGTATTGAGCGCACGGGCAGAATGAAAATCGTGACCAAAGGGTTTTTCCAAGACGGCGCGCACCCACCCGCGGCTTTTCAGCAAGCCAGCTTGGTCGAGTAATTCTAAGGTTTCAGGCACGATCGTCGGGGGAAGCGCCAGATAGAAAATACGATTTTGAGGCAGATTCCTGGCAACTTCAAGGCGGGCGATAAACGCCGCGAGGGCTTGGTAGTCCGACAATTTGCCTTCCCGCAGGGCCTGATAGTACAGCTGGTCTTCGCACCATCGCCGGAGATCAGAAGCGTTACAAACTCCTGAATTGCGCAACCCCTCATAAGCCCACAAGCGGAACGCGTCCGCGCTCATTTCGGGCAATGCGGCTCCGACGATGAGCGTATTCTGCTTCTCCAGCTCACCGTAGGTTCGCAAGTGAAACAATGCAGGCAGCAGTTTCCGTCGCGTTAAATCTCCTGTCGCCCCCAGAATAATAAACAGATGTGGCTCGACCGTTTCCTTCGTCATCCATCATCCCCGTGATGATTCCTAATATATACTGAAGCTATGACTCATCCTGTCGTTCGTCAATGGACGAAACCCCTAATTCTCTGTCCCCTTTTAGGTAGGGCCTCGATCTACTCTTCTGGTTCCTCGATTGGGCCAGCCCATTCGCCTGTGGCGAGCGATACCTCTTGAAATCCGCCGTCCGGCCATTGGAACTCTCCCGCTTGATCGACAAGCACGATAAACGGGTCGGCTTCGTGGGCCAGCCCGCGGAACCAGTACCAGCCAGGGCTTGCCGGTTTGTTGTGGCTCCAACGATAGGGCGCCATCGGTTCTTCCTCATGTTCTGGACGTTTCGCCATTCATCCCTATCGTCATGTTCTGATACAGTACAGCTCTATTTGTGACCCTATCACGTCATGTCCACACTTCCAATAGAAGATGTCCTGCCGTCAATCCGCCGAGCATTGGAAGCCGGCCCGAATGCATTGCTGACCGCCCCGCCAGGAGCCGGCAAGACCTCTCGCGTCCCCTTGGCGCTCCTGAACGAGCCCTGGTTGTCGGGTAAAAACCTCTTGCTGCTCGAACCCCGGCGGCTTGCCGCGCGAGCCGCCGCTCGTCGCATGGCGGAAGAGTTCCACGAACAGGTCGGGGAGACCGTCGGCTATCGGATGCGCCTCGAAACCAAGATCGGGCCGACGACTAAAATCGAGGTGGTCACTGAAGGGGTATTGACCAGGTTGCTTCAACAAGATCCGTCGCTGGAATCCTATGGCATCGTGCTGTTCGACGAGTTCCATGAACGAAGCCTGCAAGCGGACATGGGACTTGCCCTGTGCCTCGAAGCTCAACGCCTCTTCCGCCCCGACCTTCGTCTCTTAATCATGTCGGCCACTCTGGACTGTGGTCCGGTAGCCGAACTGTTGGGTCGAGCTCCCCTCATCACGTGCGAAGGCCGGATGTTTCCGGTCGAGACCCAGTACCTTGATCAGCCGCTTACCGGACGGATCGACGTGGCTGTATCGCAGCGCATCCGTCAATCACTCATAAAAGATCACGGTAGTCTGTTAGTCTTCCTCCCGGGGATGGCAGACATTCGCCGAGTCGAACGACTACTGCTCGACTCCAACCTAGACCATTCCGTACAGATTGCGGCGCTGCACGGCGATCTTCCTCAGGACATGCAAGATGCAGCGATTCGGCCGACAGCTCCCGGACGGAGAAAAGTCGTGCTTGCCACCTCCATCGCCGAAACCAGTCTGACGATCGACGGTATCCGCGTGGTGATCGATGCAGGCCTGGTACGTATTCCACGGTACGATCCTCGCTCCGGTCTCACTCGATTGGAGACCATTCGCATCACAAAAGATTCTGCTGAACAGCGTCGCGGCAGGGCCGGACGACTTGAAGCGGGCATGTGTTACCGGCTATGGACCGGAAAAGAGCAGGCTCTGCTTGCTCCGCGTCGTCCACCGGAAATTCTCGAGGCAGATCTCACTCCTCTGATGCTCGATCTTGCCCAGTGGGGCGCTCATGATCCGTCGGAATTGTCGTGGCTCACTCCTCCACCTGCCGGGGCGGTAGCTCAGGCCAGAGATTTGTTGATCCAACTCGGAGCCTTTTCGGCCGATGGCCGACCGACTGACCATGCTCGACGAATGGCCGACCTTCCGCTGCATCCCCGCCTCGCGCACATGATGCTTCGGGCAGTGCCATTGGGTCTTGCCGATCTCGCTTGCGAGGTGGCGGCGCTGTTGGGTGAACGAGACATTCTTCAGGGACCACGCGAACGGCAGAACACCGACTTGCGGATCAGGATGGATGTTCTGCGGGGGCAGTACGATTCCATTGGGCTTGTGGTGAATCGAGCCGCGGTTGACCGAGTGAGGCGAACCACTCATCTGTGGCGGAGGCGGCTCATCAATGAGTCATCCCATGAGTCGGAAGACAATGGATACGATCGTTCAACCTCGGTCGGGCGCTTAGTTGCACTGGCCTACCCTGATCGAATTGCGCGACGGCAGGCGGACCGTGCGGGGCATTACCGCCTTGTGAATGGCCGAGGCGCACGGTTTAGGACCGCCGATTCCTTGACCGTCGAACCCTTCTTGGTGATCGCCGACCTGGATGGGGGCGATCAGTGGTCCGAGATCAATCTCGCGGTTCCGATCACAGTAAAAGATATTGAATCGCTTTACCATGACCGGTTGGTTGAAGAAGAAGAGATTGCCTGGGATGAGGCCGTCAGCGCGGTACGAGCCGTACGCCGCCAACGACTCGGAGCGATGATTCTTGTAGAGGAGGCCGTCTCGTCACCCGATACAAATAAAATAAGGGGCGCCATTTTACAAGGTATTCTTAAATATTATCTTGAAGTTCTATCGTTCGACCATCTGCTTCAACAGTGGCGCGCTCGCGTCATGTGGCTGAGACGTATTGATGGTTCTCAATCAGGATGGCCCGATCTTTCCGACGAGGCATTGCTTCAGACATTGGATCAGTGGCTTGGTCCCTACTTGACCGGCATCACCACCCTCGATCGGGTGAAACGACTCGATCTGACCGCGCCGCTCCACGCCTTACTGACGCACGAACAACAGCGTCGTCTTGACCGTCTGGCTCCCACCCATATCCTTGTTCCGAGCGGCTCCCGCCTTCCACTCGATTACGAGCAAACCGAGTCTCCAGTGTTGGCGGTGCGGCTCCAAGAAATGTTTGGCTGCAAGGACACGCCGCGCGTAGCGGACGGAAAGATTCCTGTGATCTTACATCTCCTGTCGCCTGCCAAACGGCCGGTGCAGGTCACCCAAGATCTTGGTGGTTTTTGGAAGAGGGCCTATCAAGATGTCCGCAAAGAATTACGCGGCCGATATCCCAAGCACCATTGGCCCGAAGACCCGATAGGTGCCGTGCCAACCGCCAAGGCGAAGCAGAGAAACCGCTAGGGTTCTTCCTTGTGGCTTGTTCGATGTGGGAAGGGTACACAGAACACAACCTCCTTGTTTAGCACATACAGGACCTATGCCGTCACGTCACCGGTTAGAGAAAAACCTTTCTCTGGAAATAGATGAAGTGGATATAAAGGGAATCGCCGTTGCGCTCGCATTCCTCGTGAGCGTCGGTGTGTTTGCCGGAGGCCGAGACACTCACAGTGTGAGCAAGGTCGACAATCTCTGTCGGCTTCCATGCAAATCGCACCGACTGTGACCATGGAGAAGACAGAGACTCTGCAACAGCCGGACGACGACCCTGCCCCCTCCAATACGTCGCACAGGCTCAATACCTTCCGCTGAATTACGCCTCAGCCCATCACTCCGCCACCCCGTTACAGAACTGGAGACCTTTGAGTAAGGTGATTGCCTATCTTGTACTTGCCGTGATCTTCGGTACAATACGCCCCGATTATGGCAAGCAACACCCTAGTTCATATGTGGTGCAGACTCCGGGCACCACTGGCTGTTTTCGTGAGCTTTCTGTTCGCGCCTCTTGCCGGCGCCAACTTGCTGGAGATGGCCGATCTCGTGGCCCATCCCGAGGTGTATGATCATAAAGCTGTGGTGGTGATCGGTTCGGTGAAGGATGTGCAACTGGTCATCGATCAGAAAGGTGAACCGACGTTCAGGTTTCTACTGGCCGACGACGACGGCACGCTTAAAGTGACCAGCCGAGTCCAAGTTCAGAATGGGGATCAGGTCATTGTCGAAGGTATGTTTACCCGGCGTCGACAAGGCGGCCGCCTCACCGTGTATAACGAAGTGAATGCCTTCACCGTACGTCCCCTCAATCAGCTCAACTCCGACTTGATAGGATAAGTACCGCCAGGTCGCCTCTCAACCGGCTGCTCATGCTCCTTGCTGTGATCGGGATAGGAGGCCACGATATCACCGACTCTGACGGCTGGTCGTCGGAGTGACGGTCACGTGAGACCGTCATACCTTGACGCGGCTCTGCTCCCATACTCGAAACGCCGCAAGATCCTGTGCGAGGTTATGGAGCAACAACGCCAGTACCGTAACGTCGTCGATCAATCCAATCCCCGGAACAAAGTCCGGAATCAAATCCACCGGACTCAGCACATAGAGTAGGGCTGCCGCACACGATGCGAGCGTACGCACCGAGAGCCCGCTGTAGCTGCCATCCTTCCACGCTTTGAGTAGCCGAACCAAGAGCGGAAGATCCGTCCAGAGACGACCGATCATGCGCAATAACTCAATGAACCTCGTCGATACCTTCATGTTCACCTCCTGACGAATGGGCTTGTGCCACATGCACCCGGTGCGATGTAGCATACCAAGGGACGACGATTTTAGGAAGTTGTGTCCGGCCTTGCTGTGATACTCATCGCGGTGTCTCACTCGATGAGTGATCCTTCGACGCAGTTTTGGATGAGGATGTCCGCGTGGTCCGTTCACGCCCCACCACCATCCGATAGAGCGCGAATCCTGCGACGGCCACCATGACAAGACCAGGCCACCCGCCGAACGGAGGAACGGCAAACATCGTAAATGGATCGGCACTGAAGTCTGGCCACAGGGCGGCGAGCGCGATCGGCATCGCAAGCATGATCCCCATCAAGGCTTCCCCAGTGATCAGTCCGGCCGCAAAGAGCAATCCCCCCTGCGACGACTCTTGCCCTCCACCCATGCGCCTATGTGCCAAGGCCGCGATCACGCCACCCAGAAAAATAGTCGCCGAAAGTTTCAGCGGCAAGTAGATCCCGAGCGCCACGGCAAGCACGGGTAACCTCAATGCACTGCCACGGAGTTCTTGCCGTCGATCTGCCAGAATGATCAGAATCCCGATCACAGCACCCAGTCCTACAAGAGGCCAGGGCAATCCAGCTCCGAACACGCTTCTTGTGAGGTTAGCCATTAGGGTTGCCTGCGGCGCACTGAGGGACTGTGGATGGCTGCTCGTCGGTTCGCCGATTCCATACTTGGCTTGCAGGAGAGACAGAACCGGCACAAGGACGAGAGCGCCTGTCACCACTCCGACTACTTGCATGACTTGCTGTTTCCATGGCGTCGCCCCGACCAGCTGACCTGTTTTGAGATCTTGGAGATTGTCTCCGCCCATCGCGGCGGCGCAGCAGACGACTGCTCCGATGACCAGTGCGGCCGCCGGTCCTGTCGGATGTCCGGCTCCCATGAAGAGCACGAGTAGCAGAGCGGCGATCATAATAGTAGCAATCGTCACACCTGAGACGGGGTTGCTGGAACTTCCGACCATTCCAGCCATATAGGCGGCGACCGATGAGAAAAGGAAGGCGGCCAGTGCCATCACGATCGTCATCAGCAGACCGAGAAGGGGACTGTCTACGACCGTTGAATAGATCCAGGCCATCGGCAGGAGCGAGAGGCCAAATGGCACGACGATCCACAGGAATGAAGCATCCTGCTCCGTTCTGAGTATGTTTTCGCCCTTCAGAGGCTCATTAACCTCAACCTGAGCCTTAACCTGGACTCTCCGGTAACTTGCTCGGAGCGTCAGAAGACTCTTCCAGACCGGCTCACGCAATTTCGTGAGTGTCCACAGCCCGCCGGTCAGCATCGCTCCGATACCAACATATCGAATCTGCCCGCTCCAGATCGACATCGCCGCCGCCAGTCCTGTCCGATCAGGTGGTAGCCCATGGATGAGTCCATAAGCGGGCATCAGGATCACCCATCCGATGACCCCTCCAAGAAAGACCACCGCCGCTGTCTGGAGACCGATGATAAATCCAACTGCAAGAAGCGCCGGCGAAAGATTGAGTCCTGCATAGAACACGGTGCGCCCAACTTGGGTAGCCCCTTCCAGCGATTCGGTCCACAGGCGCAGGCCGCTCTCGTCGAACTTCACCAGGCCACCCAGAAGAGCAGCCGACAACAGGGACCGAAAACCCTTTAATGATCCGCCTGGCCCGGCTCCACTCCGTTCCGCTGCGCCGACCTTGAGGACTTCCGCTGTGGCTAATCCCTCTGGGAACCGCAAACCCGCCGTCACGATCAATGCCCGCCGCAGCGGAATTGTAAAGAGCACACCGAGCAAACCACCGACCGCAGCGATGAGAACGGTCTGCCAGTAGTGAAATTCAGACCAATATCCGACCAGCAGGAGTGCAGGAATCGTGAAGATGACACCGGCCGCCAATGCTTCCCCCGACGAAGCCGCGGTTTGAACGAGGTTGTTTTCGAGAATGTTTGACTCGCGGAACAACCGCAGAATCGCCATAGAAGCGACCGCCGCAGGAATAGACGCGGACACCGTCATACCGGCAAACAAACCTAGGTAGGCATTGGCTGCCGCCAAGACCGCTGCCAGGATGATCGACAACAGGACCGCTTTAACGGTAATCTCAGGGAGTGTGACGGTGGCAGGGACGAAGGGCTCGGAATCCTTCATGATAGTCGGTCATGATAGACAGCCTTTCGTGATCACACAAGCTAGTCACGAAACAGTCGTATGGGCACTCTGCGGCCCTTGATGCGCACGCGACCGAGTGTTTCGATAATATCCGAGGCCATGGAGGCCGGTACATCAACGATGGAAAACCGATCTTCGATTTCGATGGCACCGATGAGGCTGGAATTGACTCTCGCCTCGTTGGCAATCGCGCCCACCAAATCGCCGGGTCTGATGCCTGCCTCACGCCCCACCCCAACATACAGCCGTGCCATCTCGACCGTTCGCCCGCCCTGTCGCGACCGTCCTATCGGCGGACGTTCCGCTCCAGCCGATCCACCGTGACTCCGACCAATCGAATGCCGTGCCTCTCGAATCGGACGTCCAAATTCCGGTTGCCTGACAGGTATGGCAGGGATCTCCTGCTCCTGACGCTCGCCCCCTTGCGCGCGAGCCAGTAGCCTCAACGCCGCTGCCGCCACCTCTACCGGTGGATGGGCGGAGAGCCTCTCGACGAGATGCTTGAACGCATCCAGCTGGCCATCGCGTAACATCTGTTCAACTGCGCCTTGCACCCGATCTAACTGCTTGGCACGAAGATCGGCCACGCTCGGGATCGGCAAAACCGTGACCCGAGCTTTCGTATGCTGTTCAATCGTTCGTAGTAAGCGCTGTTCACGGGGATCGAGGATGGTGATCGCGGCACCCTCCCGACCAGCCCGTCCGGTCCGCCCGATCCGATGAACATAGACTTCAGCGGAGGATGGAAGGTCGTAGTTGATGACGTGAGATACCTGCGGAATATCCAGCCCACGCGCCGCCACATCGGTCGCCACCAGTAGTTGGGCTTGCCCGGCCTTGAAGGCCTGCATGACACGGTCACGCTGCCCCTGGCTCATGCCACCGTGAATGGCCTCAGCTCGATGACCACGGCCGGCCAACATTGCCGTCACTTCATCGACTTCCAGTCTGGTTCTGCAGAAGACCAGCGCGGAGTTCGCGCCTGTCACCTCGACCACACGGGCGAGCGCTGCCGCTCGATGAGGCCTCGCGACGATATAGGCCATCTGCTGGACGCGTGGGGCCGTGCCGGCCTTGACCGGTTCCTTAGCGATGGTGATCTCGATCGCATTCTGCAGATGCCGATGGGCGATCGCGCGGATTCTTGGAGGGATTGTCGCTGAAAACAGGGCGGTCTGTTTGGTCTTGGGCGTCCCGGCCAGGATTGCATCCAGATCCTCTGCAAACCCCATGTCGAGCATTTCGTCTGCTTCGTCCAGGACGACGATCCGCACCTCCTGCAGTTTCAGCGTGCCACGACGAATATGATCCAGTGCGCGGCCCGGTGTGGCGACGACCACATCGACTCCTCGCTTCAGTGCGTGCAACTGCGGCCCGATGGCCTGGCCACCGTACACCGGTAGCACGCTCACCCGTAACTCCTTTCCGTACCGTTGCACTGCTTCCCCAACTTGAATCGCCAACTCGCGGGTCGGTACGAGCACAAGAGCAGACGGGCGTACCCTCGCTGCATGACTGATCAACTGCAGCATCGGTAGCGCGAAGGCGGCCGTCTTGCCGGTGCCGGTCGCCGCCTGTCCAAGCAGATCTCGGCCGGCGAGAAGCGGCGGAATCGCTTCGCCTTGAATGGGGGTGGGTTCTTCGTAGCCCAGTGTTTCCAGTGTCGCGAGCAATGGCGCTTCAATTCCCAAGGCGACGAAGCCTGGTGAAAATCCTGTGACGGTCGGAAGAGCGGACTCTGAGGGCGAGCCATGTTTCATATCGTACTCAACGGCCTTTCTGTCTTCCACGATCGTGAAATCGTGGAGAGTGGAAGGGCAACTCACCCGCCTTTGGCGAGGTGTCGCCAAAGAATCACCCAGGGATCACGGCTGTCAAGCCGTGGGGCTTCACCGGAGGCTGGATGTTACGTTGAATGAGGCGATAGCGCAAGACCTGGTCCGAGTAGGTTCTCAGAGATCATCAGCACGGCAGATCGGTGAGCACAGTGGTTGGAACCACGTACCGGAGTGGAGATCGATTCTCAGTCAGCCGGACAGGAATCACGGTATCAAAGAGGGTCGGCCCCACAACTGAGCGGACAGGGCATCCGACACCTGCCCGCTCCCATATGTGCGGCAAGGTAATCGGACAGAGACCTGCTGCTCCTATAGCTTCGACAGCGTCAATGGGCGTATCGGAACTAACCGCTTCTCTGTCGGAATAAGGAACATGATCTGTGCGAGCGCTCGGTAGCTCGCTTCCAATTCACGGCACCGATTGACGAATTGACCGGAGGACAACCGGGGGAAATAATCGCGGTGCCGCTCGTAAAAGCGCGCCCGACGCCCCCAACGCTCAGCCTTGAAGATACACAACCGGGTGACCAATTCCAGAAGATGGTTGGGTGACAACCGCTGAGGTCCTCGTTTCGCCGGACCGGGAATCACGGATGTGGGTACGGTCAGTTCCTTTGTCACTTCTTTCATACTGTCCTCCTTGTGCTTGAATCATCGCCTCGTACGTCACGGTTCAGGCGCCGTGGGCGGTTGCAGTTTCAGCTCATTCTTACATACCATATTTACATAATCACGGAACATGAGAAGACCATTAGAGGTAGATGAAAACCTTTTCATAAACGCTAGCAGTGATGCATCACTCCGCAGTCCTGTGTAGGTGTTGATGCAAGGAGATGCAGATTAACCATGGAACAGAAGTGTAATCTCCACTGGTTCGATTGTACAACTGATCTTTACCGCTGAGGAGGCACGAAGCCGACATTGGCGATGGCAGTGGCTTGGACAGGGGGATAGGCCTCTTCGAATCTCGACGGAAACACGTACAGGCGTTCCCCGACCGAGAACAACAGCCGATACTCCGTTTCAGGATCATTACGCAGGTATACTGTGAGCAGCGAGGATGTTGGTTGTTGGTCGACCCGTGCCCAATTCAGACCGAGCTGCCCAGGGACCACATACAGAGCGACAGCAACCACGGCGAATGCGATGTACGCCATCGACAGATCAATGAGCCGGCCCGTTGTATTGAACCGTACCACGACCAGCTCGAGCGCTGAACTGAACAAGAGCAGAATCGCGACAACACCGATAATCGACAGAACGATAGCAGCCATGACATAGCCGAATGTGCTCAGGAACGGGGTTATCACTATGAGCGCGAACAAGAACCATGAACCATGCCGAACCAAGACCACGGAGAGCTTGAACTGAAAGCTTTCCGTCACGTCATCTTGACTCCCGATCACCGCGAGATTCGTCGTAGCCAGATATCCGAAGTAGAGCATCAATAACAACGGCACCCAGCTTTGGCTAAAATAGGTCGCCGCCGGAACCTCCTCTAAGATCCATGAGGCTCCAAATTCGGAAAAATAAGCTTTCGTGTAGATCGATCCGGCAAGATACGCCACTCCACTCATGGCGGCCAATCCGGCTAATGCCTTCGGCGTCTGTTCGATGAGTCGCCGAGCACCGGCTCGGGAAGATTTGCTCCTGTCAGGATCGTCGCGGGGCATGGATCACGACGTAGCACCTGAAATAATCGACGATTTGAAGAGGCTCGATCGTAAGCGAGGCGACAGCCGTCGGAAGCAGGGAAAGAGGAACCGATGCGCACGAGCGAGAGAAAGGACGGAGCACAATGTCCCGACTCCTTAAGGATCGAGACTTCTAGCTTGAAAAAGCGGCCACAGCCTCTTCTTCCGTGTTGCACAATTGAATATTTTCACCATACACGCGGCTTAGCAGATCAAAACCGCTTGCCTGAAGAGCTTCTTTGACCATCCCCTTCGCTGCGGCAATTTTCATCTGCCCTTGAACGTTGTTGAGCTGCTTGCCCGCCAGAATAAGGACCCTGATGCCGCCGCTGCTGATATAGTCCACATCAGCCAGGTTGATGACGACCTTTTTCGTACCGGTGTCCAGGATCCTTTTCATCTCCTGGATTCCTTGTTCGGCCGTGGTGGCGGAAAGGCTACCCTGCATCTTGACGAAGGTAACTCCGGCGTTCTCGCGAGAGGTCATCGCCAACGTGTGTCGGGTCTCTTGTTCCATGGGTGCACTCCTTCTTTCTTTGTCTCCCCTCCAACAATCTCGTTCACAGCGGCTGTCTTATTCGACCTGGACCCGCTATTGCCATAGGATGCCCCATCATACCATCGATACTTTCCCACCTTCCATCCGGACGATATCCTGGACGGGGCGTCAACCCTTCACTGTACCTTGGTCGATCGAAAGGGGCCATTAGCGTGGCCCCCGGACCTTCGAGACGGCGTCTTCCAGCGTGGGGGCATGGAGGCTCATCATCAGCGCTCCACTCAATTGGAGCACCGTGGCGACGTGGTCGTTCCCTCCACTCAGTACGACTCTTCCGCCTGTTCGGGTCATGGTCATGACGGCTTTCAAGATCACTCGTAGTCCAATAGATGAGATGTACGAAATTCGAGAGAGATCCAGGATTATTCGCCGTTCCCCGCGTTCGATATATTCCGTCAGGATGCGCTCGACCGCCGGTGCGCTGCTCGTGTCGAAGCGGTTCTGCGGGGTGACGATCATCACATCACCGCTTCGGTGTGATGTGACGCTCATGGCCATGCTCGTTGAGTCTCGGCCTGGTTGTGACGACTTCCATCCACCTTCGAACACCCTGATTCCGGTTTGATCAGGATGTCTCATAGAGACCGACGGCTTAGATACGAACTTCTTTTTCACGGTCAAGACGTTGCAGCCCACGTTGCGATGGTACGTCACCTCGTCGAACATAGAGCGCACCAGATGAATTCCCAAACCGCCGATCTCGCGTTCGTGCAGGAGCAGCGACAGATCCGGCGCGGCGACCGTTAAAGGGTTGAAGGGAATCCCGTCATCCGTCATGGTCAAGGCCACGCACTCATCGCGCACTTCGCCTTCCACCACAATGGTGTGCTCTGTCGGGTCATTCGGGAAGGCATACTGCACGATGTTGTTGAGGAGATCATCCAGCGCCATGTTGAGTGTCGGGATCAGCGGCTTGGCCCGTTCCCATTGACCCACATATCGCTCAAACGCCAGCTGTATCGTAGGAATGGACGCCAATTGGTTGAGCATGGTCTGACGAAACACGCTGACCGCCACATCGGACGGGGCGACGCCGAGATACCGTATCCCCAAGATGGTGATATCGTCCGCCTGAGGCGCATCACCGGCGAAGGTCTTCACCGCCTTCATGACATCACCGATCCGATCGACCACTGAAACAGCCATGGATTGGTCGAGAACCGTTTTCAACCGGTCTTTGCCGAACAATTCGCGCCATCTATTGTCTGCTTCGGTAACCCCATCGGTGTACAAGAAGAGCTCATCTCCCGGTCCCAATTGGATGAGGCTCTCCTTGAATGCGATGCCAGGCATGGGACCGACAAGGGGTCCGTCTTGAGCCGTCAACCATTCGAACTGTCCATCTCGTCGCTTCAACAGAGGAGGATTATGACCTGCGTTCGTGGTAAGCAGTGTGCCGTCGCGGAGGTTTAAGATGCCCAGATACAGGGTGACAAACATACAAGAATCGTTCTCCGCGCTGAGCGCATCGTTCACATGAGTGACGATACTGGCCGGTGAGGGATCGGAGGCCGCCCTGGTTTTCACCATAATCTTGGTCATCGCCATGAACAGCGCAGCAGGGACTCCGTTGCCCGACACATCGCCGATGACGAAACAGAGCCGATGGTCATCGACCAGAAAGAAATCGTACAAATCGCCTCCGATTTCCAAGGCCGGTTCGAGCACCGCATAGAGCTCCAGCTCCTTCCGATCCGGGAAAGCCGGAAATACGCGTGGGAGCATACTCCGCTGAATATCCCGGCCGACATTCAGTTCTTCCTGCATGCGGGCTTTCGCGGCCTCCACCAACGCCAACGAATCCGCTAACCGCGCCTTGGCATCTTCGGCAGCCTGTTCCGCACGTTTCAGAGCCGTAATGTCGGTGGCGATGAAGACAATGCCTCCGTCGTGCGTCCTCCGTTCGTTAATCTGGATCCACTCGCCGCTGGAACGGTATTGCATGTAGAGCCCTTGAGGATTGTGGTGCATGTCGAGGCGTTTCCGTATCCAGGATTCGACATCCCCGATCGCAGCGGGGATGTCGCCCCGTTCGGCCATACGGCGAATGATCGATTCGAACGAATCGCCGAGCTGTACCTCGGCCCCTCTCCCCGACACCACTTCGCGATACTTGCGGTTACAGATGACCAGACGGTCGTCCGGGTCAAACAGAGCAAACCATTGGGGAACACTCTCGATGGCCTCGGTCATCCGGGCATGGCTATCACGCGCCAGACTGGATGCCGCCGTCACTTGCCGATCGATGATGGCCAGGAGTGTCGAGAGCGATACGGCCACAACCGCGAGTAGATCCACCTCGATTCCCGGCGGCGGAGCACTGGTCGTCACGTTGGAAATACCGTACGTCGGCATCATGCCGATGAGGTGAGAGCCGGAAAGAGCAAATCCCATGGCACTCGCCTTTTCCGTCACCCGCCAGTTTCCGTACGCGATATTCCAGGCCCCGAGTGCGAGGACGATGATGCTCAGTGCCACAATTCCGACAACCGACAGCACAAAGAGCAGCACGTCATGCTGGAGATCGATCGGCTGGTGGACCGCCAGCATGCTGGAGAAATGGGTTAGGATCATGCAAGCACCCATCAGCATCCCTCCGGAGACGAGCCGCATTCGACAGTCGGCATGACTGCTGATCATATGCACAGCCACGGCTCCTGTCGCCCCGGCGGACAGGAGGGAAAGAACGGCGAGCGCTGAGTCCTGGGTTGCCGAGACCGGCGGACAGAACGCCAGATTGCCGACGTAGTGGATCGCCCATATTTCAAGGCCGGCTGCGACGGCACCGATGCTCAGCCATCGCACCCTGACTGGTCCTTGGTCGGGCGAGCGCATTCGTTCGGCGATGCTAAGGATGACGTAGGCAGCCGCTCCACCAAGCAGCATCGAGCAAGCGGCAAGCAAGGGATCGCACATTCCGAGCACGGTGAAACCCACTCAGGTGACGTCAATAGGCGTCATAGACACTATGGCAAGCGCCAGCATCTTGAACCATTGCGACAAGGCAGCGTCGGATATGATCCACTGGGATTAGTGGTGTCATCTATCTCGTGCTAGGCCTCCATGCCACAATCACTGCACCGGTTGATTGAGACGATCCCAACGAGGAGTCCTCGTGCTGGGATCAACCGACCAGTAGATGAACCGCACCTGCCCTAGAATGTGCTCCTTGCTGACGGGTCCCAAGAAGCGACTATCCAGACTCTCTTCCCGGTTGTCACCCAGAACAAAATAGGCGTCGGGAGACACGATCATAGGCCCGAGGTTATCACGGACGTTTCCGACCATACTGGATCGGTCCGTATGTTGCACATAGGATTCGGCGACGGCTTCTTCGTTCACAGAGACCACCTGATCACGAATATCGATCCGATCGCCGGGAACCCCGATCACGCGGTGGAGAAAGAGCGTTCCATTCTCGTCCGGATAGCGATAGACGACTATATCTCCGCGCTGAGGTTCGGCTGCATGATACGCAGCCCTATGCGCAATTACATGGTCTCCCGGCAAGAGCGTCGGTGCCATCGCCTCATTCGAGATGTGGAGCCGCTGTGACTGTGCCCGCACCACCGGCAAAAGGTCCGGCAGGCGGTGCGTCACAAAATTCCAACGAAGTTCCTGCACCCTGGACGTCGGGGTGAGGAGCTCGCTGCCATATCTCCTGACCAACCGCCTGGCTTCTGGAGCCGACAATGTTGAGGCATAGTATTGCGCGAGATGGTGCTCCCAGAAATTGGCCGGGGCCAGATCGAACAGCATGACTTTGAGCGAACGCACAAACGACTGCGCGATGCGCTCCATCTCTGATGAAGTGAACGGATCGGCAAGGTCAGACTCGACCTCCAACTGGTGGCTGAACCCCACAACATCGGCTTGGTCCGCGACCGCCTGGTACAAACGATCCGACGCGACCTCCAGACCGGCCAACTGATGGAACACGGTCTGTGACTCTCGGTCACGGTCAGATTGAGCCACAGGGGTGGTGCTGCATCCAGTCCAGAGTCCACTACACGTTACAAGTAGACAGCCGGCAACGTGATTCGAAGATCTACCAAACATGCGGGACACGCAGGAGAAAATCTTGAAGCTCAGTCAAGGCTCCTCTCGTTCATGCGTCCCGGGAGGATACCGCACTGGACCGCGATTGGAAAGCCACCCGGCTAGGGAAGGTCTGATTTATTCTCCTCGCGAGATGTGCTACGGATAGCGCAGCACTGAACGGGAGGCGCATCCGATGCAACAGCAGACATTTGCCGAGGTCACGTTTGAACCGTATCGCAAGCCCACTCGCCGCGAGCAGTTCCTGGATGAAATGAACCGTGTCGTGCCGTGGGCGGACCTGGTGGCGGCCATTGAGCCGGTCTATCCCAAGGCCGAAGGCCCCGGGCGGCCACCGGTGGGCGTCGAGCGCATGCTGCGCCTCCATTGTCTGCAACAGTGGTTCAACCTGTCGGATCCGGCCGTGGAAGAGGCGCTGGACGACTCACGGGCGATGCGGCAGTTCGTGGGCATTGATCTGGGCCGCGAGCCCGTGCCCGATGAAACGACGATCTGCAAGTTTCGGCATCTCTTGGAAGCCCACCAACTGGGCGAGCGGCTCTTTGCACGGATCGGCGCGTATCTGGCAACCCACGGCATAAAAGTCAGTCGCGGGACCATCGTGGATGCCACCATCATCAGTGCGCCCAGTTCAACCAAGAATCGCCAGAAGGCGCGGGATCCGGAGATGCATCAGACGAAGAAGGGCAATCAGTGGTACTTCGGCATGAAAGCGCATATCGGTGTGGACAGCCAGACCAAGCTGATTCATTCAGTGGCCGCGACTGCCGCGAATGTGCATGACAGCCAGGGGTTACCGAAGTTGCTGCATGGACAGGAGACGCGGGTGGGGGGCGATGCCGCGTATAGCGGGCAGCGCGACGTGATTCGACACCACGCCCCCAGGGCTAAGAGCTTTGTGCAGACTAAAGCGCATCGCCATCGGCCCCTGAGTGAGACCGAGCGGGCCCGGAACCGCACGAAGTCGAAGGTGCGGGCGAAAGTCGAACATGCGTTCTTGGTGATCAAGCAGATCTTCGGGTGGGCCAACGTCCGCTACCGGGGGTTGGCGAAGAACACCCACTGGCTGTTCATCAGTTGCGGCTTGGCGAATCTCTATGTGACGCGCCGGCAGCTGCTGGCGGAAGCCTCGTGAGCCCGTGTGCGAACGGAGTCATGGGCAGCCTGACAGAGCGGGCGAGCCCCGAGAAAGACGATCCCGGACCAGCGGATTCCCACCTGATGGCCAGTAGTGATTCCCCCAGGGACAGATTGCTTCGTGCAACTGTGAATTAATCAGACGTTCCCTAGGGCTCCGGTTGCTGTGTCACTCAGCGAAACTGGCCACAACGCGCCTATCGTGTCATAAACCACGTTCAAAAAATTGAATAGTGCTGGCCAAGAAACTGCTATCGGTATGTAATTGTGGCCAAGAGGATTTACTCACAGGGGGAGCACGATCATGATCAATCGAAAGATCATCGGCCTTCTTGGTCTCGCGCTGTATGTGGGGCTTCTGGTATGCCCAACGGACGGATCAGCTGAATGGTATGTTGATGCCTACGCGGGGGCCGTCTGGACCGAAAACGCGGACTTGACCGTGACCAGCACGTTAGGGACCACGACGACCTACCAGGACCTCAACGTACACAACACTTGGACGGCCGGTGGCCGTGGGGGGTACTGGCTGGATAAGAGGAAGATGGACTGGCTTGGATTCGGGTTGGATGTCTTCTTCTTCGACCTCAAGACGCCCCCGGGACAACAGGTTGGCGTGACCGGTACCGGAGGCAACACCACGGTAGATGCCAATTGGAGCTTGCCGGCATGGGGAATCGGCTTCGACGTGCTCCGTCTACGGCTCCCGCTCCTTCGAGATGAACAATTCGTCCATGGGCGTGTGCAGCCGTATATTGCCGCCGGACCTACGCTGTTCATTACCTACGCTGGTCAAAACACGTTTGTTCAGCCGGGCGGACAAAGCTCTACCGACGTTTCCGTCGGCGCCAAAGTCGACGCCGGAGCAACCGTCATGATCACGAAACGAATCGGGGCGTTCGCGCAATATCGCTTCACGCACTTCACCACCCAATTGGACTATCAGAACAACCAGCCGGCCCCCGCCACTGAAACATTCAAGACCACTTATGACTCGCATCACGTCATCGCGGGGCTGTCAGTGCGCTTCTGATTCCAAGGACAGGACAAAACTTCCCGTCCCTGCTCGACCCTCTGTCAGGCTCGATCATCGCGTGGCCGAGCAGGCCTGTGGGCGGAGTTCCGCAACCATTTTGGCGATAGCAGCCGGAGAAGGGTTCGTGGCTTGAGCGACAAGTCTTGATACTGCCTCTTCCCGGCCATCACGTCCGTCACCGCTTCACAGAGGCGCTGCCCCAGTTGAGAAAACGCCCAGGATTTGGTGCGCGGAAAATCGTACAGCAGTCGGGCCAGCAATCGTCCTCTTTGCAGTTCAGGAAGGATCGTTTCAGTCAGTGAACTGGTATACACCTGTCGTACAGGCTCCTCTTCCAGATGCCCGTCAATCAACGATTGGGCTGCCATCAGGCCGCTTCGAACGGCGAACGAGATGCCTTCCCCGGTGACAGGATCGGCAAAGCCTGCGGCATCTCCGATCAACAGGATGCGCTTCTCGACGAACTGTCCTCGTGGTCGGATGGGAATGACAAACCCCTGACGCGCGACCTGCGTGACGGAACCACAGCCGAGCAGGTCGAGATAGCGCACCATTGGCCGCTTGAGATCGCTTCCACGTTCGACCATCGACAGCACACCGATCGACAGATGATTTTTCTTGGGAAAGGCCCAGGCATACCCGTGGGCGAGCAATCCAAAATCAAATCTCGCTGTGCCGTGAAATGCGTCCAACCGGTTATGAGGAACCGTCACTTCGTACTCAAGCGCCGGAATCAGGATGTGCCCGTCTACCAGACTCATTTTTCGCACGACCGTGCTGAGCGCCCCGTCGGCTGCCACGACAAACTTGGCCTGCATCGCGCCTCCGTTGGTGACGAGCATGACAAAATCGCCGTGGAACAAGACGTCTTCTACGGCGCAGCGTTGATGAACGGCAGCTCCGGATTCTTGAGCAGCGGAAAGCAGGGCATAGTCGAATTGGTCTCGCATTGTCATCGAGACGATGGGAGTCGGTCGATGCGTTGTGAAAGACAGTCCTGCATCGAGAAAATTTAACCGCGCCGTATGACAGTCCTGTTCGACCACGTGGCGCACATCCAGTGGTAACGCGTTCATGGCCCGTCCAACGATCCCGCCACCACAGGTCTTGTACCGCGGCAGCGCAGCTTTCTCGAGTACGGCGACCGACACTCCCGCCTTCGCCAGCCGCCATGCCGTGCAAGACCCGGCCGGTCCACTGCCGACCACAATGACGTCATAGATGCGGTTCATGCTTCGCCCCTATGGCCATTCAAAGAAGGTCCGGTCTACTTTTTCTGCCTCCAGAACCCCTCTGACGCGATGGGGCTATTGGAGATCGAGCATGATCCAGAGAGGGGGCGTCAGATAATAGGCAGCGACAGACAACAGCACGCCGACCACCGATCCGAGCAGGCCCGTCACATAGAGCCCGGCAAATGGCGCCAGCAACAAGATGAGAATCATGAACAGCGCGAGCAACCGATGGTCTTCGTAGAACCGTCGACGGTGGTCACCGGTGAGCGACTCGAAAAAGCTAAAATCGGACCGATCAGGCATAGAGAACAATTCCTATCATCAGTGCATGGGTAAAAGGAACTCGTTCATCTCTCTATGGGAGGGAATTGTAGCCAAATTTTCGGTTCCTGTCTTCAATTGTGTTAGCCTGTATGAAGAGGGAGCTCATCCCACAACCGTGTTGGCCCAGAGCCTTGGCCGGGTGCTTCGGCCGACAAGCGTTGTGAGGAGATCAAGATCCATGGTGCGTCTCGTCCTATTCTTGATCGTCGTCGGCCTGGTCCTTGTTGGGCCGCAACTCTGGACCAGGCGGGTGTTTGCCAAGCATAGTGCGCCCCGTGCCGACTTTCCAGGAACCGGGGGAGAATTGGCCCGGCATCTGCTCAATCGGTTCGACCTGCAGCACATCAAAGTCGAACCGACCGAGACCGGCGACCACTACGATCCTGTCATCAAAGCGGTTCGCCTGACGCCTGCTATCTTCGATGGGAAATCTCTCACGGCAATTACGATCGCTGCCCACGAGGTCGGGCATGCCATTCAAGATCACCTGGGTTACCAGCCGCTCGCAGAGCGCACCAAGCTCGTACGGGTCGCGCAGGGCGCGGAAAAGGTCGGAGCGGTTCTGATGATGGGGATTCCGGTCGCGGCGGCCGTGGCTCGAACGCCGGTCGCGAGTGTGGTCGTCATGATGGCCGGAATGGCGACGATGGGAATCTCCACGCTGGTCCATCTCCTCACGCTTCCCGTCGAGTGGGACGCCAGCTTCAAGCGTGCCCTTCCCGTCCTCCGGCAGGGCCAGTATCTGTCGCCTGAAGATGAGCAGGGGGCTCGCAGCATTCTCACCGCAGCCGCGCTGACCTACGTCGCGGCGTCCCTCGCCAGTCTGTTGAACCTGTGGCGCTGGATCGCCTTCCTACGGCGATAGGCCCGGCCTTCACACACCCTCGTTCATCATCGAACTGAATACAAAGCGGCTTCGAGATCGCCGGTGATTGCTCGCCTTCTAGGCGTGAGCATCGGGCCAACGTCACGAAGTCTTGGCAGGTCGCGGGCGAAGTTCAGCCTGCACGCGTTCAAGGACAAACAGCTTCAAGGGGGGGTGATACGGTACATCGCGCTTGTTGGCCAAGGTCTCGAGTTGGTCGAGCGGCGACTTGGGCAGCCGAAGGGAAATGGTTTCCGTCGACGGTTTCAGATGCGGGAATAACAGGCGGCGTCCCTTGGTGTAGTCGACATACGCCGTGGAATCGTGTGAAGCCACAAGCTGTGGAGTTGCATCAGAGAAGCATAGGCACAGTTCAAGATCAGACCCCATCCTTTTTTAGCTGCATCTTCGTCTTACGGATCACCGCCTCAAGCCGATCGGTCAGATCCACGACCTCTTCCGCGGCTGACGTTCTGATACGAGCACTTCGGCCATAGAACACTGTTCTTAGAGACAAGCGACTATCGAATCGACTTATGCAAATCCAACTCCACCGTTCCCGAGACAAACAGTTACCCTTCGTACAGAGGAGCGAAAACAATTCCCTCCTGCGCAGCCTTCTCAATTTTTCTTTTAAGGGCATCGCGAAGATCAATCCGACCTTCAAGAATGTGTACTAAATCGCGCCCGTCTATTAGGATCACATTAGCTCCCCGTCCATTAAATTGAGCGATAACTTCCTCTCGGAAGCCTGGTATCGAAACAAAGAATCCTCGTGTGCTTTCCAGCTTGCCATCTATCTTATGCTTAAAGGCGCCAAGCTCTTGCTCTACAGGTTGGTTCTGCCGCCATTTGGCTTCCACAAGGTAATCAAAACCTTGGAAGCTGAAGTGTCCATCAATCTGCTGGGTCACCGTTCTAAATGGCTTGCGATATTCGACCTCAAATAAAGCAAACAGATCCTTCAGGATATCTTCAAGAGAATACCCGGCTTCTTGGCGATTTGATGAAACAACAGCAGAGTTAAATGATTTCCGAAGAGCTTCCAGCTTTCTTGATCGTTCTTGCACAACTCGGTTCTGCTCCTCAGCTAATCGCTTCTTGACAATACCTTTATCCAACTCCTCCCGAGCAATCAGATCATGTTGCATCGCTAGGGAACGTCTGATTAATTCACAGTTGCACGAAGCAATCTGTCCCTGGGGGAATCACTACTGGCCATCAGGTGGGAATCCGCTGGTCCGGGATCGTCTTTCTCGGGGCTCGCCCGCTCTGTCAGGCTGCCCATGACTCCGTTCGCACACGGGCTCACGAGGCTTCCGCCAGCAGCTGCCGGCGCGTCACATAGAGATTCGCCAAGCCGCAACTGATGAACAGCCAGTGGGTGTTCTTCGCCAACCCCCGGTAGCGGACGTTGGCCCACCCGAAGATCTGCTTGATCACCAAGAACGCATGTTCGACTTTCGCCCGCACCTTCGACTTCGTGCGGTTCCGGGCCCGCTCGGTCTCACTCAGGGGCCGATGGCGATGCGCTTTAGTCTGCACAAAGCTCTTAGCCCTGGGGGCGTGGTGTCGAATCACGTCGCGCTGCCCGCTATACGCGGCATCGCCCCCCACCCGCGTCTCCTGTCCATGCAGCAACTTCGGTAACCCCTGGCTGTCATGCACATTCGCGGCAGTCGCGGCCACTGAATGAATCAGCTTGGTCTGGCTGTCCACACCGATATGCGCTTTCATGCCGAAGTACCACTGATTGCCCTTCTTCGTCTGATGCATCTCCGGATCCCGCGCCTTCTGGCGATTCTTGGTTGAACTGGGCGCACTGATGATGGTGGCATCCACGATGGTCCCGCGACTGACTTTTATGCCGTGGGTTGCCAGATACGCGCCGATCCGTGCAAAGAGCCGCTCGCCCAGTTGGTGGGCTTCCAAGAGATGCCGAAACTTGCAGATCGTCGTTTCATCGGGCACGGGCTCGCGGCCCAGATCAATGCCCACGAACTGCCGCATCGCCCGTGAGTCGTCCAGCGCCTCTTCCACGGCCGGATCCGACAGGTTGAACCACTGTTGCAGACAATGGAGGCGCAGCATGCGCTCGACGCCCACCGGTGGCCGCCCGGGGCCTTCGGCCTTGGGATAGACCGGCTCAATGGCCGCCACCAGGTCCGCCCACGGCACGACACGGTTCATTTCATCCAGGAACTGCTCGCGGCGAGTGGGCTTGCGATACGGTTCAAACGTGACCTCGGCAAATGTCTGCTGTTGCATCGGATGCGCCTCCCGTTCAGTGCTGCGCTATCCGTAGCACATCTCGCGAGGAGAATAAATCAGACCTTCCCTAGGTCTTTGAGCACACACAGTGCGTCCAAAGCGGCCGCGCGGTCAAGAACCTTGTCATCTGGAACATTTCTCAATTGGCATAGACCGGTGAGGACTTTTCGCTGGAGAACGTGACCGTTTTCAGTCTCTCCTAGCTCGGTCAATAGCTTGCGCGCCCACGTAAACTTGAACTCCTCGCGATGTTTGCTGGCAAGTGGTCGTGGAACCTCACAGTAGTTAAGAAAGGCAGCCATGCGATCCTTGTAATGAAAGCATCGACCAAAGCACTGAATCATTGCCTCCATGATTTCATAAGGTAAGCACGGCATCCTAAAGTTCCCCTTTGAACGCTTTGTCGAGTATGGAGGGCATAAGCGCAGCGAGTTCAGTGGCAGTTTCGGCATGCAACTTCTTCAGCGTGTCCACCTTGGCTTGCAATCTGTCAAGATAGGCTACGATGCTACACTGTTCTGACAGAGGTGGTATTGGGACCGGGACCTGCCGAAGGTCATTCAAATTCGATTCGGTAAGACGAAAACTGATCTTTTCACGCTGCCAGTCTCCTCGTTCTCGACTGCGTAACTGATGCTGGCCCTGCGCCCCATTCAAGTACTTATAGAGGTAATCACCATTAACAAGGGCCGAGTTTGCTCTAGCTATCGCGACATGCGTATCGGTCGAAATAGCATGACCTTCCTCCAAAAAACGCGCAACACGTCCAAGGCATCCGGCTGCTGAGCACGCGATCAGAATGTCCCCAGGCTGCACAAAAGCATCTGGGTGTACCTTTTGGGCAACATGCGCCGCAAGGCGAACCAGAGATGGGATATAACGTCCTTGCTGAACATGCTGAGTTTTAATCAAAAAGTGATTTGATTCGCCCTGCTCCGACTGTCTTCCCCGGGCAAGATAAGCAGTGACGCTCCCAAGCGTTCTTGCCTCACCAAGCACAGAGTCTGGCCAAATTCTACGTTCTTCAGATACCATGAGCATCTCAGCTTCTTGTGTTGCTTGAGTGCGAAGCGAGCGAGCTTCTTCAATATTCCCTGCCAGGGATTCAATCCGCGCCACGATCCGCCGCTGCTCGGGAAGCGGGGGGAGAGGGATTTCCGCATCGAGAAGATTCTTTGGCCTTACCGCTGCATAACCAGTAGTTCCTTTGGCTTCAACATTCAACTGATCTTGCAGATAGTTCGCTGTAAAAATGGCGTGTAGATACTTTGGTTCCAACCTAGACTCATTAACATCAAAAAGGAAGAAATGGCTCGTGCACAGAGCTCCATGTCCTTCGGGAGGCACAAACCCAATTGCACCCTTCTTGCCCCATATTTCAGACAAGATAACCTGCCCACTCTTAGCGATCTGGTGACGCTTCATCTTAAGAGTGGTTCCATCTGCAGGAGCATCCAGAACAACCCCCTTCCCGTAAAGCTTTACGGACAACTTCGGATATTCCTTTGGCTCTGGAGTTTCGATGTACTTTTGATAAGGAGTGAGCACTTCTGATAGAGGCGTCATCGACCACTTGCTCATACGCCATCCTGTTTCAAAAGAGCCTTGATTTCGCCCATGATCTCGGCTATGCGCAATTCCTTCTTCAGAATATCGTCGGCTAGTTGTTCTGGTGGCAGATGCTCTAAGTCAACTTTGCCACGTGGATTCTTGATGTCGAGATTACAGCCGTTCTTGAGGATGTCGGCGGCTGGGACTTTCCAGGCTCGGTCGTTCTCTTTGCGTTTATTCCACCAGGCGATGCAGTCGGCAAATTCCTCGAATTGAATCGGCTGAGTCTTGGTGTAGTTCTTTCGGCCTTCTGGGAGTGGCTGTTCGTAATACCAGACATGTTTTGTCGGACTTGAGCGGTCGAAGAACGTCAGATTTGTTGGAATCCCTGTGTAAGGCGCGAAGACGCCGTTGGGCAGCCGGACGATCGTGTGGAGATTGAAGTCCTTCAACAGTTCTTCTTTGATTCGAGCACAGACGCCATCACCGAATAAGGTACCATTAGGAACAACGATTCCGGCGCGGCCTGGCTTTGGCAATCGCCTGAGTTTACGCATGATGAGTTGTAGGAAAAGCAAGGTGGTTTCAGATGTTTGCTTGTCTTCGGGAAAGTTCGAGAGGATGCCGCGTTCCTCCTCGCCGCCGAAGGGTGGATTGGTAAGAATGATATCCACTCGATCTTTGTCACCGATCTCCTTCAAGGGAAATCGTAAGCTATTAAGTGAATCGATCTGCGGCGTTTCCAACCCATGCAGAAGCAAATTCATTTGTGCAAGCAGATAGGGCAGCGGCTTTGCCTCCCCGCCTAGGAGGCTCTCTGTTTGCAGCACGGCGTGATGCTCAGTACGCCTGCACTGTTTTCTCAAATGTTCAAACGCTTCAACGAGAAAGCCGCCGGTTCCGCAGGCGGGGTCGAGGACGGTCTCGCCCAATCTCGGATCGGTGACGGCAACCATGAAACGGACGACAGCGCGTGGGGTGCCGTTGACCTTGTTCACCACATCACGCAGGAGATAGCCGTTGATCATGCGGTTGATGGTACCGCGAAAGACCGTTGCGATGACGTCGCGGCTGTCGCCGCCGTTGGCGCCTTGTAAACTGCGAAGATAGGAAAAGAGACCTGGGCCTTTCTTGCCGTCGGGACCGATGGCTTCGTCATTGTTCACGAACTTGATCAGCTCGTCGCCGGTGATGCCGTCGGGCTTTGCGGCCCAGTCGCGCCAGCGATAGGGCGATTCAATGGCGGGACGGAAGCGCTTGCCGGCGAGCTTCATGTCGGTCTCGCGGATCTGTTCCAGATCATCCAAGAACTTCAGAAACATGATCCAGGTGAGCATGGGCAGACGGTCGAGGTCGCCGTTGAGCCCTTTGTCCTTCCGCATGATGTCGCGCGCGGACTTAATGAGTGAACCAAGTTGTTGGGTAGTGGTCAGAGGAGCAGAAGGTGTCTTGGGCATGGCGGAATCTCAAATTTCAGAGATCAGAACGCTTCGCACTGGATTGACGGATGCGGTCGAGTTCGTCGAGGAAAGCGTCGCGCTCTTTACGCTCAGTAGTACGGCTGCGCACTTTGTCGTTCAGATGCCGTTGGCCGGAAATATCGGAATTCTTGAGTTGCTCAATCCAGCCATAGAGCTGCCTGGAGATGCTGAGGCAGCTCGATCTCAAATTACAAACTTCAGATTTCAGCGGGGAGAAGCTTGGAATGCGTTCCACGAGACACAACATGGAACGGACTTCGCCGGACGATCCTCGGGCGATGTAAAGAAAGGCAAGGAGTTCGTTCGTGCTGCCGCGCTCGAAGCCTTCGGCGATGTTGTTCGAAACGGACAGTGCGGCTCGCTCCAATTGGTCCCGTAATCCAGCATGACCACGGAATGCCTGATGCTCCGTCAGTGCGTATGTGTCGCGAGCTAATTCAATGGCAGCTTGCCATACAGGCAGGTCTTCGAAGGATTTATATTTCATGGTTGCCTAGGTTCTGTTGACATTCATTTCATCCACAGCATGGACGCGGCGAGATAGATGAGGCTTGCAAAGTTGCGTGCACGCTTGGCGTGGCGGGTTGCGACGGCACGGTCGTGCTTGAGCTTGTTGAAGAAGCATTCGATGCGGTAACGCTCGGCGTACATAGCGAAGTCGGTTGCGCGCGGATCCTTCACGCAGGAGCGCGGCGGGATGACGACTTTCGCGCCGGACTCCGCGATGGTTTCAACGATCGTGTTGCTGTCGTATCCCTTGTCGGCAATGACGTGCTGAGCGGGCAAGCCCTGCAGCAACGGCTCGGCCTGTGTGTAATCCGACGCCTGTCCCGGCGTCAAGATAAAGCGCAGCGGGTTGCCCAGACCGTCGACAGCGGTGTGGATTTTGGTGGTCAGACCGCCTTTTGAACGGCCAATGGCTTCCGTCTCTTGAGTCCCCCTTTTGCGCCCGCGCTGTGCTGGTGAGCGCGGACGATGGTGGAATCGATCATCACGTATTCGAAATCTGGGTCGCCCGATAGTTCGCGGAACACCCGTTCCCACACACATGCTTTCGACCACCGGTTGTACCGCTGGAACACGCTGTTCCAGACGCCGAAGCGCTCTGGTAGCTCACGCCAGTGCGCACCGGTCCGAGCGATCCAGAGCACCGCCTCCACAAATTTGCGATTATCAGTTGCTGTCCGCCCGGGATCGCTCGCCTTGCCCGGCAACAACGCTTGAATCCGCCTCCATTGGTCATCTCGCAGCTCACATCTCGCCATCTTCCCTCCGGGGGGTGTTGAACAAGGCCACACCAATGCCACGGGGGGGAGCTGAATGTCAACAGGCCCTAGGTGAATCTCAGATTTCAAATGCAAAATTTCAGATCGCCGATAATTCTGAGATGTAAGATTTGCGATACATTATGCTGCATACAGCAAGGTTTGCAATTGATTGACGGCCGCTCGGAGCTGCTCCGGTCCGCCGAAGAATCCGGCTATCTCCACGACATTGCCACGATCGGAGATCGGCGGCACCTTGAGCACGTCGGGAATCACAAACTGCGCAGTGCCGTATTCCGCATACTTCTCCAACAGCTCCGTGAGTATCTCCTTTGCTTGCGATCCGTACTGATCAAAGAAGTCTCTCTTCTCCTTCTTGAGCCTGTCTGCTCGTTCCCGTCTGGTCCGAAGTGGTGCATTGAAGGCCACATGGCAGAGCAGATCGAACGGATCGGCGTCCGGCTGACCGGCGACTTGTGCCAGATCGTCGAAATCGATGCCCCGATCGGCCAATCGTTGAATGATTTCAGCCCGCTGTTCCGGATCAGCCCATTGCGTTCGAAGATCGGAGGCATTCCGATACAGCGTGCGGACTTTCTCTGCTGTGTAATCCGTGAACTTGACCACGCGCAAGTGTTTCCCATCTGGATCAAGCTCATGGACGATATGCGCGACAATCTCGAGTTGCCCTCCGCCAAAGTAGTACTTTCGTCGCTCCCCTTCTCCGTCATCTGCGATCTGCTCATTTGAAATCTGAAATTGTTCCTCTGTCTCAGCCATGACCGGCTGTTCTTCGAGGATCTTGTATGTCTTCGGTTCGCCGGCTTCACTCATCTCCTCTTGCGTGATCAGAACCGGATCGCCATCGAAGTCCGGATCGGCAAAAAGGCGCGTAGCTGATCCGGTGTAGTCCAGAATATTAAAGTAAAGCTTGCCATAGTCGTCGTGCACCCTGGTGCCCCGTCCGATCATCTGCTTGAACTCAGTCATGGAGTTGACCACACGAGCCAGCACGATGTTCTTGCACGTCGGTGCATCGACACCGGTCGTCAGGAGTTGCGAGGTCGTGAGGATGACCGGAGTATCCTTTTCCGGTTCTTGGAATCGTCCGAGGTGTCCACGTCCGATATCTCCTTCTTCGGCTGTCACCCGGCAGACATAGTCGGCATGCTGCCGGGTCAGATCGTCATTGAGATTGGTCAGGGCTTGGCGCATTTCTGCAGCATGTTCCTGATCCACACAGAATACGATTGTCTTGGCGTAGCGACCGGTCTTTTTCAAAAACTCGGTCAGATGCCGAGCAATCGCCTGCGTGCGAGCCCGCAAGGCGACGACTCGCTCAAAGTCTTGGGTGTGATATTCGTCGTCTGGGGATCGCTCGCCCGCAAGGAAGCCTCCACGATTATGCGCGCAGAATCCCGCATGGCGCACCCCATGATGAGTCGTTCTTCACCGGTGCGCGCCATGAGCATGGTCCGGTAGCGCTTGTCTTAGCGATGGTATCTTGTGTTGGGGACTGCTGCCGGCTTCGACTGTCCGACGTCGAGTAGGATGGCAACGAGCATGTCGCTCATAACGTTGACGCCGGAGCGGGCCCGGGCGATGATCCAGTCCACGGTCATGATGAGAGGAATGGCGGCCAGGATGACTTGGTCCGGAAGACCGGCGGCGGATAGGACGAGCGGCAGCACGATCATGCCCGCTTCGGGAATGCCGGCCACGCCGGCGCCGGCGATGATGGAGGCCACGACGATCACAATTTGTTTCGACATCGGCAGGTCGTAGCCGAGGGCATGGGCTAGGAACAGCGCAGCCATCGCTTCGTAGAGGGTGATGCCATCGTTGTTGAGGTTCGTCCCGACACAGGCCGCGAGGCGCGCCGATTGTGAGGAGACCCGCATCCGTTCGAGACAGCGAAGCGTGATGGGCACGGTCGCCAGACTACTATTGCAGGACATGGCGGTCATGATGGCATCGACCCCCTGCCCGATATAGACCATCGGCGGTTTCTTCCCCACCCACCATGCGGCGAGCGGATAGTAGAGCAACGCATGCACCGCAAGGCCGAGGAGCATGGCGGCGAGGAAGATCCAGAGCACAGAGAAGACCTCGATACCTGACCTGCCGACGACCTGGGCGACGACACCGAACACCGCGAACGGCACGACCAGGATGATCCACCAGAGAAGCGTCACCAGCCGGCCATAGGCGCGCTCAATGGCATCGGCCACGTGATCGATCACGACGCCAGCATGGCCGGTCGTACTCCGCGCCCACCGCAGCGCCAGCCCGAGTCCGAGAGCGAGAAGCACGACGCCAATGATGTTATTGCTCGCAAACGGATCACCAATCGTACGGGGAATATAAGCCAGCAGGTCTTCGAGTGGATGCTCCGATGGGGTGAATGTCGGGGTGAGGTTCATTCCAGGTATCACCTGGAGCAAGTCTTCAACATGGCCCTGCCACGCTTTCCCCGGCTGCCAGATGTTCATAATGGCAAGACCGATCATCATTGCCACGGAGACGTTGATGAAACAAATCGTAAGCAGCTTCATCCCCTGGCGCAGTGGAAGCGACGTTTTGATCAAGGAATCGAGGATCGCAACGAAGATGAGCGGGACCGCGAGTGTCTTGAGGATCCAGACCACCCAGAGGCCAAGTTTCCCAAGCTGCTCGTTACCCAGGCCGATCAGATAAGGTTCCTGGCCAAAGACCACGCCAAGAGTCGCGCCACAGACCACAGCGACCAGAACTTGCGCAGACAGTGGAAATGGATTTCGGTGTGTCGTGTCGTGCATCGGAATTGTGTGGGCCGCCGGAGCTTACCCGGTTCCCTCAAAGAAATCACGGGTGAGAAGGATAGACGATACCCGACTGCTGCGACGCGGCTAGCTCGGTAGCAGAATAGACCGGCCCAGCTTGGCTGGTCGATACACCTCGAAGTCCCGGCGGTCCAGCGTGAAGATTCGCTGGATTCTTTCTCGTTCTGCGACAGCCACCAGCGCGGCATCGGCCAGATCCATCGGTAAATCCTTATATTTCTTCATGAGTACTCTCATACAGGACACGTCCTTGTCCCCCACAGTGAGCACCCGGATCACACCATGATAGAGCATCTCCCAGAGAAGGGCCTGCGCTTTCCAGGAAAAGCTGAGGAGGTACATCGCTTCGGTAAGCACGGGCCAGACAATCCCTAAGGGCTCGGTCAGTTCCTGGAAGGCAGCCACGCAACGCCCGTGATGTTGGTCGTCGGCATGAATCAAAGCAATCAGAGGTCCGGCATCTACCAGCACCATATTCAGCTCCGGCGATGCCGGTCTCGGAGCATCCTCAGGAACCGATCGCCTGTTCGCTCGGACAAATCGGATGGGCCCCCGCGTATACTGCCGATGAGATCCCGCACGGCCTCATAAGGACGTTCGGCCTTTTCCTGTTCTTGCGCGCGCTTCGCCAGGATATCGATGGCATCTCTGATCACCTCGGATTTACTCCGACCTCGCTTGCGAGCCAGCCGTTGAATCAATCGTTCAGTTTTTACGTCAATGCGGACGGTGAACGGCATCACTACTCCTCATGTCTTTGTATGAGGCCACTGTATTACGGGGTTTCGGTCTGTACAAGCGCGATCAGCGAGAAAGACGAGCATGAGTAGTTCAGAAATGACAGGCACAGCACAGCCATCCTGGATAAGGAGGTGTGCTCGCGCAGCCGCTGGACCCTGATCTGTCGCGCTCATGAAAGGAAAGCCTCTTCCCATAGGAGAAAAGGCTACTCTGCTTGGAGATCGTGGATCTGGTCGATGAGGCGTTGGAGTTTGGCGACGGCGTGGCGGCGCTGTTCGGGAGTCACACTGTGATCGATGGCCAGTGCCATCGTTTTGGCGGCCGTGCGCATCTGGCTGACAGCATCTTTATAGGACTGGGGAGCGATCTGATCGTAGTGGACGAGCATGGTACGAAGTTCTCGGGCTATCCGTTCGGGAGTCTGGGCCTGTTGTATGAGGGTCAAGAGTTCCTGCTGGCGTTGTTGTTGGTAGGCAACCCATATCGGTTGCCCATCGGGGAGCGCGAGGCTCCATTCGCGGATCTGCGCCCGCTGCTCTTTGTCTAGCGGCCCTAACCAGTCTACCAGCCAATCGAGGATGGACTCGGCCCGCTTGTACAGACGCTCCGGCACAGGAGTCTGGACGAGGCGCATGACTTTGACGTTATCCTTCTCCAAGGCCGATTCAAACGTTCGCACCTGCCGAACATTGACCGAAGCAAGAAAGATCCCGCTGTCGTCTACAACCCTTTCAAGGAGGTCCGTGCGCAGACGATCGTAGGTGGCATAGGCCCAGTCGATATCCGGACTCGTGAGCCCCCGCTCGACTCGCTGACCGATCTCTCGAAGGAACGTTTCATATTGCGGCAAGGCCTCGTGCCGATGCCTCTTCAGTAAAGGGGTAAGGCGTTGTGCTAGATCATGACGCTGGTTACGATTGAGGTCGAAGTAGTCGTCGAGCTTCCAGAGGATGATTCGGTCGGCGTACCGATAGGCGGTGGTGACGAACGAGCAGCCGGCGAGGGCGACCAAGAATACAGCGATACACCAAGACCAGTAGCAGCGCCGTCTCATCTCACTTCCCCCTCTCGTGGTTCAGTACCTCATAGTCGGTGCAGCTATGTTCTCAAGCAATGCGGGATGATGCAAGGTCATGCTGGACGACACAACGCAGCGTACGGAGTTTCTGTGTGAGGCGAACGGCCCAGCAGACGTGAGTACTCACGTGGGAATGTCCCGAGTGCCGTCGTAGGACGAGCGGGATTGGAACGAGAGCTTGACGACATCACCGTCTCGGACGAGGGAATCCTCCGTTCCGATCTTCTTGTTGATGGTGATGAGCGTTTCGCGGCTCTTGAGGAATTGAAGCAACCCGCCCAGTTGCGCCTGGTTCGCCTCAATGAGTTGCTTCACGGTGGTCACGTCGGTAACCGGCACGTCGAGCTCGTTTTCATCGACGGCCGCACGTAAGGTTTGGCCCAAAATCTGTACCGAAACCATCTAATCCTCAATGAGTTGACCGAATCTCTCGTTTCTCACTGTGAGTCTGGCGCGTACTCTACACGATCAGGGAGAATGGACTCAGCTCTGTTCACGTTCTGCCGCCTGATAAGCTTCTTGCAGGAGCTGGGCGACATGTTTTACCTCCACCGAGTCCCTCACTCCATTCTTGAGCTGGATCATGCAGGCCGGACAACTCGTCGCCACAACGTTCGCGCCGGCTTGTGCAATCGCGCGGGCCTTTCGTTCAAAGATCTTTTTCGACGTATCGTAATCTTTTATGAGGTAGGTGCCCGCGCCTCCCGCACAACGGTCGGCATCCTGCATTTCAACAAAACTGACCCCGGGCAATGATGACAGCACCTGTCGTGGCTCTTTCGTCACCCCGGCTGCCCGTAGATGGCAGGATGAATGATAGGTGACGTGTTTCGTCATCCCGTCGGCTTTGGCCATAGAAGGATGCTGCGGTGAGCGGGCGACGAATTCCGAAATATGCACGACTTTCTTGGCCAGTTCTTCGGCTTGCTGCCGCTCGGTCCCTTCTGAAAAAAGCGAGGGGTAATCTTTCAGCATCAGCGTGCAGGAGGCGCAGCCGGTCACAACCGTTTTGTAGGGGGCTAACGACTGAAGATTGAATCGGGCCCCGTCACGTGCAAGCTCGACATGCCCGTAGGTTTGAACCGGGGTCCCGGAACAACGTTGTGGCGGCAGCGCCGGTTCTACCCCATGTTTCTTCAACACCTCGATGACGGCACCCCCTACTCCGTCATCGAAATAGTTGGCAGCGCAGCCATGGAAATAGGCCACGGAACGAGTCGGCAAGGAGTCTGTTCCACTGGGAATCAAATGCGCATACCGTTCGCGCAACTGCCGTGAGGCCAGTTTCGGCAACACAAGATCGTGGGGCAAGCGTGCCGTTGGAGCCAATGCCTTCATGATCGGTGTCGTGATCCGTTCCAGCAGTTTCCTGAAGAAGGGACGGTCCCACATGTTCTGCGTGCTCCCCAGGAACCGCAAGAACGGTTCAAAGGCTGCTCCGCGTGCCTGTTGTTTGAAGATCCAACCCGCCAACCGGTTTGGATGCTCTGCCCGCTTCTGAAGAATCAGGTCCGATACGTCCACTCCCGCGGGACAAATGGTGCGGCACGATTTGCAGTTCAGACAAGCTTCCACCACCCGTTTGGAATTGAGATAGCTGTAATCCCTAGCCGTCACGATCTCGAACCAGCCACGTGAGCTCATGTCCTCGGATTGAAAGACATCGTATACGGGGCAGACCGAGTTACACTTGGCACAGGTCGCGCAGGATTTGGACAATCTGGTGTAATCGATATGTTCCGTGAAGGGGGTCTCGCTCAGCTTGATACCGGGATTGAGCACATTCCCTGGGTCAAATGCCTTCTTGACCTGCACAAAGAGATCGTAGAGTTCCGCACCAAACATGGTCTTGACGAACTCGGCACGAACACGGCCGTCGCCATGTTCACCGCAAATCGAGCCGCCGAACCGATTCAGAACGGTCGTATGGATCTCCTGATAGGCGCTCACCATCTTCTCGAAGTCGCCACGATCGTTCACATCCAACAGGGGAACAATGTGCGCGTTCCCATTTCCTATATGGCCGAAGATCGCCACGGGTACCCGCTGCCCTTCGAAGAAGTCTTCCAGGTATCGGATCAGCTCGCTGATGCGTTCAGCCGGCACGACGACATCATCGACAAAATTGATCGGCTTCTTTTTGGGATCAAATCGATAGAGGGTCGGGTACAGCGCCTTCCGCGCTTTCCAGAGCTGCTCTCGACGTTCGATATCGAACGCCAGCGTCAGCTCCGCCGCCAGCTTGTACGGCCGACAGACGGTGGCCATGGTTTCAGCCCGCTCTCGAAGATCGATCTCGAGGGAATCGGCATCCAATTCGGCCAGCAATGTCGCTGCCGCATCAGCCGGAATGCCATGCTTCCCTCGACCGATTAAGTTGAGCGTATTGGCATCCATGACTTCTAAAGCGCTTGGCTGCAACGTCAGCAGTCGGGGCACCGCCTCACCGACCTCATCGAGACTCCGGAAGTGAATGAGCGCGGTCAACGTAGCCTTGGGCTTGTCGACCAGCGTGAGCCTGGCTTCACTCACGACACCCAACGTCCCTTCGCTGCCGACGAATAACTTCGGGAGATCGAACGAGCCCCGTGCGAGCCCGTCGGCCAACCCAAAGAGATTGTACCCGCAACTATTCTTGCTGACCGTGGGCCGCTTCACGGCGATCAGTTCTGCATGGGTCTGTGTCATCACCAGCACGTCACGCAAGGCCGGCACGGTTGTCAGGAGGCGCTCTAACGACGGATCATCGAAGGCATAGGCTCGCGCCTCAATCCACGTTGACGAGGTGAGGCAGAGTCGGAGACCCTGGACATTGTCCTTTACTGAGCCGTAGCGCAAGGTATGAGGTCCAGAAGAATTATTGGCGATCATGCCGCCCAGCTTGCACATGTCCCCGCTTGACGGGTCCGGCCCAAACAACAGCCCCTGCAAGCCGAGTTGCTTGTTCAACTCCGCCAAGACGATCCCGGGCTGGACCCTGGCCCACCTCTCTTCCTGATTCACTTCAAGGATTCGATTGAGACGCGACACATCGAGAATGATGCCTGAGCCGATGGCGGAACCGGTCAGATTGGTCCCGGCTGCCCGAGGCGTAAGAGGGATACCCCGTGTCACCGCATAGGCAACGGTGGCAGCAATGTCCTCTTCTGATTCAACAAGGACGACCGCCTGGGGAGGAACGCGATAGATGCTGGCATCCACGGCATAGGCCGTGATCGTGGGCACGTCATCTTTGACTTTCTCGGCTCCCAACAGAGCGCGAAGATCACGGGCGACTGCGTGCGCTCTTGTCGGCAATATCAAGGTGGGTAAAGCCATCATAGATAGTTCTGCATCTTAGCTCGCAAACACTTCGAAGAACCAGAGTCGTTGTCGGTCGCCTACGAATTCTCCTACAATGGAGAGGCTCATGGAACGCCCGACCTTATACGTAACCCGCCTGTTGCCTCGCCCGGTGCTGAACGCAATCTCCGGACAGTATCAGATGCTTACCGAACCGACAGATCGGCCGCCGACGGAGGAAGAGCTGTGCCGAGGCTTTGCCCAGGCGCAGGCGGTGATCTGCACACTGACGGATCGTATCGATGCCTCGTTGCTGTCCCAGGCCAAACGATTGAAAGTCATCGCCAACTATGCAGTCGGCTACAACAATATCGATCTTGCCGCCGCGGCCCAGCACGGCATCGTCGTTACCAATACACCAGACGTGCTGACTGATGCCACCGCTGACCTGACCTGGGCTCTCTTGCTCGCGCTGACGAGGCGGGTTGTTGAAGGAGATACCTGGGTTCGTACCGGTCACTGGCCCGGATGGACACCGACACAGATGCTGGGCGCCGACGTGTCCGGGAAGGCGCTGGGCATCGTCGGCATGGGACGGATCGGACAGGCGGTCGCGCAACGGGCGGCCGGGTTTCGGATGCCGGTGATCTATGCGGGCTGTCAGAGTGTTTGCAGTCCTCCCGGCGTCTCGTGGGTTTGGCGCCCCCTAGATGAAGTGGTCGCGGAGTGTGATTTTCTTTCGCTCCATGTCCCGCTCACCGAGAGCACTCGGCATCTCATCGAGCGACGCAAGCTGGCCCTGATGAAGCCGACTGCTTACCTAATCAATACGTCGCGAGGTCCTGTCATCGACGAGTCTGCCTTGGTGTCGGCGCTTGAGGCAAGAACGATCGCGGGTGCAGGGCTGGATGTCTACGAGCACGAACCGACGGTCCATGCCCGTTTGATATCGCTGCCGAATGTGGTCCTGCTTCCACACCTGGGATCAGCCACACTCGAGACTCGCGTTCGCATGGGATTCATCTGTCTCGACAATATTGCAGCCGTATTAGGAGGCAGACCGGCGCCGAATCGAGTGCACTAGGATGTGATCGAGGAATGGTGTCGGACTCTACGATGCATATCGAAAACCGTCGTCCCTTCCCCCTTGTCTTCCCTTTAACGCAGTCAGTCGCTGTGGGACGTCATGAAAGGAGGGGATGGATTGGTAAGCGTGCACGGCCTTTTCCCACTGTTCCTCTGCTTCATACAGGGAGCCCAACTCGTAACGAATGGCCTGCCCTTTGGCCCCTTGGCACCGAGGATCAGCCGAGACCGTTTCTAGTCCTAGAATTGCCTGAGCGATGAGGCGCTCCTCTTTGAGACAGACTGCCGTCATTAACGCCGAATCGAGATAAAACGAGTCGCTGCTCATCGACACCTGAAACTCTTCTTTTGCCTCTTCGTACAATCCCATGTTCTTGTACGCCACGCCCAACGCATAGTGCGCCTCGTAATCCGGCGGCGGTTCCTTTATTGCCGGCTTGGGAGGAATAATTGGTTGATCGGGAACAGCCGATTCCACGGTAGTCTGAATGACGGAGTGCTCGGCTGAGCGTGAAACCGACAATACTGGGTCTTCGGCCTTTTGCGTCTCGTCGATCCCTGCAAAAGGACCGATGTCGTCTGGCGCAGCACCTGTCAGAGCGAATTCCGAGTCTTCCTGAGCCTGATCACTTGGACTAGCCGATTGAATAGCTTCCGGATGAACCGGAAAAGATTCATCATTGTCTGCTAAAGAAGATACGAGGTCCAACGACGTTTCCGGCACAGACTCATTTTGAGCAGGCCCGCTCTGATCTGCCGTGGATCCTCCCCTCATCCTCATCGCCAGCCGATTCACGAATGCCTCATCCCCGGACAGCGATCGTACCTTTTCGAAGAGCTCTTCATGCAGACTTTCCATGCCGGGCTCGGGATGCTCCAACAAGAGTTCGATGGCCTTCGCATACTGCTGTGCGGCTCCCCCGCTATCACCTTGCTCTTCGCGCAGTTCCCCGTTCAGTTCCAGTAAGGGGACGGAGTTCGGGTCAACAGACAAGAACTCCTGAATCAACGATTCAGCAAGAGTGCTGTCATGCGCCCGCAACGCTGCGCCAGCCAAGAAGCGATATTCCCCCAGCGCCACTTGCACATCCCCGCGTTGCAAATGCAATCGAGCCAGGAGTTGACAGACTTGGGGGTTCCCTGGTTCCCGTGTGAGCATTTGGTTCAAGATCGCTTCCGCGCCGGCATACTGCTTTTCGTCAATGCGGCGAACGGCCTCGGCCAGCAAATCGACCGATTCGGATGGTTTCTGCACCGACGCGGTGGATCCTGGTTTGACCGGTTTGTTCGACCCGGTTCCACCCTTCTTCATGCTCTCCACGAATTGGGCGGCCTCGTTGTTCGCAGGATCGATCCTGAGTGCGGCGAGATAGGCGTCTTTCGCCTCATCGTACCTCCCTTGCGCCGATCGCTCCCGGCCCAACTGGAGATACACTTTGGTCGCTTCATCCCCATGGTTTTCCTGGACACAGAGTTCTGCAACGCGCTGCTGCGCGTCGAGATTCGATGGATCGTGGAGGACGATCTTCTTGTAGATTTCGAGCGCGTCTTTTCCTCGACGTCCTTTCAGGTAGTACTTCCCTAAGGTGAGGTAATCCTGGACCGCGCTGCTGATGAGTCCGCGTTCAACGTTCAGATCTCCAAGGTGGCGATAGACTTCGTATCGAGAGGGATCGCATTTAAGGACTTTTTTAAAGGCAGCGATTGCCTTAAGAGTAGCGCCTTCGGCTCGGAAGGCTGAGGCCGCTTGCAAGAATGCAGCGGCAGCTTCCTCTGAAGCGTTTCGCTTCAATTGCAAATCACCGATCGTATTATGAACGGTGCCGTCGGCGGGGGTTTCTGTGGCCAACCGCTTCCATTCGGCTATGGCCGCTTCGTACTGTCCGCGGGACGCCAGGAACTGAGCTTGTTGAAGAACTCGACTTCGATCCGATGGCACAACGATACCTCCAGGAACAGAACAGCCAAACGCTAGCAGTGTCAATGGTTTTTGTCTAGGAAATGGCTGAATCAGACAGTGCAGCACTCCCGTAGAAGCGCCGACCACTCTTGCCGGATGATCGGCCCTTCTACCGAGCCAAATGGAAGATCTGACGACTTAGGACGCGGCGATCGCCGCCTTGAGCACATTGGCCGCTTGAGGACCCTTGGCTCCCTGTACGATGTCAAACTCGACGTTTTCCCCCTCCTTGAGAGTCTTGAAACCTTCTCCTTGTAAAGCGGAGTAATGGACGAAGACGTCTTCTCCGCTATCCAGCCGGATGAATCCAAACCCTTTTCGATCGTTGAACCACTTGACCGTTCCTTTTGTCTTCACAGAAGCCCTCCTTTTGTCAACAACTACGACTGGTTACGTAGCGACTCCACTCAATCGACCCTGCATTAAAGTTGAAAATAGATTGGGCAAGAATCGGGATGGTTGATGGGACGGGCACCTGAAGGAATGATGCATCGCTCACGGAACCCATCATTTGAGGGAAAGTCGCGCTGCATGTAACATAGGCATCAGGCTGTGTCAAGCGAATCTTTAAGGTGAAGATTTGCTCCTGTGTTTACAGGCAAGAAGGACTCACCTTATAGTATTCAACATTTCTCCGATCCAGACATTCTGTGATCTTACGAACGCTGCTCGATCGCTACATTTTCACGGAACTGCTCTCTCCGTTTGGTCTCAGCCTCGGCGCGCTCTGCTTTGTCATGTTGACCAAGGAACTCTTGCGTCTTGTCGAACTGCTGGTGTCCAAGGGGGTCGGTTTCTGGGCAGTTCTCAAAGTGATCGCCATGCTGCTCCCTTCGGGGCTCGTGCTCACGCTTCCGATCGCGGGCCTGATCGCATCGGTTACGGCATTTGGCCGGTTGTCTTTTGACAAGGAACTGATCGCGATGCGCGCCACCGGGCTCAGCCTGTTTCGTCTCTCGCAGCCGGTACTCCTCTTCTCGGTGTGTGTCTTTACGCTGACATTGATATTGTCTCAATGGGGGCAGCCATGGAGTTCCCTGAACCTAAAGAAGGTCGCTCTCAATCTGTTGAAAGATCAACTCGCCCTCGCCCTGGAACGTGGGACCTTCAACGAGCCGATTCCGAACATGATGATCTATGTCCCAGAAGGAGAGCAGGGACGTCCCGCTCCCGGCATCTTTATCTCGGATGAACGCCTACCGAATGAACCACGAGTCATCGTGGCGGAACAGTACCATATCTTCATGGATTCTGAGCATGACCACGTCGCACTCCGATTGGAGAACGGCATGATTCATAGCCGACCGCCCCAGGTCGATCAATCCCAACGGATTGCTTTCACGAGCTACGACATCAAGATCAACCTGAACCTCAGCAGCTACTCTGCGACAGAGGAACGTCCGTCCTACGATCAAATTATGGTCCGCCTCGCAGAAACCGGCGGCAAAGATGCCGGCGCGCTTCGCCGCCTCATGGAATATTACAAAGACCTGGCGTTCCCAACCGCATCGCTTATATTCTGTCTGCTGGGAGTACCGGTCGGAATCGTGTCGAAACGGTCCGGTCGTATGGGCGGATTCGCCGTTGGCGTGGGCATCATCATCGCGTTCTATATTCTGAATGTCGGTTGCGATTTCCTGGTGACAGCCTTGATCCTGCATGCCTTTTGGGGCGCCTGGCTGCCCAATGTCATATTCGTTGTGATCACCATCGCCCTCTTCTTACGGATGAGCAAACGCTAGCATCATGACGATTCTATTTCGGTATATCCTCCGCGAGTACATGAAAATTTTTGGAATCTGTTTTTCCGGCTTGGTGACGATCTACGTGGTCATTGATTTTTTTGAAAAAGTCCGCCGGTTTCTTCGGTATGAGTCCGGCATCCTCCCTATCCTGACGTACTTTGCGTTGAAGATCCCTTCAATTTCCTTTCAAGTCGCCCCGTTCGCCATTCTTGTGGCGACCCTACTGACGATTGGTCTTCTCGCCCGCAGCAACGAAATCACCGCTATGCGCAGCTGCGGGATCAGTTTGTTGTGGATGACCTCGCCGTTTCTCCTGTTTGCCGGCGGCGTGTCTGTAATTCTCTTTCTCTTCAGCTCGACCGTCATTCCGCTCGCTTCGGAGAAAGCCGAAGAAGTCCGGGTGGTCCAAATCGAACAAAGACCGGCTCCTGTCACCGTCAAAGCCGTCCAGCCCTGGACCCGTATCAGCGCCGACGGCCTGATGGAAGTCAATGAGATCGATGTCGCGGGCAAAGTCCTTCGAGGCGTACGAATCTTTTATTTTCGTCCGCCGTTTAAGCTCGATCGGATGACGGAAGCGGCTGAAGCCCGCTATACTCCTCAGGGCTGGATCCTGCTGAACGGAAATCATCGCCGATTCCAATCGGACGATACCGTCGAGCTGTCACTGTTTACGGAACATGCGATCAACCTTCCGCTGATTCCCGATGATTTCTCTTCCTCACTTGTGGGGAACTCAGAAACCATGACGTTTCAAGAAATCCGGAATTACCTCGCGCGCTTTCGGCATGAAGGTTTCTCGTTCGCCCGTCTGCTGACGGATTACTACGGCCGTGTCGCATTCCCATTGGTGACCGTCGTGATGGTGCTCGTCGGGATTGCGCTAAGTTTGCGGCGAAGCGGAGTCCGCGGTGGAAATATGGCCATGGGTATCGGACAAGCGTTCATCGTCGGATTCTGCTACTGGACGACGCACTCCGTCGCCATCGCGCTAGGACGAGGAGGCGCTTTGGCTCCCATGCTGGCCGGTTGGATGGCCAATGCGCTGTTCCTCAGCTTCGGGCTTTATCTATTATTGAAGGTTAGACATTGAAGAGAGGTTTCCTAGTTGACTGTACCTCGGTCTTCCGGTAAGAAAGGCGCCGTGTGCGCCCATAAGGAGGGAGAAACATGGCCTCGCGCGTGGTGATTACCGGTCTTGGGGTAGTATCTCCCATCGGGATCGGCGTCAGTGAATTCTGGAAGGCGGCCCTCGCGGGCCGTTCTGGGATTACGGCGATCCCTTCCCTAGGGTGGTTTCCGATGTCCGGCTATCGTTCGCGAGTTGCCGGGCAAGTCCACAATTTTTCACCGGAGCAGTATTTGCCGACTACGCAAGCGAGCCGCGTGGATCGTTACGCGCAATTCGCCTTGGTCTCTACGAAAGAAGCGCTCGCCGATGCCGATCTGAGCATGGCCAAGGAGTCTCCCCATCGCGTCGGCGTCATCGTCGGAGCCGGTATGGGCGGGATGGTGATGGGAGAGCGTGAAATTACGCAGCTCTTTAAAACTCAACGACCACACCGCGTCCATCCCAATTTCATTCCTACGATCACGCTGAACTCCGCTTCGGGCATCGTCGCGATGGCACACGGAGCCAAAGGACCGAACCTCACGATCTCGACGGCCTGCTCCTCCAGTGCCCATGCTCTTGGTCAAGCCCTTCAATGCATTCGCAGCGGTCAAGCCGATGTCATTATCGCCGTCGGAGCCGACGCGAGCATTACTCCGTTGGTCTTTGCCGGATTCTGTTCCTTGCGTGCTCTCTCCAGCGAGTTTAACGATGCTCCGGAACGAGCCTCACGTCCGTTCGATCGACACCGAGATGGATTCGTCATGGGAGAGGGCGCTGCCGCATTAGTCGTGGAATCATGGGCGCATGCCAAGAAGCGGAAAGCGAGAGTCTATGCTGAGCTTGCCGGATATGCCGCGACCAGCGAAGCCTATCACATGGTTATTCCGCAGGAGGATGGTCAGGAAATCTCCATGACCATGAAGATCGGTCTAGACTCTGCCGGCATCGGTCCTGATCAGGTCGACTACATCAACGCCCATGCGACCTCCACGACGATCGGCGATGCCGTTGAGACCAAAGCGGTCAGGATTCTTTTTAAGAATCGCGCGGACAAAATCGCCGTCAATGCCACGAAGTCACTGATCGGCCATACCTTGGGGGCGGCAGGCGCGATCGGCGCCGTGGCGACGACCCTTTCAATACACACCGGACAAATTCATCCCACTGCGAATTACGAGGAACCGGATCCGGCCTGCCAATTGGATGGGATCCGGCATGCCGTGCAGGAACGAAGAATTCGTTACGCCCTCTTGAACGCATTCGGATTCGGCAGCAACAATGCCACGGTCGTCTTGAAAAAATTTGTGGCGTAAGAACAGTTGAACGATATCGAGGACCACTCGCGGAATTCACATGCGAAAAGCCTCATTCCATTTGAAGGAGTACCCATAATGACTGAACCCGTCGATCCCGCGATTACCTCTAAAATTACTCAGGCCTTAGCCAGCTATCTTAAACGAGACCCTGCGTCGATTACCGAGTCTCATCATCTCCGAGATGATCTGGGCCTCGACTCAGTGGCCACCATCGAATTGCTCTTCGAGATCGAGGAACGATTCAAACTTCAAATCCCAGATCAAGACCTCCCAGGGTTAAGTACCGTTGGTACCGTGGCCGCCTATGTTCAGCGGCGGCTCGCTGAACTGAAGCCTGAGTCCAAGCCAGAGTCGGCCAAACCCGCGACCGCTGCGAGCAAGTCAAAATCAACCAAGTCGACCACGACCAAGGCGGCCAAGCCTTCGTCCACCAAGAAGGCGGCTCCATCAAAGCCCGCCTCCGCCGGGAAGCCGAAGAAGACAGCCGCCGTTACGTCCGGGAAGAAGAAAGTCGTGACCCGATGAGCAAGCCCCAACCGCCTTCTCCGATCACATTGGCTCAAATCCAAGAGGTCGTCGGGGGGACGCTCCACGGCGACAGCCAGACACCGATCTGCGGCTTAACAAGTCTCGGCGAAGCCAATCCAGACGCGTTGTCATTCATCACCAACGACAAAATGTCTAAGGCGGCGGCAGCCCTTCGTGTAGCAGCGCTACTGGTTCATCGCCATTTGCCCGATCTCGCTGTGCCGCAAATCGTCGTGGACCATCCGATGTTGGCCTTCGCGCGCGTCGCACAGACCTTTTTTGTCCGGCACCAGGCACCTCGGGGCATTGCCGAACAGGTGATACAGGGAGCCGATGTGCGGATCGGAACCGATCCTTCTATCTGGCCTTTTGTGACTTTGGGCGACCGCGTGACGATCGGCAATCGCGTCACACTCTGTCCGGGGGTCTTCGTAGGATCGGATTCAACGATCGGGGACGATTGCGTGCTGTACCCTAATGTCGTCGTTCGCGAGAGCTGTTCACTTGGTGCGCGAGTGATCGTGCACAGCGGAACCGTGATCGGAGCCGACGGGTTCGGATACGTGCAGCATCAAGGCCGGCATCATAAGATCCCGCAACTCGGCAGCGTTGTCATCGAAGACGACGTTGAACTGGGAGCCAATGTGACGGTCGACCGCGCAACGTTCGGGCGGACCCTGATAAAGCAGGGCACCAAAGTCGACAATCTCGTCCAGATCGCCCACAATGTCACAGTCGGAGAGCACAGCATTCTCGTCGCGCAGGTAGGCATCGCCGGCAGCACAACCATCGGCCATCATGTGGTAATCGGCGGCCAGGCCGGTCTCTCCGATCACCTGACCATCGGCGATCAAGTGATGATTGCGGCGAAATCAGGAGTCAATCGTAGCTTGGGATCGAACCAGATCGTCGGAGGCATCCCGGCAATGCCGCGGGAAAAAGCACTGAGAGTTCAGGGCACTATCTTTCGGCTCCCAGAGCTGAAACAACTCGTGCGGGATTTGGAGCAGCGCGTGGTGGCCCTTGAAACGCAGCTGAAAGATTCGGCAGGTCGAGTTCCTCGATTAAAAGCAGCCCGTTCTAAAAAGAGCTAAAACTTCACCTCTCGGGTTTTCCTACCTTGATCACTCTCCGCCACAAGAACAGCCTTGTCCAATAAAACCCGGCCCAGGGCATCAAGAGCGCCGGAACTATGCTCACGCTGCCGTAGACATACGCAGCAATGGTCCCTCCGATTAAGACCATCGCGCCCAGCAAATATGCGAGCGGAACGAACTGACGCCCCGGATGCTTGATGGTCGTCGCATCCGACCTCTTCTTGAGCGTGCCTCTCTGCCGATTCAGTCCTTCTTTCATACGCGCCGCCAGAACTTCGGGGAACTCCCGCAAGAGATGCCGTTGATAGAGCGTCTGCAATGTTCCCAAGCCTACGCCCGATAGAAACAACCCCGAACTCTGATAAAAGGTCTCAAAGGTATAGCCCTTGGTTGAGAGCCACTGGTATCCCAGACCTCCGATCGCGCCGATCATACAGATGAGGCCTAGAAGACTGGACGGCATGAGGATGTACGTTTTTACGTACTCCTGAGCCAGCTGCATCGCCTGCTGTGGATGATGAACGTTGATGAGCTTCGGCACCTGATTCTCTTCGCGATCGTCAAGACATCCGGAAGTTAGGGTTGCCATTATAACCATCCGGATCTCTAGAGCAAAGAGTAGAAGGAGGGGGGGCTCTTTGAGGTCGATCTGCTAGCGAAACGGGCGATCGATCCCCGTCATGGCATCCATATCCGTATCGACATCCGGTGGCTTCAACGAGGTTTTCTTGGTGTCCACCACGCCCTGCAGTGTCAACGCAACCGCGTCAAGGCTTTCGAGCAGCGACGTGAAGGAATCAGAAACAGCGGTCGGCACAACAGACGCTACCGGTTTGGGGGGTGCTTTCGAAAATGTGATACGTCCGACGACAGGAGGCTGTAGAATCTCCGCAATCGATACTGCTGGCGTGCGGCTCAAATCAATCTCACAAGCACCACTTCCTTCATATTCCCGCTGATCATCCATCCGCACGACCGGGCGAAGTGGATAACGGCTATTCACGTTGGTCACTGTTCCTACTTCTCCGCTCGTCAATCGCACTGTCGTCCCAAGCGGGTACACCGAAAACTGCTCGACGAGCGCCTTCAGGATTTCTCGAGGAAAGGTTTTTCGTTCAGCGACCAGAAGTTCCTTGATCGCTTCGTGCGGAAGCAGACGACGGCGATAGGGGCGCTCGCTCACCAAAGCATCGAATACGTCGACCACACCCAAGATCTGAGCCATTTCACTGACCGCTCTTCCAGCGAGTCGATTGGGGTATCCCTGCCCATTGAAGCGTTCGTGAGCTTGACGCGTCAATTGTGCCAACCAGTGATACGCCGGTCCGCACTTCTCAACAACTTGATATCCCAGCTCAGGATGCCCCTCGATGAGTTCCCGCTCTTCCTGGGTCAAACGGCCGGACTTGGTGAGTAAGGGTTTCGGCACGGCAAACAATCCAATATCGTGGACAAATCCCGCTAGGGCCAACCGGTGCAGCTCTTCTCCGTAGTACCCGAGACCGATTCCGACCTTGGTTCCCAGTATGGCCACATTGATCAGATTGGTGATGAGAGGTGATCCGAATGCTCCCGCTAGGGCTTGTACGACCAGCTCATCGTTGCGCTGCAGCGATGACACGACGCCCGTTGCAAGGGCTTCAAGTGGTTCCAGTGATATGGACCGATGTTCCAGAACAGCGGTCGCTATCCCGCCCAACGCGTATTCTGCCTCTTGATACCAGGTCGTCAAGACATCACCCATGCGCCGGTATTGTGTCGTCGATGTAGCACTTCATTCGCGATTTTCTCCACCAACGCGCGTTTGATCTGACGCACTTCTGAAACACGCCCGAAGTAGAGACACAAGTCGCAGAGTGAGTTGATCAATCGGCACACACCACCGGTGCGATGATAGACGGAGGAAATTGCACCGGGTGAGAATATCGGCAGCTCGCCCCCGGCAGCAGCGAGACGAGCCAGGATATAGGCTTTCGTCTCGGCGCGATCCAAATATTCAATGTGGTGTTGTATGGCCACCCGTTGAGCAAGCTGCGGAATGCGGGCGATACGGTCCCGCAGTTCCGGCTGTCCTACGAGCACGAGGGTGATGAGAAACCGATCATTTAACTGGAAATTACTAAGGAGGCGCAGCTCTTCAAACAAGCGATCGTGTTCAATGGCCTGGGCTTCATCCACCACCACAACCGTGTCCACTTCTCGATGGTAGTTGGCAAGCAGTTGATCGTTCAAGCGACGCAACTGCTCCACTCGCGTTCCGTGGGGATCCAACCCGAGTTGAAACAAGATCTCACCGAGAAATTCATTCCCTGGGATAGTCGGATTCGATACCAGTCCGATCTCATACCGGGATCGAGGAAGCTTGAGAATCATGGCACGACTGAGGAGGGTCTTCCCGCTTCCGATCTCACCGGTGAGCATCACGATCCCTTTACGGGCCTGGATCCCGTACAGCATTCGTTCCATTGCTGCCTCATGTTTGGCCGATGGGACATAAAACTTCGGATCCGGTACATTCTCAAACGGGCGAAGACGCAGTCCCCAATGAGTCTCGTAGGCGGAATCTTGAATCAGACTATGATTTTGTAGCGCATCGACAAGTGGCACTCGTATGTCCTTTTTCGTTTCGGCATCCCAGCCGGAGGGAAGCCTCGGATCTGAGACTCATTCAATGGGGCAATACGCCTTGTATCGCCATCCGCTCAGCCCGACCGCTTTCCGCCCATTCCTCAATTCCCTTCACGCTCTGGGTCAAACGTGAATGGATTGCGTCATAGTTGTCGGCATTTACCACCACACGACGCTGCATCACAACCGTGAGGAAGCTATGCAATCCCATAAAAAACACCATCGCATGGGAGGCATTGACCTGTTGAGCGGCAGACCATAGCTGCGCGGCACGTTCAACCGCATTATGCAGGTCGGAAGACAGTGGGCCAGGGACGACGCTATGATGCTTGAGGGCCTGAAGCACAGCCGTTAGCTGAGGAAGTTCTTGTCGAACGACTTGGAGAAAGCCTTGATCTCCTTCGGCTGACCGGTCAAGAAATTCCCGGATGGAAGCCACATTGCATTGTTCGACCCCGCACCCCATCAATCCCTCCGTCTGGGCCACCATCGTCTGAACCACATTGCGATGGAATGTGTCGGATGCCGTGCGCTGAGCCTGCAATCCACGGAGCAATATCAGCAATTCTTTCGTCGAGATCATTCTTGGAGGGTCTTCGTCGTAAGCCGGTACCTGTTCCTCATCAAATTCCAGACCTGTCGCTCGAGTCAGGGCTCCATGGACGTGCCCCAGCTGTTTGCACAGGGCGATAAAGTCATCAGTTGAGATTGGCACGGAAGGGTCTTGGACGGCTTCAACGAAGGGAAGGGCCGCGAAGCTGGCGCGCTCGACATCGCACAAGTTGATCGTGGCTGCAGATCCGCCGAGGTTCGTAATGCCGACCTTGATCATCTGAGCCAAGACACGATGGCGTTCTGAAGGGGGAGTTTGCTGTAGTTCATCGAGTGCGACGTGAATTTGCTGGAGCCATTCCTGTGCCTCTTGAACGAACAGTTCAACCAGTTCTTTCTGGAACGCACTTTCGCTTTCAACGGACATCGGTTTCGGCCCTTCAACAAGACCACACTAGATGTTCAGATGACCGGCTCAGGATTATCCCCTCCCATGTCCGAGTTGGGAAGCCAATCCTGCAATCTCGCTTAACTTGCGTGCCATTTCCTCAAGTCGTTTTGTGGCACTCTCAGCGGCTTGTTCGGCTTCAACGACTTGCCGAGCGAGTATTCCGTTGCGATCTCGTTCTGCGGCCAGAAGCCCTTCCATTTCCTGAACTCTCGTCGCCACTCTCTCCAAATCTTGAAGTTGTCCCATTGTCTCTTCCCTCTTCCGCCGTTCCGTCGAAAGTTCGACTTCGAGGTCACGAATTTTCTGGTGAAGTTCACCATTCTGCTGTTCCGCATTCGCGAGTTTTGCTTCCACGTCTCTTGCCCTGATCGACACCTGCTCCAAATCAACCAGTTGTTGCACAAGTTGCTCCTCCGCCGCCCGTTCAGCGTTCAGAGCAGACTCCAGTTCTGCAATTCGAACGGAAGTTTTTTGCCAGTTCACGGCCTCCTGCTTGAAGGCTTCGACCGCATCCTGCTCCGCCTTCAGTGCCGATTCCAGCTCAGGGATTCTTGATAGTTGTTGCTCGACTTTAGCGAGTGTGTGCTGAAGATTGTCGGCGCGTTGGCGCTCGGTTGCCAACTGCGCTTCGCTTTCCTTGGCTCTAGTGAGCTGCGCTGTGGACTCAGATAGTTGCCTGGTCAGTTCCTCTGATCGAACTCGTTCGGCCTGGAACTGTTCTTCAACCTTAACGAGTGATTCTTGAAGATTGTCGGCGCGTTGGCGCTCGGTTGCCAACTGCGCTTCGCTTTCCTTGGCTCTGGCGAGCTGCGCTGTGGACTCAGATAGTTGCCTGATCAGTTCCTCTGATCGAACTCGTTCGGCCTGGAACTGTTCTTCAACCTTAACGAGTGATTCTTGCAGATCGTCGGCGCGTTGGCGCTCGGTTGCCAACTGCGCTTCGCTTTCCTTGGCTCTGGCGAGCTGCGCTGTGGACTCAGCCAGTTGCCTGGTCAGTTCCTCTGATCGAACCCGTTCTGCCCGGAACTGTTCTTCAAACTCTTTGAGTTTGCCGGTCTCCTGACGCAGACTCTGCTGCAGTTGGTCTGACATAGGCATCATCTTCTCAGCGGGAGCCGCGGCGGGAACGGAAGCCGGCTCGGCGACCGTGGCCGCTGCTGGTTCCTGCCGTTTTGCTATCAGTTCGAGGACTCGATCCTTTAGGGATGTACCTTGAAACGGCTTCTTCAATACTCCGTTCGCGTGGCAAGACTCGGCCTGCCTGGTCACTTCATCGTTCACGATTCCCGAGATGAGCAGTACGGGCGTCGCGGCGAGGGTTGCGTTTCCACGGACAAAGGCACAGACTTCATACCCGCTCTTATCCGGCATGATGACGTCGGACACAACAACATCCGGCCGTTCCTTTGCTAAATAGGCCAATGCTTCTTCTCCGTTTGCCGCAAGAGTGACGCCGAGGCCGGCCTCGGTCAACAGTCGCTCCGCAACTTTGCGAACTGCGATGCTGTCATCGGCGATTAAGATCTTCGGCATGCCTGCACCTTTCGTCCGTCCCGGAACACGGGGAATCGTCACACAGTCGACCCAAGTCGTGATAGCGAGAGAATCGGGATCTCGTCCAAGCCATTGGTATAGCTACCTTCGGCCGGCAAATCTTTACCTTGATATGTTTGAAGCGCGGCAGGATCAAAGGTATGAAGAACCGGAATCTCCTCATCAATGCACATCGCCATTTCTCCGAGGGGATGCTTTACCCTCAGACACAAGGGACTGCTTCCTTGCACAGTAAGGTGAAGGGACGCAGCCAGATCGAATACCGGTAGCACGGTCTGCCCCTGGCGAACCACCGCCGTGACAAAAGGTGTTCGACCAGCGATCGGGATTGATTCATTCCACGGAAAAATGCCTGATATATCCAATGTCTTCACGGCAAGTCGTCTACCACCCACCGAAAACACCAACAGCTGCCATGATTGACGCGACGTTTCCCGCTGATGCTTTTGGCCGGTTCTCAGCATGTCGGGCTATGGTTCACCGAAATCTTCGGATCCGCCACAAGCTCACGAGTCCGTTCTGGCCCGCAATTGCCTTCTAAGCCCGACATCCGCTCATCAAGAAGCCACGTGGTGTCCAGCACCAACGCAATGCTTCTTGAGAATAGGATCATGCCGCGGTACCAGTGCCGTTCCGGGCCGCGGAACTGCATAGGAAGCGGCAGGACTTGAGATAGTGGGAATTCAAGAAGTCCCTGCACCGTGGTGACTCGAATGCTCGCACGCGCTTCTCTTTCAGAAAGTAGCACGACACGGGCGTTCGCCCCATCCTGATCATGCGGTACGCTCAATCGATCGGCGAGATTGATGGCACCGTACACCATACCGTGAACCGTCGGGTTTTCAACATTTCCGGTCTCTTCGAGAGTCATCAACCCACAAATAGATTCAGCATTCAACGCCAGATACCGTTCGCCTACTGTCACAATGAGAAATCGTGATGAAAAAGCTGGCGACGAAATTCCCGTCATCGCTTCCTGGACGCCCATGCCAAGTCCTTCTTGCCCATTTTCAGTAACAAGTTGCATTTCGTCAATTGATACAAGTATTTCCGCAAGGTTACTTGCGCAGCGCCGGAGCCTTTCCAAGCCACCGTTCAACCTCATGCAGCAACATCCGTTCATCTACCGGCTTGGAGACGTATGAACTGGCACCGAGGCTCATCGCCATCTGCCGATGTTTGTCCCGTGCCCTCGTCGTCATGACAACGATCGGCGTTTGCCTGGTTTCCGGACGACTTCTGAGAGCTTGAATAACTTCGAATCCGTTGAGCTTCGGCATTTCAAGATCGGTGAGGATCATCCGATAATTTGTCGTCGATGCCTTTCGGAGCCCATCTTCGCCATCAACGGCCGTATCGAACGGATATCCGGCGGACTCCAACATTCTTCCAACGAACTTTCGAATGCTTAACGAATCATCTATCAAGAGCAGACGGGCCTCTTGGGACTTATGCGACGACATCTCCTGTTGTAGTAAGGACGGTTCCGGAAGTGGTGTGGTCTTGGAAAAGGGAGCGTGAGCAGTCGATTCTTTCGTTCCTCTCGACATCAAACGGCTTGGATCGATAACAAGAACTATCCGTCCTTCTGGATCAATGGTCGCCCCTCCGAAAAACGAATGCTCCAACAGTTTCAGTGGTCCGAGCGGCTTGATGACGATTTCTTGGCGGCCCAACAGTTCATCGACTGCAAGGCCCATAGGGCCAGCAGCCGTTCGGACGATCACGACCGGCATCGTCCAATCGACGCTTCCCGGTTCACGGCGAAGGATGTGATGGAGAGATTGTAATTCAATAACTTGTTCGTCGAGCTGTAAGAGCTTACGATTACCTTCCTCCCGTACTGCGGATAGCGTCGGCATCGTAACTTCCTGAATGCTCAGCAATGGAATCGCATATTTCTCGGTACCGACCCGCACGAACAACGCGGTGGCGATGAGGAGGGTGAGAGGGAGATTCAAAGTAAATTTGGTGCCGACACCAGGCTCAGACTCCACCTCGATATGCCCGTTCATGCCTTCAATGACTCGCTTGACCACGTCCAGTCCTACGCCTCGACCTGCTTGGTCCCCTACCTTGTCGACTGTTGAAAAACCGGGCAAGAAAATCAACTGAAAGAGGTCCGCATCCGACATCGCTTGTATCTGGTGGGATTGTGCGATTCCGGTCCTGACGGCTTTTGCCCGTATTTTATCCAGATCCAACCCTGCTCCATCATCTTCCACCTCGATGACGACCGAATTCCCACGATGAGCCGCGTGGAGGTAGACCGTTCCAACGGCCGGTTTCCCCTTCGCGATTCGATCGGCCGTCGGCTCAATTCCGTGATAGACAGCGTTCCTGACCAAATGCACCAATGGATCCACCAATCGTTCCACGACTCCGGTATCAACTTCCGTCTGCTCGCCCGATGTGACCAAGGACACTTCCTTGTTTGAAACTCGGGCGATTTCTCTGACCGCTCGACGAAACCTCGTAAACGGTGTCCCGATCGGAACCATGCGGGCACGGGCGATTTCGTCTCGCATCAACAGCGTCAAGTGTTGCAGTCGGGTCATCTCGTCATGGGCGCTTTGGATGGATCCATCCAGCTGCGACATCGACTCACTGATATCGGTGGTGACCTCCCCGATACGCCGAGCCAAAATATTGAAATCATCGTACTTATCCAGCTCAAGACTGCCGAAATCGCCGAATACGGGAAGTCCTTGACTCGGAGACGCGGTTACAGTACTGGATGTGTCCTGATAGCTAAAGGTGTGCTTGTCGGCGAAGGATTGGACGGAATCCACTAAACGGCTCTTGAACACCAAGACTTGCTGTGACAGTTGCTCCAAGACTCGCAATCGTTGTTCCAATCTTCCACGTCCAATGACGAGTTCTCCAACGAGGTTCATCAATCGCTCCAGCCGCGCGTGACTGACACGGATGACTTCACGTTCCTCTCGCGATTTTTCGTTCGGAACTCCATCATCCCGCGATCGAGGGTCGTCACCTCCGGGCTGTCCCGCGGTCGCTGAACTGGAGGCGTCATCTGGTTGATGTGTGGGCGTCGTCTCACTTGCTGCACCCTGATCCAATCGTCTCAGTTCGGTTCGCGCAGCCTCGAATCGTTGCCCCGTGTCGTCCACCTTGCTGAGGTCTCTTCGCATCAGTACTCGTACAACATCGATAGCCCGAAGCATAAGATCCGTATGCCCGGGTAACACGTTGATGCTCCCATCTCGCACCGACCCCATGAAGTCTTCGACGTGATGGATAAGATCACCGATTGATTGAAAACCAACCGTATAGGCTGAGCCTTTCAAGGTGTGAGCGGTTCTAAAGAGCTGATGGATCAGTTCCCTGTTCTGAGGCTCCTTGTCCAATCGTAAGAGATTGGCTTCCAAGAGCTCCACATACTCCTGGGCCTCAGGGATAAAGTAGGAGAACACTTCCGGATCCAAATCCGGAATAAAGTATCTATCTGATAAGGCCGCGGTCGGCACTTCTGTGCTAACAACAGGCTCACGCTGGACAGGATTTGGGCTACCCGTAACTGGGCCGTCGGAAGGAGTTGTCGGTGCAGGTGGGGCGGCTGTACTGTCAGCCACCTCGCTAAAACGATTGAGAACAAGCGGTATATCGTGCCGAAGTAGTTGCACATTCGCTGGTTCATGACGAAGGATGAGCCGAATCAATTCCGCAGCCTTCGCAAGCATGCCAAGAAGGTCATTGCTGAGGGGAAGGCGATGTTCATGAACCGCGACCATGCAATCTTCCATCGGACGAGCGACATCTCCAATGGCTTGGAAGCCTACGGTGTAGGCTGAGCCTTTCAGGGTATGTACCGCACGAAAGAGCCGGTAAATCGAGTCTGCATCATCCCGCTTCTCACGAAGGATACGAATCAGCTCGTCAATGGTGCCGAGATACTCCTCAGCTTCGGGTACGAAATAAGATAAGATTTCGGCATCGAGTCCGGGGAACAGATAGTCGCCATCGATTGTCGGGGCGGAAGACATGAACGCCGCTTCATTGTCTGGTTTTCCTTCTCGTTGTTTTATCGACGCCCAACAGTGTTCTACGGCTTCTGCATCCTCAACGCCCCCTTGTCCGATGGCTCGAACGATTCTCTGAAGGCTTTGCGTAATGTTCCGCATCGAGTCTACCGTTCGGTCCCATTCAGCTGGCAAAATCGGCGTCGTTTGCTCAAGTAGCATCTCCAAGTATTCAGCCAGCTGAGCGACTCCGCTGAAACCATACAGCGCAGCGGCTCCGCAAATCCGGTGGGCGACAATGTATTGGTCGGCAAGGTCTTGAGCGGTGGGAACAGCACCGTCGGGAGGGTGCAATGCTTTAGTCAGGGCATCCAGCCCATCCGATGCTTCAAGGACAAAAATGCTGATGAGATTCTGCCTGTCGAACTCCGAGCTCATCGGTCCCTCGTTACACCAGAAGGCTCTCCTCGCTCAGCGGATGAGGGAGATTCTCAGGCCAGCTTAAACTGTGATACCGAAGTAGTCAGACCTTCAGCCAACGTCACCATGTCCTCTACCGTCGTGCGTGCCGAATCGGTGGCCTTTTGTGTTGCAACGGCACCTCCGCTAAAGTCCTTGATCGAACGCCCGACCTGGTCGGTTGAAACCGTTTGGGCAGCCGCCGATGCCGCTATGTGCTGGGCAAGTTCTGCGGACCGTTGAGCAATCGCCGAAATTTCCTTAAACACATCGTCCGTACGCAAGGCCGAAGCCGATCCGGCCTCGACCGCCTGAGTCTCGTGCTCCATGGCAACGACCGCATGTTGCGTTTCGCTCTGGATGACCTTCACCAAGTCCGCGATCTCGCGTGTCGCCTGCGTCGAGCTTTCCGCGAGCTTCCGCACTTGATCGGCGACCACGGCGAAGCGTGCTCCGGCCTCACCTGCACCGGCAGCCTCAATCGCAGCGTTGAGAGCCAACAGGTTGGTTTGATTGGCGATATCCCGAATGGTTGATACGATTTGTGAAATTTCCAATGAACGGTCGCCGAGTGCCTTGATCTGTTTCGACATACGTTGGACTGCCAATTGAATGCGCTGCATATCTTGAACAGTTTCCTGCACCGCGAGCCGGCCGGCTTCGGTGGCCTGTAAGGCTTGGCGGGCCGCTTCGGACGACGCTCCCGCTGTCTCGGTCACTTGGCGCATCGATGACGCCAGCTGTTCGACCGCGCCGAGCGCCTTGATCGATTCGTCAGCTTGGTGTTTGGCGGTCCCGGCCATCTGTCCGGCATTGTCCCTCAGCTTGCTCGCAGAGGTATTGACACGTTCCGCTGCCTGGCGCACTTGCTTCATCAACTGCGAAAAGCGCTGAATCATGAGATTGAATCCGTCCGCCAGATTTCCAAACATATCGGCTGTCACTTCACCGCGCTTAGTCAAATCCCCTTTCCCGACATCTGACACCAACACAAGGAACTGCACGAGTTGTTTTTGCATCCTGTCCCGCTCTTCTTCCGTCGAGACCAGTGTCGTGATTCGATCCAACATGATGTTGAACGCCTCGGCCATCTGACCGATCTCATCGTCGCTTTCCAATCTTGCGCGCGCGCGCAAATTTCCAGCGGCAGCCTGTGTAGCGACGTCGGCTACATGGATGATGTCTCTTACAATGCTGCGCGCAAGGAAATATCCTATAGCGATCGCCAGGAGGAGTGCCGAAACTGCTGCACCGAGCATGACCTTGGTGAGGTATACGGCCCTGCTTTGCCCGCTATCATTCAATTCACTCGCCAAGTCTCGAATGAGCTGTGCCACCCATTGGAAGCGCCATATCGATCGGCCGTGCCACAACGCCACTTCCGTCGACAGCACCGTAATCCCCAGTTCCCTCATCGACTGCCGTTGTTCATCCGTGAGCGATGGGTCAAAGCTATCGTTCAACGCTCCCACTGCGGTTTCAGCCGATGCGAAGTATTCTCTCAACGCAAAAATGAGGACGTCCAACTCTTGTCCGTCACGGCGGCCATCCGCCGTCTCGTGCGCCGCGGACGGCTGATAGGTCTCAATCGGCGTCATAGTGCGTCTCTTCAATTCGGCGAGGGGAATGATGGCTTCGTCGAAATCACTCTTTTGTCTCTGCTCCGCAACGCTCAACAACGCATTGTGATAGAGGCTGAGGTTGGTACTACTCACCGCGACCTGCGAAACCCCCACGGTTGATTCGTCATAAATGGAACTCAGCTGGCCCTTCAGTTGGCTGAGACCCATCAAACCGATCAGACCAATTGCCATCATGCCGAGAATGATGACGGAAAACCCGACAAGGATCTTATGCAGGGCTTTCAGGTTTTTAAACCATGCACGAGGTGGCCATTTCCACGTCTTTCTAACCTTCGTCATGACTCTCCTCCTGCTCGCTGCTCGTGATAAGACTTACCTTGCCGGCACAATTGTCCATAATATGACGCTATGGATTTTGGGCATTGGCCCTCTCTTCTATGAAGGCCAACAGTTGCGACATTTCCAATAAGGCGCTCGGTTTCTTCTCTGTTGTGAAGGGCCCAGAAAACAAGGGGAGTCTTTTGTCTGCAGTACGAACCGAGGGGGTTACTAGATCGTCAGATTGGAAGCTGCGAATTTCCGGTACATCTTCGACCAGGATACCGACCTGTTGAGTCCCATGACGAACAACAACAGCATATTTCGGAAGGACGGAAACGGATACGCCCAAGGCAGCTCTCACATCCGCAAGCGGAATGATGGTTCCACGTAGATTGGTAACACCTACCAGCGAAGCAGGCATTCCTGGTACAGGCGTGACCGACTCGGGCTCGAAGACCTCGATAACCTGGCGTAAGTCTATGGCGAAGGTTTTTCCTCCCAATGTAACCAGGCAAACCCTCAATGATTTATTGGGTGGTGTCTGTACTAGGACTGAATCTGAATGAACTTGAGGCAACTCATCGATGGAAATCATTGTTTCGCGGTTCCGACAATATCGGTTCTCTCAACACAGCGCAAGTTTCACCGCTTGCAGAAGGTCCTCAGATTTGAAGGGCTTCACCACATGACCGTTAGCCCCCTGTTGCTGCCCCCAGAACTTGTCGCTTGCCTGTCCCTTCGAGGTGCAGAGCACGATCGGAATGCTCTTGAAGCGGGCATCGGTTTTCAAATCCCTACATGCCTGAAACCCATTCCGGCCAGGCATGACCACATCCAAGACGATGAGGTCCGGTTTTTCAGAGACGATCTTGTCCTCCAGCCCATCCGCGGTCGTGAATGATACAACGGTGTGTTGGGCGGCTTTAAGATACGACTCGATCAACTGCAGTTCTGCGTACGAGTCGTCGACAACCATGATTTTGCTCATAAACCTCTTCCCTTCTCTTCAACAAATGTTCACGCTGTCCTCAATGCACCGACATCACCCCACCGATTGCACAGCCGGTTCTCCTCCTTCTCCTGTCTGTTGTGCATATCAGCCGACGCGTACGCGCTTCTTTGTTTGCTGGGCACACCGGATACGCGGCATCAGCGACATTCTCGCGTGCAAGCATCTCTCCCTATCCTTACAAAGCCGATTTCGTGCTGTTCTCAAGCAGTGTAGCGACTTGCTGATAGTTGGCAAGAAAACGGTGAATATCGGCACTCCTTTGGAGAAATTGGAGCCGATACCGACGCGGGAATCCGTGGACCATTTTGGAAGGAACTAGACGACAAATGTCGAGCGGGGTTCCTTTGTCTACTGCCGGAATTTATGTGTGGAGATATCCGATGAGGCAGGTTAAATCGAGATTATGAGAGACGTGATCAGCCCACCGATCAAGTTCACCCTGTGATCGTGCCGTGACTGTCCTTGAGACGAGCTCGTCGAGAGGCGGAAGCCCTTTCCTGACACGAGCATGATTGAGCCAGGCTCGGCGAAAGCCAGGCTCATCAAACACTCCATGGATGTACGTGCCCCACACAAGGCCGTCTTTTCGAATGGCTCCATCGAACTCTTCTTCGCTCGTAGAGATCGACAGGCGGGCTTCCTCACCCAGTACTGATTGGCTGCGAACTCTAAAACATGGAAGTTCGTTCACCCGTCGCGTGACGCCCATATGGATCTGATACCCACGGGCCACGGTCTCCGCTTGTGCGAAGCGGCCCTCCGCACTTGCTTCGACTTGTGTGGTGCGCTTGACTTGTTTGAGCTCTGTCTCGGTATTCAAGTAACCCAGTCCACAGCTTGTACCGCTTTGCTCGACCTCGTGAGGATCCGAAATCCGGCGACCGAGCATTTGATAGCCACCACAGACACCGATCAGTTCTCGCCGCCTATGTAGATGGTTGTCCAGTGCGGGGACATATCCTTTTTCCTTCAAATAGGAAAGGTCTGCCAGCGTATTTTTGCTCCCGGGGATCATCACGATGTCGGCTTCGGCAAGCATCGAGGGCGAAGTCACATACTTCAATGCGACATCTGCTTCAGATGCCAAGATATTGAAATCGGTAAAGTTGCTCATATGCGGCAGTAAAATGACGGCAACATTGAGTCGGTCGGATGCAAAGCGTGTTTGTAAGTTCCGATCGAGATCGAGGCTATCTTCTTGATCGAGCATCAGATCACGAAGAAACGGGACAACTCCCAAGACCGGCAGCCCGCTTCGTGCTTCCAAGAACTTCACCCCATCGGCGAATAGCCTGGCATCACCACGGAATTTATTGATGATGATCCCTCGGACCCTGGTGCGTTCGTTCGAGTCCAGCAAATCTAAGGTTCCAAGAACTTGCGCAAAGACCCCACCCCGATCGATATCGGCAACCAGTACGACCTGAGCATCAGCCAATTTGGCAACTGGCCAATTGACCAGATCGTGCTCACGGAGATTGACCTCCGCGGCACTTCCGGCTCCCTCGATGACGAGCACGTCGTACTGATTTGCCAACCGAGCGTAGCTTTCTTCGACCACAGACCAGAGCTCTTGTCGGCAGTCGAAGTACGCCGATGCCTCACGCTTCCCAAACACCTTGCCCAGGACAACAACCTGTGAGCAGTTGTCGGATTCCGGCTTGAGGAGGATCGGGTTCATGTCGACATGCGGTGGAATGCCGCACGCCGCTGCTTGCAGAGCCTGAGCTCTACCGATTTCACGGCCCTCAGGAGTGACGAACGAATTCAGCGACATGTTTTGGGCTTTGAATGGTGCGACACGGACACCGGTACGATGAAGCAGGCGACAGATTCCGGCTGTGATCAAACTCTTCCCTACATCTGAGCCGGTACCGAGGATTGCAAGCGCTCGCGCCTTCATTGGTGAGGCTCCTGCCACTTCTTTGCCTTGGCTAAGCCGCGGGAGACACAATCGGAGACCGCTCTTCCGACCAGCGCGCCGAAAATCGTGTGGGTCCCGCTGTAGGTATGTAGTAGTCCTTCGCCGCGCAACCGGCATGCAACGACAACCGCATCGGTACCGGTCCCGGTTGCGAGGTCTCTCCCTTTACAACTCGGTATGGCATGGTCACGCAAGACGCCTGTTTTTGTCTCCGTGGCAACCTGCACCGTGCCGACCATGGCGGAGGTCGAGAGACTACCATTCGTGATGAGGATGAGATTGATCGTTCCGACTCTCGTCGAATTTGTGTCCTTTCGATGAGCGAGGTACTGTGGCCACTCTCCGGCACGGACCGCATTCGTGACTCCGACCGTGGCGAAACATTCTACCCAGAGTTCGCCTGCCGAAACTCGGGACGTGACCAGCTGTGTCATCGGTACGGCGGTCATGAGTCCGACAGTGCAGTATCCAACCTTGAGCTGTGAAGACAGCTTTCGCAGGTAACGAGCTGGATTGGGAAAGTGCTTATTCATGCTTGGGTTCGCCTCAACTTGATGGTTGATGATGTGTGAAGCAGACCTGAATCCACCACCTTGCGGTGCGGATGAAAGGACACGTCTCCGACCTCCGAGATTGATCACGAGGGTGTGTCCAATCACGTGATGTCGAGTGCTGACGCGTGTAGAAGTCTCCTTCATCACAACGCTTCGTGGTGAAGCAGATTCGACAAGACTTGGATGAGCCGGTCATTCTCTCGTCGGGATCGTACGGCAAGCCGGATCGAACGAGCGTTGCATCCTGGAACAGATGAACAATCGCGAATCAGCAGTCCCTCATTTCGCAACTGCTCGGTCACCTCACGCACGTGCCGGCCACGAGGCAACTCCATAAAGAAATAATTGGCGTGCGTCGGCATCACTGAACAGCCGGGCAAGGCAGCAAGCAGTTTTCCAAACCGTTCTCGTTCTTTTGTCATAAACTGCATGCTCTTTCGAGCATGGGCCGAATCCTCCAAGGCTGCAAGCGCAGCCACCTGCCCCAGGGCATTCACCGACCATGGCGGTACTTGCCTACGTAACAACTCGATCACGGAAGGCCGTGCAACTGCGTAGCCGATCCGCAAACCTGGTAAGGCGTAGAACTTGGTCAGGCTACGCAAGATCACGACACGCGGCCATGAGGAAGCTTGGGGAATGAATGACCGTTCTGGGCAATAATCGGCAAACGCTTCATCGATCACCAACCAAACACCACATCGTTGAGCGGCTCGTGCCAATCGTTGAACATCATCAACAGAGCATGCTTGGCCACTAGGACTATTGGGGTTGCAGAGCATGACTCCATCAAAGGCGTCCGATCCATTCCTCCTCTGCTCTATCAGGCGGCAGAGACCATCGATCGGTTGCGCGTACCGCTCAGTGCGCGTAGCGCATACAGCGCTGACACGGCCACCGATTCGTGCCATCGATGCTGCATATTCGGAGAAAGTGGGTTGCACAACCAGGAGATGCCGTATCCGGAGTGCGCGAGGAAGCGCATCGATCAATTCCGTCGAACCGTTTCCTATCACAACGTGCGCCGGAGATCGTTGCCACAACTTGGCGAGTGTCTGACGAAGTTCCCAACAATCCGGGTCGGGATAATGAGTCAGTAGGTGACGAGCATTGGTGATGGCACGCCAGACGCGTGGGGATGGCCCCAGTGGGTTGATACTGGCGCTAAAGTCAATGAGCTTGGCGAGACCCAGGCCAAGTTCACGCGAGGCTGCGTAAACATTGCCGCCATGAATTCGACGCTTCAGACGAGCCACACCGTTCCTACCGCAAGGATGACACCCAGCAAACACGCGACAATCATGATCCGAGATGCGATTGTGAGATCCTTCAAAACAAGCCGACGTCTGCCTGTTCCGATCACTGGTCGTTCGTTGGGCACGCCATCGTAGTAATTGATTCCTCCCAATTGAATTCCCAACGAGCCGGCCATCGCCGCCTCCGGCCATCCGCTGTTCGGACTAGGATGACTCCCGCTGTCACGCCAAAGCACATGCCATCCTGTTTTGATAGGCGTACTGCCGCCTAGGACCAGACCAGCAGCCAGGAGAATAAGGACAGCAGACAGACGGGCTGGGATCCAGTTGGCCACATCGTCGAGTCGAGCGGATGCCCAGCCAAAATCGACATGTCGTTCGTCCTTGTGTCCGATCATCGAATCCAACGTGCTCACCGCCTTGTAGGCGAGCGCGAGAGGCGCTCCACCCACAACGAGATAAAACAACGGTGCAATTATTCCATCATTCGTGCTTTCAGCTGTTGTTTCAATCGTTGCCCGAACAACTTCCTCTTCCGACAGCCGCTCGGTATCCCGCCCGACGATCCTGCTGACGGCCTGACGAGCTCCTGAGAGGTCGTTCTGATCAAGTCGCCTCTTTACCTCATGAACGTGATCCCACAAATCCCGGCCAGCAAGTGTGGTCCATCCGAGTGCGATCGACAAGAGACTTCCAAACCACCAGGCTATACCATCAGCCATGGTGACGGCTTCGCGAGAGAGCGCGAATACACCCAACGGCAAACCGAGAGCCAGCAAGAGACCGCATGTGCGCAAGGCATAGGAATGACGACAGAGCTTTCCCGCATGTTCATCGCACCAGGCAATCACTATTCCCATCGCACGAACGGGATGGGGAAACCATCGAGGATCCCCGGCGACGGCATCGACACCTGCTGCGAGGAGAAGCTCACTTCCCGTCATGACAGGACGAACACCAGCGGAACGACAAGCAAGAAAATGATCTCCACAAGTTCGTTTGTCGCGCCTAACGTATCTCCTGTAATCCCACCGAACAAGGACCGACAACCTGCCTGAACCGTAACGACCACGGCACTACTGCCGACCAATATGACTACTGCCCCGGCGACACCGAACGCCAGAATGAGTGCTGTGGCAAGTACGAATGTCGATCCCAGCACGTGAAGTAAGGACAAATGAACGAGGAACGGTGCCGCCAAGCCACCTTCTGTCCTTGCATAAGGAGATAGCCAGGCTAGGATGACCATTGCCCAACGGCCGAGCGCCGGCATGCAGACAAGAGCCGGCACACGGAGAGGATGTGGGAGGGCCATGAGTGCTGCGTAGCGGAGGATCAACGACAAAAAAAGGCCGGTCGCTCCCATCGCCCCGATCCTCGGATCACGCATGATAGCCAGGCGATCGGCTGGTGTTCTTCCACCGGCAAGACCGTCAAACGTGTCGGCCAAGCCGTCCTGATGTAACCCGCGAGTGAAGGCAATGAGCAGCACGATCAACAATACATTCACGATCTCCGACGCAAACAGCTTCGTCAACACAGTGTCCGCCAATACCAATGTCCCACCGATCAGAAGGCCTACGGTGGAATACCAGGCCATCGATGAGGCCAATTCCATCGCGGTGGGTTCATGATGATGTCTACTGAGCGGGACCGCGGTTAAAAAATGCCATGCGAAGAGGAACGGCCGAACCAGGGTCGTCATGTGTTGCGCTCCGACACGCCGGCTTCATCGAACGTTGCCATCTCCGTATAGATCTTGATCGCGGCACAGACCAGATCCATCCCCAGACAAGCCCCCGTCCCTTCTCCAAGACGCAAGTCGAGATCCAACAGCGGTTTCAATCTCAGATGGTCCAAGACTATGCGATGGCCCCGCTCGACCGAATAATGGGAGGCGATGAGATACTCACGGCACAATGGCTGAAGCCCGACGGCAATTAACGCCGCTGCACCGGCAATAAATCCATCCAACACAACAGGCACCCGCGCCTCCGCCGCACCAAGTATCAGCCCGGCCAATCCCGCGATTTCTAGGCCCCCGACCTTCGTCAGGACGTCGAGCGCGTCAGCTGGATTAGGGCGATGCAGGTCCAGCGCCTGCTGAATCACCGTCACCTTGTGTAGACGGCTTGATTCGTCGATGCCGGTCCCATGTCCAGTCGCTTCTGCTGTAGGCCGACCGGTCATCACCGCCGTGATAGCGGAGCTAGGCGTCGTATTGCCAATACCCATTTCACCTGTCCCAATCAGGCCGAATCCTTCTCGCACGGCCTCAGTCGCCAGCTCGACTCCGACCATCACAGCTTGTTCGGCTTGGTCACGCGTCATCGCCGGCTCGATCGCTAGATTGCGCGTACCCTTCATGACTTTTCGATCAAGAAGACCGGGTACGGCGCCGAACTCATAATCGACGCCGATATCCACGACTCTCACGTCCACATCGGCATGCCGTGCCAACACATTCACTCCTGCTCCACCCCGTAGAAAATTCAACACCATTTGAGGCGTGACTTCCCGCGGATAAGCGCTCACCCCTTCCAGAGCCACTCCATGATCGGCGGCAAAGGTAAATACGACGGCGCGCGGAACATTTGGCTTCAGCTCGCCGGTGATGGCGACGTAGGACGCCGCCAATTCTTCCAGACGCCCGAGACTGCCGGGCGGCTTGGTCAATCGATCCAATCGATGCTTTGCGTTCGCATACAAACTTCCATCGAGCGGCTGAATTCGACGGCACAGGTCCTGGATCGACATAACGGCTCCTCTACTCACTTCAAGCGAAGCGATATTCCACCGACAACTAGATGGACTTCATCCGCTCCGACGGCAATTTTCTGATTCACCCGTCCGGCAAGATCACGAAATGCTCGCGCCGACGGCTCAGCCGGAACCAGCCCGAGGCCCAACTCATTGCTGACGATGACTACCCTGGCCAATGCGGTACGCATCCTCTGCAAGAGTGTTTCAACTCGGGCGAGAACGACCGATTCCTTTAGTCCGGTTCCGACCAAATTACTTAACCACAGCGTGACGCAATCGAAGAGAATCGTCCGGTACCGAGAGCCCTGCTTGGCAAACCAGACCTCCACTTCGAGCGGCTCTTCAACGGTCTCCCAATCCGTCGACCGTCTGACCTGGTGCCGAGCGATCCGTGCCGCCATTTCATCATCCAACCCCTGCCCCGTGGCGATGAATGCACGCGGCCCTCGTGAGCCGGCTAGTTGGAGAGCGGCCTCACTCTTTCCTGACGACGCTCCACCAAGCACGAGTATGATGCGGCCTCTTGCTCGTCGCGCCGATCGACGCTTACTCGGCTTTCTTTGCGACATCGCGCTCCCATAAGAACTCCGGCTCACCCTGCGTCTTCGCCACCCAACGACCCAAGACGAACAGCGTATCGCTCAGTCGATTGACGAACTTAATGATGGTGGAATCGACCGGTTCAGATTTTGATAGGGCGACACAGACCCGCTCGGCCCTGCGGCAGATTGTCCTTGCTTGATGGAGAAAACCGGACACTTTTCCACCTCCAGGCAGAATGAACTCTTTGAGCGGCTCCAAATCTTTTTGACAGCGATCGATCAGTTTTTCCAAGCGCAAAACATCCTGCGCCGCCACTTGCGGCATGTTCTTGAACGTCTGACCTGGCGCCGTGGCAAGAATGCTTCCGACGTCGAACAGTTTGTTTTGCACCCAGCGTAACTCTTCTTCGAGTTGTCGGGCTGCCTGAACTTCTTCTTTCGTGTCGGCGTTGATGACCCGTACCACACCGATCGACGCATTGAGTTCATCCACCGCCCCGTAGGCTTCGACGCGCAAGCTGTCCTTCCATACTTGCTGTCCACCGGCTAATCTCGTTTTCCCTGCATCGCCTGTTCTGGTATAGACCTTCGTAATCCGCATCACCGTTTCCCCTTACGTTCAGTCACTGTCCGGCCCCAGGACTCATAGTGAATGAGATGGTCCAGTGGAATCCGCTCTCGCCATCCGGCGCTTTCCAGATCCGGCTGTGTTGCAAAGTTCGATACATACCCCAGACAAAGATACGCCAGTACTTTGACCGACTTGGGCACTCTCAACACGCGTTTCAAGGCGCTGTGATCGAGAATGCTGACCCAGCCCATTCCGATACCTTCCGTACGTGCGGCCAGCCACAGGTTTTGAATGGCGCAGCAAGTGCTATAGAGATCCGTGTCACGCACCATGGAGCGACCCAGCACATGGGGACCTCCACGCTGACGGCTGCAAGTCACGCCGATATTGATCGGGGCTTCCTCGATCCCTTCCAGCTTGAGGTTTCGGTAGAGCGCAGCGCGTTTTCCCTGGTAGCGTGTTGCGGCTTCGGCATTGGCTTGCTGAAACAATCTTTTCACCGCACGCTTGGTTGTTTGATCCCTGACCACCACAAAATCCCAGGGCTGCATGAATCCAACCGACCCGGCATGGTGAGCAGCGGTCAACACACGCTTCAAAATGTGATCCGGAATCGGCGTCGGCAGAAAGTTGCGGCGGACATCACGGCGCTCGAAGATCGCGCGGTACACCGCCGTACGCTCTGCATTCGAAAACCGACCTTCAACCCGCATGACTCAGGGCACTCCGTGACATCGCTCGTTCATGATGGCCGAATCCCCAGCTCACCGGTCGCGATTTTTCCCAAACAGATGGGACAGAGACATTCCTTATAGCGTGTTGCGATCCAAACCATCTGTGGCTCAGTAATGCCGAGCTTGCCACACCAACACTGGTAGCCGCCGCATTCAAACGCTTGTCCGCAGTGCTCACAGGTTTTCTGGATCGGTCCTCTCACAATTCAACCCCCGGCTGTGCCTTGATGCCTCTTCGGAAGGGATGCTTCACCTGCTTCATCTCCGTCACCAGATCGGCCTCTTCCAGGAGCGCCGCTGGTCCTCCTCTACCGGTGATCACTACATGTTGCATCGGTGGACGATCATGAAGCATCGACAGCACCTCTTCAAGGTGGACATAGTCGTACTGCAGCGCGATATTGAACTCGTCCAGAACGACCATGGCATAGGAGGCATCGCGCAGGAATTCACAAGCCGTCTTCCAGGCCTGTCGTGCGAACTGCATGTCCCGCGCACGATCTTGAGTTTCCCAGGTATAGCCTTCTCCCATCCGGAGAAAGATGACTTGATCCCCAAAAAACTTCAAAGCACGCTCTTCCGCAGTGTCGATGGCGCCCTTGATGAACTGCACCACCGCCACCTTACGGCCATGGCCGATGCAGCGCAACACCATCCCCAGCGCAGCAGTCGTCTTCCCCTTACCGGCGCCGGTATAGACGATCAAGAGCCCCTGCTCCCGTTGCGCCTCCTCGATGCGCCGATCAACCGACGCCTTGAGGCGCTGCATCCGAGCTGTATGTTCCTTGGCCGACTGCTCCTGATGCATGTATTTCACCCTACCTTCATTCTCCGGCCGGCCTTTTCATGACATCTTCCCTGCGGCGGGCAAGGCACGCATGAACGAAGCCCTTTGCGACCAGGGGGTTCGAAGCCCAGTGGACATGCACATAGGACGCGAGCGTATTGCCGACCCGATACCCTTCGCGCAGGACCTCTCCACCGCGCCTCCGACGAATTGCATATAGACAGTCCACATCCGCTTGAACAAGGAAGTCGGAATAACGAAATTGGTGTCCTCGAAATCGCAGGCCGGGTGGACCCAACAGGGTTGTGCCTTGTGTTTCCACTTCCACATAGCCCAGGGCTTGGAGTCGATCACGCATCACGGCCTCACCGGGAATCAAGCCGACCATTTCATGTCGCTTGCCATCAAGGGTCCGGATGCCGCTCGACAGATACATGAGCCCCCCGCACTCGCCGTAGATGGGTTTACCCGCCGACGCAAAGGCGGCGACAGCCTTGCGCATCGAGGCATTCCCAGAAAGCGCTGCGGCGTGAACTTCTGGGTAACCGCCGCCAAAGTAGAGACCATCGACCTCAGGAAGCCCTTCATCATGGATGGGAGAAAAGCGCACGAGCTGGGCACCAAGGCATTCTAGGCGACGGAGATTGTCTTCATAGTAGAAATGGAAGGCTTCGTCGAATGCAAGTCCAATGCGGGAACAGGAGTCCACCGCGGCGGGTCTTTCGACAGATGCGCAGAGAGGCGCATCCTGGGATAGGGCCATGATGGCGTCGAGATCGCACCAGGCGGCGACCCGTTCGCCCCAGGCGGACAAGATGCGCTCCGGCACCGCGTTCTCCGCGGCGGTCATCAGACCCAAATGCCGTTCCGGAAAGACCAATGCGTCCTCTTGTGGTAGACCTCCAAAAACCGGAAGCGATCCAGCCATGGCCGTGCGCAGCAACTCCAAATGGCCACGGCTTCCAATGCGGTTGCAGATGATCCCGGCCAAACGGAGGTCCTTGTCATAGGACTCGAACCCTCGAGACAAGGGAACGATACTTCGCGCCATGCCGGAGGCGTCACAGACCAGCAGAACCGGAGCGTTGAGCCACTTGGCAATTTCGGCTGTCGATCCTTCGTCATCGGTCGGCGACGCCCCATCGAATAAGCCCATCACCCCTTCAATGACGGCGATGTCGGCATCACGCGAGACTCGCAAGAACGTTTCAATCACTGCCTCGCGCCCCATCATCCAACCGTCGAGGTTATGGCAGGTGTCATCGGCGGCACGGGCATGATAGGTCGGATCCAGATAGTCTGGCCCACACTTGAAGACAACGACGCGCAAACCGCGCGCGCGCAAGGCCCGGATGAGTCCCACCGTCACTGTGGTTTTTCCAACATGACTCGATGTGCCAGCAATCACGAGACGAGAGATCATATGGGGTTTCATTTCACAGTCCGCCTGATCCTCGGATTGATTCCCGTGCGACGTCCTTACATTATTCGGCATGGGCTTCACCTGCTTCCTGAACTCAGAAACGGCCTTTCGAAACCGATGCGTGAAGCCGGGATCAGAGAGTCTCGATTCGGCAAAATCGCTGGTTGTCAACACTCGTCCAACCAGTACCATCGACTGGGAGCGAATGCCAGCTGCCCGGACCTTGTCCCGGATATCGCCGAGCGTGCCCGCCAGAATGTGCTGATCCGGCCATGTCGCCCGATGCACGACGGCAACCGGGCAATCGGGATTCGGTCAGCATGTCGGCGTCTCCCCTTCTTCAGTCATCGATGCAATCCAAACACAATGGGGACTCTCACGGTCACTTGCGCGGCTTCCAGCGGCTGGGAGAGAACCACCGGTGAGGTATCTCGCAATATTTGTTTGGCATCCTCGTCAAGACTGCCATTGCCGGAACTTTCTACCACGCGGATATCCATGAGGCGGCCGTCCGCCTTTACCGTAGTTGCCACCACCACACGGCCTTCCCACCCGTTGGATCGCGCTTGCTCGGAATACCGCTTGATCTCCTCGATCCGTGCTCGTATCGCTGCCGCCAACCATCCATAATCCGACCTTTTCGCTTCCCCTGCGGACGAAGAGCGCGAAACCATCACAGCACGTTCATTCGACAACGCTTCTTGCGGGGGCGATGCAGACGTCTCTGAACCTTGCGCGGGATCGGACGACGGTCGTTTCTCATTGGATTCAAGGGAACTCGGGTCTGATGGAGCAGAGGCGATCTGTGTCTCGCCCGCAGACTGCCCGGAAAGGACCGAGTCCGAGGGCGGCTCAGCGACTTCGGACCGGCTGGTCGATACCTCGGCGTGCTGAGGCTCTCTCATTTCTCGCATGGCCGAAGATTCCAGCACCGGCTCCTTCGACCTACTCGCCAAGGATGAGGATCGCGTCTGAATCGAAAGATTCGATCGCGCCGCCGATACTGCCACCATATGTTGCTCTGTATGCGGTTTGTGCTCCATTCGTCGCAAGGCGGATGTCGCCGCCCGAGGGGAGGCGTCTTCCTGTAACGATGTCTGGACAGACTCTTTGCTCGACTGAGCCTCCACTGACGGCGTTGAGGCCTTGGCTGGCTGAGAGGCGAATGATCCGCTCGACACTATGTCTATGTTCCACTGAAAGGTCTCCTGCTCCACTTGTATTGATTGAACCGACATGACCAGCGTGGTAACCACGATCGCATGGCTCACGACTGACCAGATCCAGCCATGAGCCCACGCTTTTCTATCGATCCCCCAGACAAGCAATTGAGAATGGACGTCCATTTCGCTATACCCTTGTTGAAATTCAGATAGCCTTTATCTGAATCGTCCCTCGCCCTAAGGCATCACGGTGACGCTCGGCATACCAATGACCGGCGAGCCAGAATCATGGATACTCTCCTTTGACAGTCACCAAATGGTTCATGCGAAGCTACAGGGGCAAATCGTACGAGATCCGCACACCCCCAAAGATAGAGCGGATCGGCGTGCCGAAGTAAAGAATCTCTTCGTACTCTTCGTTGAAGATGTTGTCGGCACGCAAGTATGCCTGGATCTGCTTCGTGACATCGTAACTTGCGGCTAGATTCCAAACCACGAAGGACGGCATCGATCCTTGATTCCCAGTGTTGTTAAACCGCTGACCCACGTAGCGCCCCTCCAATCTGGCAAGCAGACCTTCAATGGGCTGATAGCTGATGATCGTCGAAACTTGGTTGAGCGGCCACTTGGGAAGACGCGTATCCGAACCACTGCTGAGATCCTGCGTGGCCGCGTATGTATAATTGACAAGCAGATCCAAGTTTTTCATCCATGGTCTGTCGCGCAACAACTTCACCTTCGTGCTGACTTCTACTCCTTCCGCCCTAGCCAATCCAGCATTCTGAGGGCAGAACCCAAATGAGCCAGGAGCCGTGCATTCGGTCGGATCGAATACCGTCAAGATGAGATTGCGATAGCGAGTCCAAAAGTACCCTACGCTGATCGAGCCTCGATCATCGGGGAACGTTTGTTCGATGGCCGCGTCGAGCGCTTGACTCTTCTCCGGTTGCAAGTTCGGATTTCCGAACCCCGGGAAGAACAACTCGTTGATCGTGGGTGCTCGAAATCCCGTCGCATAGCTGCCGCGTAGTTTCGTGCCGGTTTCGCGATGCAAGTACCCCCCAGTCACGCGATAGGTTGTGGCACTTCCGAAGACGTTGTACGCGTCATACCGAATACCGGCGGTTCCAAATACACGATCCCAAAGATTCAACTGGGCTTCGCCGAATCCCGCATTGCTGCTGAGGGTCTTATCCGTAAAGGTAGCCGTCTGCGTGAGCAGATCCGTATTGCTACCTTTCTGTTCGCGAAACTGATAACCTGCCGTCAGCGACAACGGTTTGCCGACCTGGATATTGTGCTGCCATTCAATCCGGTTGCTGGCGGTTTCAATTTGAGAGCTGAACGGGAATCCAATCGGCACGAAATCGCCGTCGGTCACGACGTTCCGTTCGAGCGTTCCCCCGAAACTCACAAGCTTTTCAGTCGCTCGTGACAAGGTCAGCCGTTGCGACCACCATGAGGTAACCGGCTGCGCATAGTGGCCTCCGAAGATGTATTGTGTACTGTTCGATTGTGCTCCTAAGACATCGGCAGGATCGGATGCAAAGGTCACCGGATTAAACGCGAATCCATCAAAATTGACAATGCCCTCCAGCCAGCGGAAACTAAATTCCAGCCGTCCATCCTTGGGAAGATCCGCCCCAAACCTGACCGATCCTTGCCAGTTGTGGTAGCCATCGCGTTCAGCCGCTCCACGCCGATAATTGATCGCGGAAAACCCGGCCGTATCCCAACGGGTGATCGTTCCGGAGAAATCCACCGGACCTTTTTTGCCGGTCAGACCGGCTCCTTCTCGAATCGAAACGAACGAGCCGTACTCAGCAAAACCGGAGATGTTGGGCTTGCCGCGTCCCCGCTTGGTCGTAATGTTGATGACCCCGCCCATAGCGTCAGATCCCCAGAGCATGCTCTGGCTGCCGCGCAAGATTTCGATGTTTTCGATGTTGTCGGACGTCAGGTTGGCAAAATCATACGCGCCGGTCGTGCCGCTGTTGACGATCGCCCCGTCGATCAAAACAAGCGTCTGTTCAGGTGTGCCTCCACGACTCCGTACGTTCACGAGCGTGCCGGGGCCTCCGCTTTGAAAGACGGCAAGGCCCTGGGCCCAACGCAGCGCCTCTGCAACAGTTCTGATATTTCGCTGCTGCATGTCTTCCCCGGTGATGACTTCCACGGCGCTCGTGACTTGTTTGGGCGACTGTGGGGTTTTGGTCGCGCTGACGATGACCTCCGGAACATCGACATCCGGATGATCGCTCGTGGTGACTTGCTCGGCCGATACAGGACAGGCGAGAGCGATTGTCCACGGAATGAAGGCACAGGCACGAAAAACACGACGGACTGAAAACCGCAACATGAAAACCTCCCTTTGACTCGAAGGGCGTCGATAGTCCTGACAGTCGGGTCTCCTGACTTGCGGCTCGTCGTTTCTCTGCGCCTTCCCATGTGCCAAGGCACACAGTGGCATATTGCAGAGTCACTCCCCGCTTACAGTGGCGGCACCGTGATGGATTTGCACCATCTTCCCCGTCGCTGACGGTATAGTCTTAAAGAATCCCCCCAGAATAATTGTTGTGCACCCAGTTTCCTACGCAGGAGAGGGGTGCCTCTCTTCCTGGCAATTACAATCAGTCACGCATCCGAAAGCCCTTGCCTCAATTTCGGACATAATCGATGGCGTATCGTGAGGAACGCAAGGCCATGTTGTCGAAATCCCAGTTGAACGTCAGCACGGCGGATTTCTTGGACGTGTGTGCGAGCAGCCGCGTGCCGTTCTGTACGACCAGACTCGGAGCATTCCAGAAATCCAGGGTCTTCTCTGCGCCCGTTCGGTTGCAGACGATCAACGGGAGTCCAGTTTCATGGGTCCGCTGCTCCCATTCCCCATTCGGACCGTGAATCCCCGGGCCCCATGAGGCAGGAGACACGAGGATCTCCGCGCCTTCAAATTGAAGCGCACGGGCGATATTCGACGTGTAGACGTCGCTGCAGACAAGTACGCCAACCTTGATCCCATCGCACTCGATCGGAGCGACAGTATCGCCGGGGCTCGACCACGACAGCGAATCGCTCGCTACGTTAATCTTGCGATGTTTACCAAGGATCTCGCCTGTCGGGCCGATGACAAACACCGAGTTGTAGAACCGCTTGCCGTCGCGCTCCGGGCACCCCAGAAATACGGTTCGTTTCAATGTCTTTACCAGTTTGCAGACCTGCTGCATCCAAGGATCGGGTTGCGGCTGTATCCAATCAGAGCCGACGGTATGTGCGAACTGAAGCCCGCAGACCGCGAGTTCCGGTGTCACGATCCACTCGGCACCTTTTCCGGCGGCGTGTTTGATCGCCTCGACAATCACGTACCGATTTTGCTCGACTGCCCCGGGAACCGTCTCCAAATGAAGCAGTGCGATTTTGCCTATACTCACATCATGCTCCACTGGACAGACAGCGTCCAGGAAGTGTCACTCGAGGCAAGCCGGTTCCCGGATGCCGATCCACCAATACCCGGCATCGATACACGGCTTCCAATGTCTCCGGCTCAATGACCGCTTCGGGACAACCAAGCCGTACCACTCGTCCGCGATCCAACAACAGAATTCGGTCGCAATACTGACTCACAAGATTCAAATCGTGGGAGACCAACACAATGGTGAACCCTCGTTCCTCCTTGAGCTGTCGTATGACCCGACAGATGTCGATTTGGTGCTGTAAATCGAGAAACGCCGTGGGTTCGTCGAGCAAGAGGACCATCGGAGATTGAGCCAAGGCACGGGCGATCACGGTCCGTTGTCGCTCGCCGCCGGAAAGATCCGGCACCAGACACTGCGCAAGATGGGCAATGTCGACAGTAGCCATAGCCTGAGCAGCGACGGCAATATCCGCCTCGTCTTCCCAGCCGAAACCTCCAGACCACAAGGTGTGTCTCCGCTGAGCGAATCGTCCCATCACGACCGTCTCCGCGACGGTAAACGGAAAGCTCTGTTGGGTATCCTGAGGAACATGGGCGATGAGACGAGCCGTATCTTGTGGAGTCAACGTCGCAAGGTCGTCCCCAAACAAGCGGAGCATCCCCTGCTGTGGACTGAGGACGTTTGCCAGTATTTTGAGCAACGAGGTCTTTCCTGACCCGTTTGGCCCAACGATGCCGAGAACTTCTCCAGCCTTGACCTGAAAACACACGTCATTGAGAATCCAGTCGGCGCCAGACGACCATCCCGCATGATAGCGAAATCGAACGGACTCGATTTCATAGGCGAACCGGGACGCACCATGGGCGATCGCATCGGTCGATGCTGCCCATGAGAGTTGCCGCTCATTCGAGCCGATCACACCAACTGATCCTTTCGCCATAGAAGCAGGTAGAGAAACATCGGGCCACCAGTGAGAGCGGTGACAATCCCCACTGGAATTTCGCTCGGTGCCAGAATGGTGCGAGCGACCGTGTCTGCAGCCGCGAGAAACATTCCTCCCGCGAGCAGCGACGCCGGCAACAGCACGCGATGGTCGGACCCGACCAGCATGCGGACCGCGTGCGGCACGATCATGCCGACAAAGCCGATCATGCCGCTCACCGATACGACCGCTCCCGTCAACAGAGCAGCGAGGAAAAACAATTGCTTTTTTACTCGCTCCGTCTCAACACCCAATGAGCGCGCCGTCTCCTCGCCGAAGGTCAGGATATTCAGTATCTGAGCCTTCTGCAGAAGGAGAGAGGCTCCTCCCACCACATACAAAGCGAACATCGACAGTATGCCGTAGTTCGACACCGTCAGTGAGCCCATCAACCACGCCATGAGTCCGGCCGACCGATTTGGGTCCATAATCGATGTGATGAACATGATCAACGCAGTCAGCATGGCATTCAGAATAACGCCGGCCAACAACATGCTCTGAATCGGCAAGCGCCCCCGCGAGCGAGCCAATCGATACATCGCCCCCAGGGATAACAACCCCCCGACAAACCCGAAGAGAGGCAGCCCAGGCAGAAACGTCAGTGTCGTGCCGATGCCGAACAGCATGGCTAACGACACTCCCAATGCTGCTCCGCTTGAGACGCCAAGGACGTAGGGATCCGCCAGGGGGTTTCTGAGCAAGGCTTGCAGCGCCACACCCACTACCGCAAGGCTGCCTCCGACGAGAAAACCCGTCAAGACACGGGGCAGACGAATATGGAGCATGATCGCGGCGGAGGTATCGGTTCCCGTCTTATCGAGCGCTCCACCACCCGACCATCCACTCAACGCCGACAGGACGGTCCCCATGTCAAGCTTTGTCGCCCCGAACTGAAGGCACAACAGGCACACAGCCAAGCTCGCTACGATGAGGCTACCGATGATCGCAACCCACCGCTGAAACGTCAGGATCGCTCCGCTGCTTTTCCATTGCTGCAGCTGCTCGGCCCCGTCTTTCGTCGACGGAGGAGAAACGATCGGGGACGAATCGGCCGGCGCGAGTTGCGAAGTCGGTGTGGCCATATGACCCCTTTACCGATTCACCGACGAGGACAGATCCAGTTCCGGATGCACGATCTCGGCTAACATCCGTAGCGCCTGCACGATACGCGGTCCTGGGCGGTTCACAATACTGGAGGGAATCTGGCGCAGCCGTCCGGCTTTGACCGCAGTCATCCCAGTCCACTGCCGCCAAGTTCGCTGTTCACTCTCGGAAATTCCTTCGGCCTGCCCCACCGGAAAGATCAATACCTCAGGGTCTTCCGATAACACCGTTTCCATGCTCAGACGCGGATAAGGTGTGGCACTCCTGGCCGCGACATTGATACCACCTGCGAGTCTGATCAACTGATCGATGAAACTCCCAGGCCCGACCGTGATCAACGGCTGACTATTGAGGACATACAGCACGCGGACCGGCGGTGCTTTCTCCGTTCGTGACTTGATCGCGACGAGTTCCTGTCTCAGACTCATCGTCAAATCGTTTGCAGCAGCCGGATGATCTAACATCCGTCCGAGTGTGCCGAGGTGCGAAAGAATATCTTCGATCGTCGTCGCGGCCATCACAAACACCGGCACCTTGAGCTGATCCAACGCCGCGATAACATCCGGCCTGAGAAATTCCTTCGGCGCCAGGACAAGGTCCGGTTGAAGCGCCATAACCGTTTCGAGATTGGGATTGGAGTATCCGATTTTTGTTTTGGCCGCCGCTTCGGGCGGGAAATCACAAAAATCCGTGACGGCGATCAGCCGGTCTCCTGCGCCGATGGCGAACACCATTTCTGTAACGCTGGGGGCTAAAGAGATAATCCGGACAGGCGGCTTTGCCAAGTAGATATTCCTTCCGGCATCGTCCACAAATGATCGTGACGACACATGCGCCATAAAAGGCATGCCGGTGAGGATTCCCTGTTGCCGTCGCTTCATTTCACCGTGATCTCCTTGCCCGGATTCAGCAGTCTGTGCAGAAAACACCGCCAGCATAACCATCAACCATATTGTCGCAACCCCACGATATCTGACCCATCGGCTCAAAAGAAAAATCCCCAAGGCCTGAATAGACCTTGAGGATTGCACCCGCTTCTCATCCTCACCCGTTCCCCAGCCTCGAGGGAACGATGGTCAATTCTCCGAGCAGGTCTTCTGGCTCATGGTTCATCCTACTCCCCGGCCTTCCCATCTAAAGCATGAGAGGTAAAACATAAGACGTAAAAGGATGATCTACTTCCCTTGCGTCTTACGTGTAACGCTTCACCTTTCACGCCTCAAGACAGTGGCATGACGGGTTTCGTCCCCATTGACAGCGGCGGGACCACGAGGGATTCACACCCTCTTCCCTTACTTCGGAGTTATTTATGATGGGCAGCACAATAGGAGAGAGCAGCAAAACTTGTCAAGCTTGATCATGCTCAGATTTTATTCCAACTCCTTCGCAGAAGCGCCTGCCGCTTGTGAGCGTTCGGCAGGCTATGGTACTATCCGCACGTTAACTTTGATTTCATCCGCCTACGGCGAGATGTCGCCGGAAATTCAACAGGGCTACGGCTGTAAATCCGTGGGCTCCACTCAGTGAGAAGGGAGTACGACTGTGGCATTACAATGCGAGATTTGCCAAAAGAAGCCTGTATCGGGCAATAATGTCAGTCACGCGAACAATAAAACCAGGCGAGTGTTCAATCCTAATATCCAGACCGTTCGTGCTCTGGTCGGCAAGAGCCATCGGCGTATCCGGGTGTGCACCCGATGTTTGCGCTCAGGGCTTGTCCGTAAGGCGGTCTGACGGCTTCATCCCTCCACAAAAGGCTACGGCGCCGCCCATATGATCCGACCTCCTCGCTCGACCAGTTTGATGACCGACTGCTCGTCAGGAGAGAGGGTCAGGGTACGGTTGCCGTCTTTGCTCCTGAGAACGAGCCCAACTTCGCCATTCGCATCCAACCCAAGACCGGCTCGAGCTCTTCCTTTTGCATCCAACAATAGGAACTCCTCGGCGTTCACCCCATTCGGCTTCTGCGCTTCAACTGGTCTTGGTGAGAGTAAGTGACTACTAATCACACCACCGAATGTCCCACCGATAAATGCCATCCCGCAAAGCACAATCATCTGCTTGTGCATCCTGGTCACCCCTTTCATGAAGTCAGCGCGACGACATTGGCGCAACATCGGTGGATCTTATGCGAGGTATCGCCCAGCGGCAACTGGCCCGCCAAGGATCAAACAAGCTGTCGCTCTGGTAGGTTTTGATTGGGAAAGATCGAAAACTGAGGACCGCATTGATCGATGAGGGAGGTCACATCCGTTGGTCTTCCTTGACGCGAAGATTGTGCGTTACCCAGGACGAAACCGGCGGCGGCTTCCAAAATGAGCATCGTCGAAGCGGAGCCCGCCGCCAAAAGAGAACGTGCCGTTTCGCGCGCTATCGATTACGACTTCGTACCGATAAACACAACTCCGTTCGTCTTGTCACTATTCAATGCGGCGCTGTAGAGTTTTCCTGCATGAAAAAATCCAACTCCCTTCACAGTAGTGGTTCCGTTACTACAACCACCCTCTCCGTTGAATGTGATAGTCACATCAAAAACATTTCCGTGTATTCGCGGCTTAAATAAACCGCTGAAGGTGCATCCAGTAGGAGAGAGGTCGGTAATAGAGTGACCAGTGATGTCTCCAGTGGCGGATACGGTAACGGACACGATTTCACCTACAGCCACCAGTCCGGTATAAGTCCCCGCCACTGCGTTGATATCTGGGGCCGACTCATAATCCCTCTCGTATGTCGTCGTAAAGGAGTCTTGCGCCTGCGCGTTGTTCTGATAGACAATCGTCCCGTCCAAACGTTGCTTCATCGTATAGCTACCATCGACCGTGGCAATGAGTGTTGGTGATATTCCTCGCTCCACACTGAAGTCCGTGGCGTTTGAAGACGTCAGGGTACCATTTTGTGAGCTGCTCTCCCCTTGGACCACACCCGCGATGAGCGAAGGATCGCCAACCATCGAATACAGGAACCAGTAGACGCCGTCATCGAGGACAACCCCCGTCACAGTACGGTTGGTGTTGGTGGTCCCGGTCCAAAGCCCCTCTGCAGGGGATGCAGGGGGCGCTGTAGCAGATGGGGTCGACGTGTCCCCACCGTCGCTACAAGCAGAAAGACCGACGAGAAGCAATAAGGTAAGAACGTGATTCTGAATCCGTTTCAAATGCATGTGTGTCTCCCTAAGTGAAGCCAGACCTGAGCCTTGAAAAAGTAGCGCGGCATTGCTAACAGCCTGTGCAGGAAAACTCCAATCCCTCTTAAGATGGGGTCACGAGAATTGAACTTCTCATAGCTGGTTCAAAATTGGACGGGATGGTCGGATTTCCAACGGAATCGTGACTAAAACCGTGCTGGAGAAAATTTTGGCGGCGGACACTATAACCAAAGTACTTGAAAGTTTGGAGCGGGCGATGGGATTTGAACCGCACTCCGTCGCCGGTTCAGCCCTGAACCTTGCTTCCCGGCTCCTGCAGAGGGGGCCAGCCCCCTCGCACGCTCTCCACGAAAGGGGCTCACCCCTTTCGAAATCCCCTTGTCCTGGGTTCAAATCCCGGTGAAGGACAATGGCAGGTTTGGAGCGGGCGATGGGATTTGAACCCACGACAACTAGCTTGGGAAGCTAGGACTCTACCACTGAGCTACGCCCGCTCGCTTCGATATGTCGCACACTTGCAGTTTTGGCACCGACAGCCATTGGTTCAGGTGTTATTACCGTGTTAGCCCTGAACATATGGAGCTTCACAGCAGCCTTGTGCAAGTCTTCCGGCTCAATCGTATTATACCGCCGATGCATCCGGTCCGACTTGTGACCGACAATCTTCATCGCAGTCGCCGTGTCCACCCCTCCCCGCCTCAGATTCGTACTGGCCGTATGGCGGAAGTCGTGAACTCTCAGGTTTGTGATCCCTGCCCGACGACAGGCGGCTTTAAAAGCCGTTCCAATGCGTTCGATTGGCTTATCGTTATACAGGAACACCCGATTAGTGTCTAGTCGTCGCTCCTGCCTTAGTTCCAAGAACACTTGATGGACAGCCGGAGTCATCGGGACAACCCGAACCTCGCCGTTCTTCGTCCGTTGCAAGGTGAACTCCTTCCGACGCAGGTCTACGTCAGGCCATTCCAGCTTGAGCAACTCTCCCCTCCGTGGTCCCACATCGTAAGCCACGGTCAAAAGCCTCCGTAGGTGGGGGGCGAGTGTGGTCTTGAGCCGTTCCCATTCGTCAGGAGTGGCAATCCGATCCCGTTCATTCTGAGGATTGGGCTTCGGCACGTGTGCAGCCGGATTATCTGTCACAAGTCGGAATTGCGGACTCCGTGCGACGTTGAACATATGGGTGAGCGTCATGTGATCGTGGTTAATCGTTTGAATAGAAACCGGCAGACCGGCATCTTCGCGCTTCCATCCGCACGCCTGACAGGCTTCTCTCGTAACCATTCCCCGACACGTATGACATTTAACCCCTTGAGTTCTAACTCCAAGTGCAACACTTCAAGCCCAGATGGGCTACGGTGTTGCCATGCACACGAGATCGTCCCGGCACCTGAGTGCCGAAGAACGTGAGACCTTGAGTCTGGGCCTGACCCAGGGCCATTCGCTCCGAACGATGGCGCGGATCTTGGGACGTGCCCCGAGCACCGTGAGCCGCGAAGTGACCCGCAATACGACACAAGGCCGTCCCTATCGAGCCTGTACGGCGCAGAGCCACGCGGCCACCCGCGCTCATCACCCACGGCAACCACGGAAACTTCTCGATCCGTGGTTGTGGCAGTATGTACGGAGGCAGCTGACGGCGGGCTGCTCGCCGGAGCAGATTGCCGGGCGGCTTCGCCGCGCCTATCCTGGCGACATAAGGAAGCAGCTGTCCGCCGAAACCATCTATGCTGGCCTGTATGTGCTGCCGCGTGGTGCCTTGCGGACCGAATTGCTGGCGGCCCTGCCTCAGGCACGCAAGACGCGTCGGCCACGCACGCGGGGAGCCGACCGCCGCGGCCAGATTCCCAACATGACGCCGATCACCGAGCGGCCCGCCGAGGTGGCTACCCGGACGGTGCCGGGCCACTGGGAAGGCGACTTGCTCAAAGGCGCTCGCAACGGATCGGCCGTCGGCACGCTGGTCGAGCGGACAACCCGCCTGGTGCTGTTGGCAAAAATGGAGGGGACGGATGCGGAGAGCGCCTATCGCGGCTTCACCAAGAAGCTCCAGCACGTGCCTGTCGCACTGCGCCAGACCCTGACCTATGACCGGGGCAAAGAGATGGCCACCCACGAACGGCTGGCTCAGCGTCTCACGATCCGCGTCTTCTTTGCCGATCCCCATTGTCCCTGGCAACGCGGCACCAATGAAAACACGAATGGCCTGCTCCGTCAGTACTTGCCGAACGGCACCGACCTGTCGGGCTACACCCAACGGGAGTTGAATGCCATCGCCTATCGGCTGAACACGCGCCCCCGCAAATGTCTCAACTTTGCCACGCCCCTGGAAGTCTATGCGCACTTGCGCCATGATTCACCCGTTGCACTTGGAACTTGAAACCGCCTGGTGATAAGATTTCCGCGAGCCCGTTGCGGGACGCGTTGAAGGGCACCAAATAAAAGCTGACGCGAGAGCCTGTATGCAATATTACAATTCTCATCGCGCTGTCCTCCTCGTTGCGTATGCCCTCCTTTGCAGTTGCACCTCCATGAGTGGCGTTCACACGCGGGATGCGGTGTGCTCCTTCGACAATGTCTGGGAGGCAGCCCTAGACGCAGTGAAGACTCGCTCTGTCACCGTGAAGGACAAGGATCGGGGACGCATTGAGACCGCCTGGTTGGAAATCCCAATGCCTGGACGGACTATTGGTGCCTCTCAAGAAGAGCTGCAAGACAACAAAGATCGGTCCCGGCTGATTCTCACGGTGAACCGTCTCGATGTTGAACATGTAATTCGGGATATCATTAGAGTGCTCTACGTTGAGGAGCGGCAGCGCTGGGCCTTTGAACCGGGCGCTCGTCTTTTTGGTTGGGCTGAGACAGCCCCTTCCGAAGATATGTGGCGTGATGTGCGAACCCACCTGGATGCTGCCCTGAAGGAGCACGGATGTTCCCTCACGTACGGAAATTCGTAAACCGCAGGTCGCCCGTTCAATCCGGGTCACCGGCTCCACTCTTTTCCAATTACATACCGAGCATGCCATTCTTCAGGTCCTCCGAGGTCGGTTTTGGCCCCAGCCAGATTGAAAAGACAACGTCGGCAAAGCCCTTTCCAGCGAAATCCCTCCATCCCCTTATTACCGATCTGCAACGTTGAGTTCTTTCCCGGCATGTATGCAAATGTCCGTGTGGCGCCTTCCTTCACATCCGTGATCAGCGCGAGCATCTTGTCGAATTCGGCTCTTTGCCCTGTGTTATCCTTCGCATTCGCCTCGAAACCTTCCTTAAAGGCATCGACAAGTTGGGCTTTTGACAGGTTGCGCAGGAAATGCACTTGAATGGCTTTCTCCCGGTCAGCGGTCAGGATTGCTTCTGCATCTTTCGAGGTGACTCGAGGTAAAGTCCCGCAACAGAGGTCTTGATCATTGCCTTTTTCCTTAAGCCAAAACCATTCAGCTTCAGTGTTATGTCGCCTGACTTGAGTGTGTCAGGCAGTGTTGCGCCGGCCAGTTCGCCAGCTAATGCAGAGGGGGAATTCGCTGATAGAGCCAACATGACCAAGATGGCAGTACGACACAGCGTCTTCGTGATGGAGTTTTGCATGATGAAGCGCCTCCCGAATATGGTAGTAAGAGCAAACTGCCCAATCCGCATTCCGTGAAACTTTCCCCTATCCAAGAATCGTTATTCGAGGGGCCTATAAATATGTATCCGCCTTTATCCTGCTCGGCTAAAGATCATGTGCCAGAGTTGGCCTTTTCCCAAACGATGGTCTATTCCATGGTATAGGTGGTAGCAGCCAAAGACGAAGCCGACAATGAGAACTTTAGCTAATACGCGGTTGTGATCTGCATGTTCCCAGGTCAGGGCGATCGCTACTCCCCACGAACCGGCCTCTTCGTGAAAGTGCCAGATCCTTTCCAAGATCAACACAGGGGCGCTGATGACACAATAGAACAGCGTTTTGTAGAATGTTGCCACCCAAAGGGGATGCCCCGTCTCAAGACGCATGGCCAAAGGGGTCAGGTCGAGGAGTACCACAACCTTTGCCAGAGCAAGAGTCCCGATCACCGTCGGCAGCAAGGGATAGTATTCAATCTGATAGGTGGCGAGCACCAACTTGCCGAGGGTGGTAAAGAACCCAAGGGAAATAAATAGATAGAGAGCAACGGCTCCTGTATTTCTGGCTTCGCGCTTCAATACTGAGAGCACGCTCATACTTTCACCTCCGCTCGGTTAGCTAGTTTGTATCTTTGAACCGTCGGAAGGATACGCATATAGCCGAGGAAAATCGACTGCTCCGTGTTTTGTCTGAGAACTCCTGACACTCCTGATGACTGACCCGCAAAGAGGGAAGGGTTTGTGCTTGCGGCTCCAACCGCTTTTCTTTCCCTGTATATTTTGACAGATGGACGTGAAAGCCTCGGACCGGTCGGAAAAATTACGACCCCCACGGGGGCTGTCAGTTGTGATTGTCTGAATCTGGATCCACTACCATGCTGCTACAAATGCACGACAAACGTTCCTGCCTCCTAAGGCGGTTGCCGCACGGAGAAAGTCAATTGGTCAGAGTGAAAGTTTCTTGCAATGCGCTACCAATCGACATTAGTCCCTTTTCTCCTGGTGCTACAACTCCAATATGGAACCTAAACCGATGACGGGGGCAGGGTCTGCCTATCCTGCCGGTGTGGCGAGGTGTTATTACGGTGTTAATGGGAGCGACAAAATGGACTGAATCGAGGTGAATTGGTACGAAGTCAAACTACAACAAAATTGGCTATGTGACTGAAGCAAGGAGGGATTGCCCAAATCATCAATGACTTGGGCAACCCCTTCAATCAGCTTGGGAAGCTAGGACTCTACCACTGAGCTACACCCGCTCGTTGGGACGGATCGTACGCTGGCTTTCCATCACAAGTCAAGGAAATGACTCTTTCGCTTTAAGGTCTCAATTCCGCAACGGCGAACTTTTTCTTCCCAACCTTAAGACGGCGCTGTTGATGAAGTTCAAAAGCGATTAACTTATCCGGATTTGTCTCCTTCACGCCGTCTATTTCAATTCCACCTTGAATGATCAATCGCCTCGTTTCACTGCCGCTAGAAATCAAACCAGTTTTCACAATCAACTTGGCAAGCCTGATCTGACCGCACTCTTGATCTTTCTCCTGCATATCATTCAGTTGCAATACGACGTGCACATCCGGCGTATCCGGAAACTCCTTGGCTTGAAATTTCTGCTGGAACTCGGTTCTCGCCTGTTGCCCGGCTTCCGTTCCGTGATAGCGCGCCACGATCAATTCGGCGAGCGCCTGTTTGGCTTCCATCGGGTGGATGGCTTTGACTCGGCCCAGATCTTCCGTCGTCAGCAGATCGTAGTACCGATACATGAGTGTGTCGCTGATCGACATGACTTTTCCGAACATATCGCCCGGCTTGTCCTCCAGCGCGATATAGTTTCCGACGCTCTTGCTCATCTTCTTGACACCATCCGTTCCTTCCAGCAACGGCATCGTGATCACGACCTGGGATTCCTGGCCATAGTCCCGCTGTAATTCACGCCCCACCAGCAGATTGAATTTTTGATCCGTGCCACCCAGTTCCACATCGGCCTTGAGCACGACGGAATCGTACCCTTGCACGAGCGGATAGAGGAATTCATGGACGCTGATCGGCTTCTGCTCCTCAAAGCGTTTATGGAAGTCGTCCCGTTCCATCATCCGTGCGACCCGATAGTGGGCGGCAAGCTGAATCAACCCTTCCGCCGACATCTCCTTCATCCATCGACTATTGAACTCAATCAGGGTCTTCGCCGGGTCAAGAATCTTGAAGATCTGCCGTTGGTAGGTCTTGGCGTTCTCCTGCACCTGTTCCTTGGTCAATGCTTTGCGAGTCTCGGATACGCCGGTGGGGTCGCCGATCATGCCGGTGAAATCGCCGATGAGGAAGATGACTTGATGACCGAGATCTTGAAAGTGCTTCAATTTATGAATCAGAACCGTATGCCCAAGATGGAGATCCGGCGCCGTGGGATCGAATCCCGCTTTAACGCGTAACGGGCGACTCTCGGCAAGAGCCTTCTTGAGCTTCGCCTCCAGCTCAACCTGTTGAATGACCTCTACAGCGCCGCGCTGGATCAGCTCCACTTGCTGGTTTACCACCTTCATCGTCTTTGTTGCTCCGTCACTACTAGGATTTCGCCGTCGAGACCGTCACTAAGGATTTGAGACGATCAAATGTTTTTGCCCCAATCCCCTTAACCTCACGGAGATCTTCGACTGTACGAAAGCCTCCGACTGATGTGCGAAAAGCGACCACACGTTGAGCCATTACCGCTCCGATTCCCGGCAACGACTCAAGCTCACGAGCACTCGCACGATTGAGGTCGAGACGTGAATGGATCGCCGTTTTTGATGGCTCCTTCTGTGCGACAGCCTTAATGTTCGGACCCTGTACATTTCGACTAGACGGGCCTTCCGTCCGGCCTTCCCGCGCTTCTAATTCCGTAGCCAGGGAAGCGACGACTTGCTTGTCGGCAGCTGATGGGATGCCCTGAATCGGCGGTTGTGGAGCCCATCGGACCCAGAAAATCACACCGATTGTCATGGACAGCATACCGAGTTTCAGAAGCAGGGATTTGATCATGCACCTCCCCTCTTCTGAATGTGGTGAATGGCACAGTCCCCGACGGCTTCCATCGCCCCATCACCCCTTCAGTAAGCGTTGGATGAGCATGAAGCCCTATAAGTCCTGTGTGAGCGTGGCACGAAATGCCAAAGATAGAAGTTCAGGTTGAGGTCCAAGAAGTCCGCAGGGGAAGTAGAAGCTTAGCCTCAACCTGAGCTTAACCTTTCTTCTGGTCGGCGAGAAATGCTTCGTACTGCGAGGCCGTCATCAGTTGATCGACTTCTCCAGGATCGGCAAGCTCGATCACGGCGATCCAACCCTTACCGTAGGGGTCGGAATTCACCACTTCAGGATTATCTTTAAGGGCGGTATTAATCTGGCTCACCGTTCCGCTCACCGGCGTATAAATCGTGGACGTCGTCTTCGTCGATTCGATTTCGCCGATCTGTTGACCGACTTTGACTGAGGCGCCCACCTTGGGCAGATCCAAGAAAACGATATCGCCCAAGGCATCCTGCGCGAAGTCGCTGATGCCCACGGTTGCTTGTTTCCCATCTACGCGAATCCACTCATGCTCTTTGTGAAATCGTAAGTCGGATGGAATCATGTCGGCTCCATTTGGGGAAATCAGTGATAGAGGTTGAGGTTAAGGAAAGGGAACCTACTGCTCAGCCTCAAACTTAACCTGAAAGATTCTTCCGGATGGTAGTTGGGGCCGACTGGCGTTGTCAAGGAACGATCGTACCGGTCAGAGGCGGAGAGCGCGAGGAGATCCTCGCGCTCTAACACCGGACGGTCAGCGGAGAATCTCCATGGCGGGAAAGAAATATCCAATCTCGAACTGCGCGGTTTCCGGCGAGTCGGAACCATGCACGGCGTTGAATTCGATATTCGCCCCGTGCGCTTTTCGGATAGTCCCGGCATCGGCTTTTGCTGGGTCCGTCGCCCCCATCAGCTCGCGATTCTTCTTGATGGCATTGTCCCCCTGCAACACGAGGACGACTGCAGGTCCAGAAGACATAAAGGTGCAGAGGCTCTCAAAGAAAGGGCGCGATTTGTGCACGGCATAAAATCCTTCAGCCGCCGACTGAGACATGTGAATCAGCTTGATGGCGACCGGCTTTAATCCAGCTTGTTCATACCGATGAATAATGTCCCCAATGACGTTCTTCTTGACCGCGTCAGGCTTGATGATGGCCAACGTTCGCTCGCTCATGATCACTCTGTTTCCTCCAGAAAGTTAAAGCATCCATTCAGCAGCGCGGTGCATTATAGAGGTGGTCTCTTCTACCTTGCAAGCATCCGGTGGCCGCCCGGCAGTACGCGGCATCGAAGCCGATTCAGCTCTACGATCGACGTTCGATCACTACGAGCATCCGAAAGGCGAGAAGCCAACCCACCCGTTCCAGAGTTCGTTCCAGTTGGAGAATCGGTGTCACCAACCATTCCGGCAGGAAAGACGGATGGTCGAATCCACCGCTGAGTGGGTACGCGACGCAGGCTAATCGTCGGATATGTTGGACGGAGAATCCTGGGTACCGTGACTGGAAGCGAGGTTGGTCGCGCTCGAACAAGATCGTCGCAACTGCTTGATTAGCGTCAAACGGTCGGCGGTCAATCCGCGGAGGCTTGAGGACGAGAGGATCTTCCGTACGATCCATCGGCTCCTGATGCAACCACCGATAGATCGGCCATGACACCCACGAGACATATGGATCCATGACGATGACCCTGCCGCCGATTCGGAGAGTTCTCAGCGCTTCATCGAAAAAGAGGGAGACATTCTCAATATGATGTAACGAGTCGAACAGGACCAGATTGCCCAACGACTTGGACTGAAATGGGAGTCGCTGGGCATCGGCGACCACGTTCAACCACGGCAGTGTCATCACATCGCTGCAATAGACTCCCGGCACGTAAGCTTTCAGATTGCCGGTGCCTCCACCAATCTCGACTGTGCGCCCTGGCACCAACCAAGCGATGATCTCCCCATACCAGCCTTCATACAACCGCCGAAGCACAGCTTTCTGCTGCCACACGGCCCGATGCCGATGCAGGATCTTCTCGGACATCACACGGCCTTCAGGCGAAAGAATCCATAGACCATCATCTTCAACAACAACCATCCATGGGCAAATCGCTGAATATTGGTGTTGCCATAGACCCGGGCATGATACCGAATCGGAATCTCCACGATATGCAGATTCAGTTTCGAGGCCCCGAACAACAGGTCGAAATCCCCGAACGGGTCGAAGTCGCCGAAGTAGTGCCGATTGGCGGCGATTCGTTCATACTCGTGTCGGAACAGGGCTTTAGTCCCACAGAGAGTGTCCTTGATCCTCTGGTTCAAGATCCAAGAGAAGGCCATGCCGAAAAACTTGTTGCCGATCAGGTTGAGCACCCGCATGGCCCGCGACTCCATGGGATAGACGAGGCGACAACCGTTGATGAACTCGCCCTTTCCGCTTGCAATGGCATCGTAAAATTTCGGAAGATCTTCCGGTGGCACCGTCAGATCCGCATCCAGAATCATGAGCACGTCACCGGTGGCATGCGCAAAGCCTTTGCGCACCGCGTCGCCTTTCCCCTTGCCGTCTTGTACCAAGAGCTTGATTTCCTTGCCCGGATAGCTGGCCATGAGGCGTCGAATCTCCTCCGGCGTCCCGTCGCTCGAATGTCCGTCTACAAAAATGATCTGTTGGCGGCCGCCGAATCGTGGAATCCGCTTGAGCGCCGCGTCGATATTTCCACGTTCATTCCGGCAAGGAATCACAATCGTCGTCGAGTATGGACGCTCCGGCCTTCGGAGGCGCGGCCGTGCCACCACATAGTGGCTCAGGCACAACGCGCGGAAACCCGGAAGATAGGCGAGCAGGTTGTTGCATAAAGAAGAAAGAAGCGGAACGGACTTGGGCAATAACAACCTCCGTTCAACCTTCACCACATCGAAATCGGCCAAGTACAGGAGGTTGGCGATATCAGCCGGCGACAGCCAACTCTGCTCAGGTTGCGGCATTTTCATGCCGACTTTTTCACAGAGCTGAAGAAGGGGCTCCCACAGATAGTTGTAGCAGGACACGATGATTCGTGTTTGCGGCTTACAGGCTTGATGCAGTCGCCGTAGCGCAGCCTCGACATCGATCAAATGGCCGACCAGATCGGCAAGAATGATTACGTCGAACGTTTCGTTAAGCTCCAAGGTTTCTGCGTCCCCGACTCGAAACTCCAGCATGGGATGACGCCGAGCCGCCTCCTTGACCATCTCCGAACTCAAATCGATGCCGACCCCGCGAGCGGGCTTCACGGCGGCGAGCAGAGTACCCAAGCCCGAACCAACCTCCAACACGTGCAAGCCTTCGGGTACGAGGAATCTGAAATAGCGAGCCTGATCCTCATGATAGGCCGTAGCCTTCTGCTCCCAAAAGCTTCGTTGACCGGCATAGGCATCAAAGTGATCGCGGATTGCCTGTTTCTTTGCATCCGGCTTGGGCTGACTCCTCGTTTGAAATGGATCGGCAGCCTCGATAGAAACAAGCCCCGGCGAGGCCGGAGAAGATGACCGTTTATAGACTCGTGTCGGTTCCATCAATCAATAGATCCACGCAAGAGATACCGTGCATCACACCGTGTTACTAGATTGACATAACAGCACGTGATTTCCAATACTTACGCTCGCATTCAAATGACTGGATACGTCGGAAGTAAGGACACGCAGAGGAACGATCAGGTCGCCGGATGTACGAGTGGAGTGGCAACTCAAGCCACAGCCTTATCAGGACTTGCGGAGATGGCGACGCCGTGACCGAGTTTCATCCTCTCACCATCCCTCCCCAGGCAGACGGTAATTAGGGGCTTGGTATGACTTGAGGAAGGGATCAGCCGGACAGGCCGCTTAACGGAACAGATCTGCTCATCGGAAACGATGGAACGTCAGAGATTTTAGATATGCGACATCAACGATCGCATTCGAGGCCATATTGCTTCTGAATGGATTCTGCGACCCCTGGCGGCTCCTTGGTGAGGAGCGCGCAGGTGGTGAAATTGCCGACAACCTTCTTCTTACTCCTATCGATGTACGTCCAATCGACGATCTCCGTCTTGGCGAATGAGTACGACTGTCCCTTCTTAACTGAGCGGATTATCGGGAGGTTGTCGATCCGTCCAGACCAGAGATCTCCTTGTCCTTTCAGATTGGAAACCCACAGATATTCATGGTTGTCGCCTTCGCTCACTCTGACCTTGACCGAATACTGGTCGGTGTTGGGCGGCGGTGACCCGGCTTTTCGAAGAAAATCTTCCAAGCCCGTCCGGGCGCGTTCCATGGCCTTCTGCATCGCAGGGTCCTCATCACTCATCTCGACCGCACTGTCCTTCTTGGCCTTGTCAGTGAAGGATTGGGAAAACACAGATGGCGATATCAGGAGAACCACCAACGCAACACTCAAGACCGCAAGTCGTTGCATACAAACCTCCCACAAACAAACATGCGCACCGTGGATGAGATGAGTCAGTCATGTCTCGGCCATATTGACGCCGTCCAAGCTACAATGCAAGATTGTTCACACATTCAGCGTCTCACAGAACTGTTGCATCCATCCACCCCCCACCTCTGACAGGAAGAATTCATCTGTTTTCTGTTACTCTGCCGACATGCCTCGTCGCCGCCACACCCATCCTCGCCCCCGCCATCCTCATCCATTGAGGTCGATGGCGCGCTTCGCTCACCGGCAGTGGCAGAATCTCTGCTTGTTTCTCCGGGCCGTCGGCCGAACGCCACCCATGACGCGGTTGGGAATCACTGCACTCCTTCTCTTCGTGATCCTGTTGGGTATCAATTGGGCCTATCACACGTTCTACAAACCGACAGAATTGTTCTTTCCGGTGGAGAATGCGCTCACGAAGAGTCCCCGCGAAACGTGGCGAGAATACGGCGTGTTGTTTGAGGCACATTCGACAGCGATTATTACACCCGAACTGCTCGCCGCCTTAGCCCAAGCCGAGGGGTCCGGTAATCCCGTGGCGCGAACCTACTGGCGGTGGAGATTCGTCTCGTCGAATCCCCTAGACTGGTACCAACCGGCCTCGACGGCAGTGGGCATGTTGCAAATCACCGACGGCACGTTTCAAGAAGGGAAGCGTTATTGTATCCACAACCATGTGGTCGTCGAAGACGGGCCTTGGCACAACTTCAACTCCTGCTGGTTCAACAGCCTCTACACCAGGGTCATGCCGGGCCACGCAATCGAGATGACCGCCGCCTATCTTGACCGTCACGTAGCGAAAGCGGTTGGAGATCGACCGGCGACGTTCCAACAGAAGCAGGACCTGGCCGCGGTCATCCATCTCTGCGGTGCCGGGGCGGGCCGTGACTACGCAAAGCGGAACTTTCGTCTCCTGGCCAACCAGCGCTGCGGTGACCATGATGTGAAAGCTTACCTCACGAGAGTCAGAGCCATGCAACGTAGCTTTGCCATGTTGGCGGTCGGAGCGATCCCCACCAGTATCCATCGTTGAGCCGGTGAGGTTGATACCAACTTGGTGGGATGAAAACGAAGCAACCCGGTCTCCCCGCCTCACTGTGAAAGCATCTCACAGGCGTCGGACTATCCATTCATGCTATGGTGGCCGCGGCAATGTGGCCCTGTTGTACGAGGGTGCCTGTTCTTGGGTTCAGACGGACCAAAATCATTGCGGAGAACGGTCTTGGCCGGTGCGATCGGTAATGTGCTGGAGTGGTATGACTTTGCCCTCTTTGGATATTTCGCACCGGTCTTGTCTCGTCTCTTTTTTCCTGCTTCGGATCCGTCGTTGTCGTTAATCGCCACCTTCGGTGTGTTCGCCGTCGGCTTTCTCGCCAGGCCACTGGGTGCGCTACTGTTCGGGTACTGGGGCGATACCAGAGGACGACGCGCGGCCTTGGCCTGGTCCATCATTCTGATGGCGTTGCCCACCTGCTTGGTCGGCTTATTGCCGACCTATGTCCAGATCGGTCTTGCCGCACCGCTCGCGCTTACAGCCCTTCGCTTTCTTCAGGGCCTGTCCGTCGGCGGCGAATTCACCGGCTCGGTCACATTTCTCGTTGAACATGCGTCGTCGACCGAGCGAGGTTACATCGGCAGTTGGGCGGGGTTCAGTGCACAGATCGGTGCGCTGCTGGGCTCCGCTGTCGGCACCGTGGCGACTGCAAGCCTCTCATCGGAAGCACTGCAGCAATGGGGATGGCGCATCCCGTTCGTGGCTGGAAGTGTGATCGCGTTGGTCGGCTGGTATCTTCGGCAGCGCATTCCCGAGTCGCCGGCTTTTGAACGGCTGCAACAAGAAGGTGTGGTGTCCTCGTCACCGGTCCGTGAGTTGCTTGTATCGCACCGCGCGCCGCTTCTACAAGTGATTGGTCTTGTTCTGTTACATGGCGTCGGGTTCTACATCTTCTATGTGTTTCTCCCCAGCTATCTGATCAAAGTCACCGACCTTCCGATGGAAACGACACTGCTGATCAACACGATGTGCATGGCTCTGTTGGCGATGCTGATTCCGTTCATGGGCAAGCTCTCCGATCGAGTCGGGCATCGATCGGTACTGGCCGCCGGTGCCGCAGGTCTTGCCCTCGGCACAGTTCCGTTCTTCGCTTGGCTGAGCAGCGGTCATCTTGCACTGATCGTCACGGCCCAAGTCCTCATTACGCTGTTCGTGTCGGCCTATATGGGGCCGTTCTTTGCCATCGTGGCGACTCTCTTTCCAGTCGCGCACCGCTACACAGGCCTCTCGATTTCCTACAATATTGCCTCGGCCCTGTTCGGAGGCACCGCACCGTTGATCGCCACGGTGATTATGGAGCGGAGCGGAAGTGCGTTTGCCCCTGGATGGTATGTCAGTCTCTGTGCCGTGCTGTCCTTGATCGCACTGTCCACGATTCGTGAGGAGATGAAAGTGGAAGCAGAGGTTCCAGCTCGAACCCACTGACAGCGGCAACCAGACATACGGTATTTTTCATGAGCGCGGCGTAGGCAACATCATCGATCAGACGATGTCAGCACCAACCCTTTCCGGTCCACCGGTCTCTCGCTGGTGGGGATGTTTCCCCGAACTTCGTCGTGACACGCTCGATTTTCTCTTGCGTTGTCAGGCCTACGGCGACGTAGTCAAGCTCCCGATGGGTCTTGTCGTCGAACTGCTGTTGCGGCAGCGTGATGCCGCCATGTATGTACTGAACCATCCCGCCGACGTCAAGCATGTGCTGGTGACGAATCAGGACAACTATCGGAAGGCTCCGGTCGCCCCGGCCGAATCGCGCATCTTCGGTCAGGGCGTGCTCCACACGGAGGGCGAGACCCATCATCGTCAGCGGCGACTGTTCCTACCCTTCTTTCACGGAAACCATGTCACGGCCTACGCCGACCTGATCACGGGCAAGGCTCACGACCTCGTGGGACAGTGGCAAGATGGAACGACGATCGATATCGGACAGGCGATGGCACAGCTCACCCTCTCGGTGATCTGGCGTCTACTCTTCGGACTCGAAGTCGGTACTGAAGCCACGACGATACGGGAGACCATCGCGGCCGGCCAAAGCTTGATCAAGCGACAATATGACTCTCTGCTGGCGAGTTTAACTCCTCTGTGGGTTCCGACAAAACTTCATCGCCGGTTCACCCGTGGTTTCCGCTCGATAGAGGCGATGATACGCCGATTGATCGACGAAAGACGGACGGTAACTCGTCAAGGTAATGAGGACATGCTGTCGCTGTTGTTCGCTGCAACAGATGCAGAAGGTCGCCCGTTGAGTGATGAAGAGATCCGTGACGAACTTGTGACGTTCTTGCTGGCCGGCCACGAAACCACCGCTCATGCGCTCACCTGGACCTGGTTTTTGCTGTCGCAACATCAGCCGGTACGGGAGCGACTGACTCGCGAAGTGAGCGAGGTTGTCGGTGACCGCCTTCCAACCGCCGCGGATGTGCCGCGCCTACGATATACGAAAATGGTCTGGGACGAGTCGCTTCGGCTCTACCCTCCCGCCTGGACCTTGCACACCCGTGTCAACCATGGAGAGGACCGACTTCCATCCGGGGCGGTGCTTCCGCCCGGTGCATGGGTGTTCATCAGCCCCTGGAGCCTGCACCGCAATGCGCGATGGTTCCCTGATCCCGATCGATTTGACCCTGAGCGGTTTTCAGAAGCGGCTAACCGCACCCGCCCACCGTTCAGTTATATCCCGTTCGGTGCCGGTGGACGCCGCTGCCTCGGAGAGTCCTTTGCGGAGCTGGAAGGCCTGCTGATTTTGGCCACCATGGCATCGAAAATTTGTTTGCGCTCGGTCGAAGAACAAACAATCCAGCCGGAGGCAGGCATGACGTTGCGCCAGAATGTCCCGATTCTGATGACTGTCCAACGGCTCGGTAGCTCCGAACCGCATCCCGCCGTCACGTAAATGACTCCGATGGTCCGCCTGTAATCTGGTGCTAGGCATCGCTCAGGGGATATGGTACAAATCACGTCCGGTCGTGCCCACTGCTCGAAGCGAGACCATCCCCCGATGACACCAGTGATTTCGATCTCTAGGCTGTTCGCCTTCGTGTGTGTCGCTTGTCAGATGCTGCTGTCAGGCTGTCTCTCGCCTATCACCTTGAATCGCGCCGTGATCGCCTATGATGATGCCATTACCGAGTCACAATCCAAGCAACTGCTCGTGAACATCGCCAGAGCGCAGCACCATCAGCCGATTCACTTTTCCGGCGTCTCCAACATTGCGGCGACCTTCGATTTTCGTCTCACGGCCGGCGCCACCCCGGCTCTCGCTGGTTTGGCTAGTACGCAGATCATGCCCCTCATCATGGGAACCATAGCCGAGAATCCGACCATCAGCATCGCGCCGATCGAAGGAGAAGAGTTTACCAAGCGCTTGCTCACCCCGTTTCACGAATCAAAACTGACGCTGCTCCTGCGGCAGGGCGTCGATATCGATCTCCTCCTCCGACTGATGGCCAAGGAGCTCCGGGTGAAACACAATGACGGAGTTGTTGCCTATCGAAATGATCCGTCCGATAAGATCGGCTACGAGATGTTCCGGCGGGAGGTCCTCCATCTCTCGGCCATTCAAGATCACAACAGCCTCCATGTGGAACCGATGATGATCGAACGAAAGTGGACGATCCCCGCCGACTCGGTCACGGCGGAAGGATTCAAAGCGCTCGAACAGGAATACCAGGTGGAGTATAACCGGCAGAACAAGACGTACACGTTGCGGAAACAAATTGAAGGCGGCACGCTGATCACTAATTACGACCCCGATTCGCTGTCCAAGGAAGAACGGCTCCGCTTGCAGCATGAGAACGAACAGGGACTCGGTCACGACGTGACCTTTGATATTCGCCCGGGGCATTTTGGCGGGGATTGGCCGATCAGAGGCGACTTTCGATTGCGAAGCTTCAACGCCATGTTGAACTTTCTTGGGGAATCCATCGCTGAAGAGCCGGAGTACCATGTCGACAAAGATCCCCGTACTCCTGAGGTGACGGAGAATCCCGTCAAGACGCTGGACCTGATCGTGTCGCCGTCGGCGCCGACGGGATTGGATCTCGTGATGAAATCCCATGGGAACTATTACGCCGTCAATACGACCGGGCCACAGGCGCGCTGGAACCGCGAAGCATTCAAGCTCTTGTCGCAACTGTTCCAGATGACCGTCACCGAGATTTCTAGGGCCGGCGTACCGAGCATTACGATCGCCAAGTAGAGAAGGTGTTCACCACGTTCGACAAGAACGCGACAGGCGTTATGCGTCGACGTGATCGAGATTGGGTTTCGGAGGTCGCCGACCCCGGAGATAGATGATGGCAGGAAAGAGCATGGTCGTACCGGGGAAAATCAATCGATATCCCCACCAGGGCAAGCTCGGGCGAAAAAATCCCAAACCAACGGTCAGCAGAATCGACGCCAAGATTCCGTAGAGATAGGCCGGAACCAGCGTCGTGGAATGATCTTCACTTCGCTGTCTTGAGGCAGCAATGAACCCCTTGATGAGGAGATAGACGGAAAAGATGAGACAGGCAGTCCCGTAATACGCGGCGTATTCTTGCATAAACCGTCCTGGGTTGATATTCCTACGAGGTCGTTGGGCAGATCATTTATAGCGTATCGCCTCTGCCCTTGTCGAGCCGGACGTCAGGTTCTTGTAGCCCCTTCGGTCCACCAGTCAGTTCTTTCTTGCCTCTACGACCAACCGAATGATTCTGGCCGCGGTCTCTGACCAATTGGCCTACCGTCTTATCGACGCTTTTACACGATTTCGATTGGAACAAGAGACCGTCAAAGACGGTAACATCTTCCCGCTCCATGTCTTTGTGCCGCCCTGCGAGCAAGCAGTCTAACCGAGCCTGACGCTGCCGCGAGCGGCACCGGAAACCTGTGTTCAGTCTGAACTATCGCGACGTCAGGTTTCGAACAACCTATTTCATGGTTTGAGACTCTGGGACCCTGCAGGAATACGGAAGCGCAGGGCAAGAAATGGAGCAGAAAAACTCTGGCCCTCAGCAAGTTGCCCCCTGAAGGCCTTGCAAGAATATGCGTCTCGACGGAGCGCACTCGGCGCTTTCACGTGGAGACGAGCGCTACGGTCTGATCTCCCATAGCAGATAGACCAACCCGACGACGATTGCTGACACGATGACAATATGCATGGACACATCCTCCCTGACGTTGATCGTGAAACCGTACCTCACGCCGGAAACCAGCGCTCTGATTATGGGTATCGTGAGATCGGTTTTCAGGCAACTGATTTCAAGGTTTTCGATATCCGGTGAGCGGGACATGGCGACCGGGGGGAAACGACTCTCAGTATGGACTCACGTCAACCCATTGAGGGTGGAGCTTCTTCGATGGGGCATGCTGAGGGTTATGAGATGTGAGTGTTGCCATGCATCCGACTGAAGACGTCCCAGTCGAACTGCTTGGGTGTCACGGCATGAAGTGGAATCGGCCCGATTGATCCCCGTTCACGGTAGGCCAAGAGACATCCGACGATGTCCTCGGGTGACTCGATCAGTCGGTGCACCGCCTCATGAGCAAGATGTTGGGCCATCACCTTGTCCTCCGGTATGGGCCGGGCGCCTCTGAGGGTGTGGCCAAGGATGGTGGCTTTGGTGGCGAGTGTGAGCGGATAGTGACCTGGTGAAGCATGCCGCTCCGGCCATCGGGCGATCACACCGCCCACATAGTCGACAAGACCATGGACGCCACCATCCTTGTGATGCCGATGCGGCGTACGTTCGGCGACGACGAACAAGTGGCTCTTGTTCGGCACTCCCAATGTCCGCTTGAGCGTCCCGAGGATCACGTCATCGATATAGGCATTCGGGTCGGGATGTTCATTGACCAACAATCCTTCGGCTCTTGCCTGATACGCACAGGCCAGCGCCAGATGGCCTGACCCAGCACCCATGACCTCCACAAAGAACACCGTGCCCATCGCGGCACTGGTGGCTTTGAGGGATTCAATCGACTGATCCGCCAACGCCACGGCGGACTGAAATCCGAGAGAAATCGTACCTTCAATATTATTGTCGATACTGCCCGGAATGCCGACCACCTGCGCTCCGAATCCTTCGTAAATGGCTCGAGCGCCCCGCATGCTACCATCGCCGCCCAACACCACCAAGACGCCGTCACGCAGGTACGGTTCCAGGTGCCGCATGGCCACCTGCAACACCGTCTCTTGCTTGAATTCCTCAAAACGGCTGCTGCCGATGGGGCTGCTCGGATGGCTGCTCATGCCGCGGGTGTGCGCTTCGGTGACTCGTTCAATCCAATTGTTGGCCAGACCGAGATAGCCGTGCCGGACGAAATAGACCTCCAATCCCAAGCGCTGGCCGGTCACGTGCAATTCCTTTAATGCCGCACCGGCCCCGGCGAAATCACCCCCGGACACGAGGGCCACGATCCGCTTGAGTGTTCGGGGCTTGAGCGTCACGCGATCTTTCCTCGCATTCTCTACAGCCACCCACGTGTTGCGCACAACCCTCTCTCGCTCGGACAGCCCAACCGCCGTCGAGTAGCCGGATAAGCGGCCCTGTTCGAGCGTGAGCAGCACGACATTGTCTTGGCTTTCCTTGTAGTCGCTGAACTCGCTGAACGCTTCATGGAACGGCCGCGGATCCAAATAGATCATCAACGCACGCAGGGTGGAACTGTGGGTATAGAGACAGGCCACTTTGCCCTTTTGCGCATAGCCCAATCGGTGGAGACCATCGATGACGTCGACATAGAGGTCGAAGAAAGAATTACCACCCGGATAACAATACAGCGGATCTTTCATCAGTCGCTTGGCCGTGGATATCTCGACGCCGAACACGCGCGCCGCTTCTTCGACCTCCAGGGACTTCTCCAATCCCGTGACCCAACCGAAATCCGACGATTCGAGAGCCGGCTCGGCGATCGGTTCGGACGGAGAGGTTCCTTGCAGCAATGCTGTAGACACCCGTTCGTACAGTTGTCTGGTATTCGGGCTCCGGCTGATGCAATGAAGGAACGTACGAGGATCGAGGTAGTTGGTAAGGTGCAGAAAGTCGAGCTGCTGTCCCACAACGCCGATCATGCGGGCGAGCGCTGTCCCCACTGCGTCGGCTTTGGCCACCCCCCGTTCCCGGTCCAATTGGTTCGGCAGACGGCATCCGACGCGATGAGTCTTGCTGTCCACCTGCGAGACACCGTGGCGCATCGTGAAGAACAATGTTCGATCGCCCAGATCCCGTGGCAATAACCAAAATCGGTCGTCGCCCAGTTCAAGGACAATGCGGCCTTCTGCCAGCGTGGGTGTGAGCTGCGCACGGGGCACGATGGCAACAGGGCGCCGATAGGTCGGTTTGGCTACCGCCCCGATTGTAGATCGGAGTAGCTGCTGGAGCGAGCCTTCCGCAAGAAGCACGTTCCAGGCGGCAAAGAACACCAGCGGATCATCGATCAAACCTTCCCGAGCCGACCGATAGTCTCCAGCGGTTGCAAACCCGGACTTGGAACGCTCGACGAACGAGCGGAGTTGTTCCATCTTGGTGTGGACACGACCAACGTCCTCACCGGAGGCTTCTATCGGAGGAGGAACGATGAGGCCTCGCTCCGATGCTCGTTGAGCAAGGGCACGACCATAGGCAAGGAGTCCTTCAACGGTGACAAAATCTAGCGGGTGACTCATAACAGATCGCTGGTCGAACCATCAGGATTTGTAACAAGAATGCAGAGAAGCGATTCTGCACAACCCTGGTCTGATTGTCCATGCAATTTACTCAATCCTAAACCGATGCACGGAACGTAGCAAGACACGTAGGGGGGTCTCTGCATTCCCTCTGTCATCGATGTAGTTCGATAGATCACAATCCTTCGTGAACGAGCCTGCGGTTAATTTCTGTAGAGCCTCCCATCAAATTATCCATGATCGGATCGGCGATAGCCGAAATTTCTCTATCCGATTTTTCCGCTAATGTCATAAACCTTCCCTCAGCAACTTAGGCGCCTTGATAAATCGCAGGTCAGTAGTATAATGACCTCAATGTATCGAATCGCTGTCTGCCTCATTATCATAATCGGAACCGGATGGCCAAGCCTGTTGCTTGGCGGGGGGGAGGAGCCATCTCAGCAGCCTAGCGCCAGGGAACGTTTGAATCAGGTATTGGGTTCCGAAGGCGGCACTCAAGTGTACAAGGATGATCAAGGAAACGTCGAAAGCACGACCAATCTGCCTAATGGTGAGCGAATCATCACGGTGCAGCCACCGGTAAGTCCTGGGTTCAACACTGGTCCTCCCCTTCAATTGAACAATCAGACATTCCAGCTTCCTTCTCCACCTCCCGCCCCGGCTCAGCCGCCAGCACCAGACTTCCCTCAGCGGGCACGTCAGCCATTCCAGTTTCCTTCTCCACCTCCTGCTCCAGCTCAGCCGCCAGCATCAGATTTTCCGCAGAGGGCACGGTAGAAGTGTTTCAGTGATAACGTTGAACGAGCAGCATGGAGAGATTGAGACTCCATTCAAATCCAGATTGCAGGTTTACGCCATTACTCTAACAGAGGTCATATTTGCGTTGATGGTCTACAATTTCTTGGCCACAATGTACACGTGATTCAACGGGTACTGATCATGTTCAAGATGTTGGATCGTACAGCCGCCATGATGTAGCAATCGAACAAACTCAGCAACACCCAACGAGCTGTACTCAAATCGTTTGCCGCCGAATTCTCCCTGAATGCATCCTGGCTCCTTCCCATCGCCACAGGTGAACAGCAGCACGCCATCCGGTGTCAACCCGGCTCATAATTTTTCAAGAACCGGCTCGTGCGATTTCAACGGAAGATGAAAGAGGCTATCCCATGCCGTGATCAGGTCATACTGCCGTGGCAGTGACCATGTACAGACATCACCCGTCACAAACGAAACTGCGGGATAACGTTGCTTTGCCAATGCAATCATTTCCTGCGAGATGTCGAGTCCGGCGCAATCAAATCCTCGTTCCAAGAGTATTCTAAGAAATCGCCCCTCACATCCACACCCGATATCCAATGCGTGTCGCCCTGACCCGATGAATGTAAGCGTGCGTTCTATCGCCTCCACACCGTACGTCGAATTTTTCAGTTGTTGAAGCCACCATGATGCGATGGCATCGTAATTGTGAGCAGTGTCGGTCGGGTCCATCGGTTTTAGATGACCATCCCTCTCGTGCGGCATCATCGCAAGAGCTTATTCACCTTGGCATGGACTGCCTCTGCTGAAACAGTCTTGGCCTCGCCTGCACGATACTGGTCCAATCGTCGTTGCGATTCCTCAGCCCATAGACGATCTGCCTCATCTTTGCTCAACTCATCCAGACTAGGAGCCTGTCCGACATTAGCTCACGCACTTGTGTGCGGCCACGAATGTGTGTATCTACGTAGTGAGGAATGAGGCGGCTGCATGATGACGACTCGGACCTTTCGCCCCTACGAACCCGACGACCTGTGGCTGTTGCCGCCGTCGCCGCGCGACTGGTTGCCGGAGGACCACCTGGCGGACTTCGTGACGGATCTGGTGGAGACCTTGAACCGCGATCCCATCCTGGCGAGTTATGGCGGGGTGACGCGCGGCACGGCCCCCTATCATCCGCAGTTGCTGGTGAAGGTGCTGCTCTATGCCTACGCTGTTGGAGTTCCGGCGTCGCGGTAGATTGCGCGGGAACTGGAGGATGTGGCCTTTCGGGTGCTGGCGGCGAACCAGCGGCCGGATTTCCGGACGCTCAGCGACTTTCGGAAACAGCATCTGACGGCGCTGGCCGATTTGTTCGTCCAGGTGCTGAAGCTCTGTCAGCGGGCAATCCGCGACCCAGGTCTCAAACAGGCCACTCACTTTGAGAAACTCGATGAAGAACGGCAACTGGCCAAGTGGAGTCACAGCTGCAGCAGGGTCCCACTCGACGTGGATTCGCCCCCCAAACGTCTCGAGCGCAATCGCCCCCTGCTGTCCGGCCATGGCCTTGCGTGGTGCCTCACCCATTGGGTGACTCCCTTCGTACGAAACAATGTACCGCCACTCCGCTGCCAGCAAGCCTATCCCGGAGCAGGCCGTTGCTTCAACTGCCGTTTATAGGTTCATAGGTTTATAGGTTAACGGATTCTGGTCGACTTGAACATTCGACCAAGCCGACCAAGCGCGGCGACTATAGCGGTTGCAAACGAGTTAGCTGGCTAGTATTTTCGCAACGACACAGGCGGGAGATTCAAAACCTCTTCGCGGATGACCGCCCATAAGGCATCGAGCATGTAGGTAAGGTCAGGAGCCTTTCGAGCCAGCAATTTGATTGCGAGCCCTGGAACGCTAGGTGTTGAGACTCCTCCCAAGACATGACCTGGCCGCTCATCCAAGATAGGTACGATCTTCGACTCCAATCGGCTCCAGACCTCAGATGCCATAGCATCGTTCACCACATAGAACGAGGCAACGTAGTTCCATTCTTCCGCCAGTCCAACACGACCTAAGTCCGTGGCCGGGTTAATGACGTATCGCTCAAGCAGAGAGCGGCCGCATGCCGTCGTGATTCGGATTTCGTTCTCCAGATCGGTAAAGGCCCATCGTTCCTCTCTGGCGATGCGTCCAGAAGCGACGGCGTCCCACAAGAGAAGAGTGGCACCCGGCGCCAGCGTGGCGTGAAGAATCTGTCGAAATCGTGAACCGGCAAAGGGAATCGTATGTTCGGGAAACCATTCCAAAACTGCGTCCGGCCCGATAGTGATGGTGATGTGCTGGTCAGATACCTTGTCCTCGGTCCGATAGACGCGGTTGGCAGAAGACGCGGAGATCAGCACATGCGCCTTCTTGTCCAAACTCATATCGATGGAAAGACGGTCTCCTCCAACCAGGCCGCCGGACTGATTGACCAATAGCGTGTAGGCAGCTCCGGTATCATCAAGGTAAATGGGAGGGAGCAGTTTCCAAGGCGTCGTGAAATAGGAGTACGAGATAATGGTTCGCTGCTCGAGCTTCGCGTATGCAAGCTTGAGCTCGCCGACCCGTCCGACCAATTCCGTCGCAAACCGTCCAGGGGTATTTCGTTTTCGCGAAGGCGTTCTTCTCTCAGAAGATTTTCTTTCTGGAGAAGCGGCGGTCCTCCGAGACGCACTCTTTCGTTTCCCCTCCCGAATTGGCACGGTCATGAACGCCTGGCTCGTTGAGGTATGCGTTGTTCCACCCAGGCGACGACGGTATCCAACCCTTCGCCGGAAAGGATATTCGTGAACCCGAAGGGAAGATCACCGCGCATCCGGCGGGTATCCCGATCCATGACGGACAAATCGGCACGCACATGTGGGGCTAAATCCATTTTGTTGATGACCAGGAAGTCCGATCGAGTGATCCCTGGTCCACCTTTACGAGGGATCTTGTCACCTCCCGACACATCGATCACATAGATGACATGATCCACCAGTTCAGGGCTGAAGGTCGCCGCAAGGTTGTCTCCCCCACTCTCCAAGAAGATCAACTCAACATCAGGATGACGCCGAAGCAGATCATCGATGGCCTCTTGGTTATGCGAGGCATCTTCGCGGATGGCTGTGTGGGGACATCCACCGGTCTCAACACCAAGAATCCGGTCGACCGGCAACGCCGCGCGTTTGGTCAGGATTTCCGCGTCGATTTTGGTGAAAATATCGTTGGTCACCGCGGCGAGGCTATACCGGTCACGCAATCTCTGACACAGCGCTTCGACGAGCGCCGTCTTCCCCGATCCAACGGGGCCTCCAATACCAATGACCGGAATACCTTGTTTTCGCGCTTGAGTTGGAGTCCAATTATGACTGTGTTCACGATTTAGATCATGCATGATAATCCCACGACCAGGTAGATGAGGCCAAAGGCCATCAACTGCGGGTCTATGCCTTTCTAGTAGAAACGATGCGCGTCGGCTTCGCAGATTAAGACCGAAAGAGCCTCCACTCCAGAGAGCCATGACGCATCGCATAAATATCTTGGATAGGCGACCACGAGTTCATCGCTGTATCTAAGTCAACCTCTCGACTGATCCGTTCAATCAACGGAAGCCATTCGCCCAATATGCGCTGCCCCTCATGTTGGCCGATGGGACAGAGCCGCATGGCAGCAGATATGAAGCCGACGGCAGTTTGGTACAAGAAGGCAGCCGCAGTTTCCTCTGGGCTCCAGTCACACGTGCCCATCGTGAGCCCGAACGTCACCGCGAGATGACCAGGGGCTCGATCAGCTTCTACTTCATCACGATACTCGCTAAGGATCGGTTTCGCCAGGATCTGATCCGCCGCAACCCTGATCACTTGCCGTCCCATCTGACGACTCGCCAACCGTGACTCACGACCGAGCTTTGTCGCATCCAACTCCCGATCGATGTGGGCCGCTGCATTCAGAGATCCCGTCGATGCCGCTCGATTTGCCTGTTTTGTGGCAAGAGCTTCCCGGCGGCTCATGCCGCCTCGCAGCAAATCTTCAATGTATCTGGCGAACTGATCGGAGGTCTTGACGGCGCCGCCTTGGATGGCCGCTTCTAGCCCAGAGGAAAACGCATAGCCACCGGAGGGGAAAAACGTATCGACGAACCGAAGCCCTTCCAGTAACGCGGGTGTATTCATATTGAATATCGAAAAACAAAAGCAGCCGGCCGACTACCATCACAATCCCTTGTGACCGATAGTCGAACCAGCTGCTCTGTTCGTTAAAACAAATTGTACCGTTGCGCCAGCGGCAGCACGATCGCCGGTTCGCAGGTGAGCGGCACACCATCTGCCGTCACAAGATACGTCTCCGGATTCACTTCCACTTTCAGCACCGCATCGTTCAGCTTGAGATCGCGCTTTTTCATACCACGGATATTCTTGACCGCGGCGATCCGCCTCTGCAAACCAAGCCGCTTCGGAATCTCATGGTCCAAAGCCGCTTGCGACACAAAGGTGAAGCTGGTGCTGGACAGAGCACGACCGAATGCGCCGAACATCGGTCGACTGATCGTCGGTTCCGGCGTCGGGATCGAGGCATTGGGATCGCCCATTTGCGCTTGGGCGATGAAGCCGCTCTTCAACACCATCTCCGGCTTCACGCCGAAGAACTCCGGCTTCCAGATGACGAGGTCGGCGATCTTCCCCACCTCTACGGAACCGACTTCATGAGCAATACCGTGTGTGATGGCCGGATTGATCGTGTACTTCGCCACATAACGTCTGGCCCGGAAGTTGTCGTTCTGGGCGGAATCTTTCCCGCTGGTGGGGGTGAGGTGTCCCCGCTGCATCTTCATCTTATGAGCAGTTTGCCACGTTCTGGTGATGACTTCCCCAATGCGGCCCATCGCCTGCGAGTCGGAGGACATCATGCTGATCGCGCCCATGTCATGAAGAATGTCTTCCGCCTGAATAGTCTCACGACGGATGCGTGATTCCGCAAACGCCACGTCCTCGGGGATTCGTGGATTCAGATTGTGACACACGATCAACATGTCAAGATGCTCATCCATCGTGTTGACGGTGAATGGCCTCGTGGGATTGGTCGAAGAGGGCAGCACATTCGGCTCGCCGCAAATCTTAATGATGTCCGGCGCATGACCGCCACCTGCGCCCTCCGTATGGAAGCTATGGATCGCTCTTCCCTTGATGGCCCTGATGGTGTCCTCAACAAAACCGGCTTCATTGAGCGTATCCGCATGGAGCGCCACCTGCACATCGTAATGCTCGGCCACGCTCAAACAGGTGTCGATCGCGGCCGGGGTGGTACCCCAGTCTTCGTGCAGCTTCAGCCCGATTGCACCGGCTTCGATCTGTTCATTCAATCCTTCAGGCCGAGACGCGTTGCCCTTGCCGAGATAACCGAGGTTCATAGGAATGCCCTCGGACGCTTCCAGCATGCGATGAATGTTCCATGGCCCAGGCGTACAGGTCGTCGCGGCGGTTCCGTTCGCAGGACCGGTCCCGCCGCCGATCATCGTCGTGAGGCCGGCGGAAAGCGCTTCCCAGCATTGCTGTGGACAAATGAAGTGGATATGCGTGTCGATGCCGCCGGCTGTGATGATACGGCCTTCTCCCGAAATCGCTTCCGTGCCAGGACCGATCTCCATGCCGGGCGTGACATTGGGCATGAGGTCGGAATTTCCGGCATGACCGATGCCAACGATGCGGCCGTCCTTGATACCGATGTCGGCTTTGATGACCCCGGTGTAGTCGAGGATGAGCGCACTGGTAATCACTGTGTCCAGCTGGCCGCTGCTGCTCGTGGCTCGGGCGGACTGCCCCATCCCGTCACGAATGGTCTTCCCGCCGCCGAAGACCGCTTCCTCTCCTGGAATGATCCGATCCTCTTCGACTTCGATGATGAGATCCGTGTCCCCAAGCCGGACACGATCGCCGACCGTGGGACCGTACAGGGATGCGTAATGTTTGCGTGAAATTTTCACCGTGCGCCTCCTTTCCCAAACCCACGTTCAGCAGCGAGACCGACAGCCTTGGCCTTGACCTTCGGATCATCCAACAATCCCTCAGTCAATCCGTTCACACCTTGGGCAAGCCGGTTGCCTGCAAGGGCCACGAGCGTCACCTTTTTTTCCTCACCCGGTTCAAACCGGACCGCCGTACCGGCAGGAATGCAGAGTCGGAACCCGAAGGCCTGCTCACGATCAAACTTGAGCGCACGATTGGTTTCGAAGAAGTGACAGTGAGATCCGACTTGAATTGGTCGATCACCCAGGTTCTTGACCGTCATGTCTTTTGTCTCTCGTCCTCTTAAGATCTCGATATCACCAGCCACCGTCATAATCTCGCCGGGTACGATCGGGGCAGACAGCTCGGCTTTCACCGCGGCCGATAAGGCTTCTTTCGATCTCTGCGGCGCGTCATGTTTTTTCATTTTCGCTCCTCCTGCCCCACCGACCTTTGTGATCAGCGATTCATTCGCGGCATAGGCGATGCCCTGTTGCCCAGCATTTCCCAATAGTGAGACCGCCCCGATTCCTGCCGCAACGCGCCCGCTCTGGGCGAGAAATTGCCGCCGCGACGGTCCGGTTTTTTCGGAAGTACTTCGTTTTTCCTTGTCGTCTCCAGAGTCCTGTGGGTCTTTCGCTTTCATGTTACTTCACTCCTTTCATGCCCCGTGCGCTCTACTACAATAATATGAACACTCTTCATGCTTTCTTCATGGGTCTTTTATCCACGTGGAGTACCATGTGAATGTGCCAAAACCTATGGAATCGGGTTGTGAACGGTCACGAGCTTAGTCCCATCAGGAAAAGTCCCTTCGATCTGAAAATTAGGAATCATCTCCGGCACGCCAGGCATCACATCCTTACGAGACAGTATCTGTGTCCCATAGGTCATGAGCTCTGCCACAGATTTTCCGTCTCGAATCCCCTCCAACACTGCCGCAGTCATGTACGCAACCGCTTCCGGGTGGTTGAGCTTGAGACCTCGCTTCTTGCGATCAGCCGCAAGCTGCGCCGCCACATAAATCATCAGCTTGTCCTGTTCTCTTGGGCTTAGATGCATAAAGACCTCCTTTGTCAGGCTAGGACTTGTGTCTAAATTGTTTCCATCCAACAAATCGTTATTGTTCTGGCGATATTGATCTTAGTACATCCAGAGAGGGGGAGATGAGAGGGGTGTCTCTTATAACAGGGCAGATTTCCCAAAACCAGGCCCGTTGTCCCCACCTCTCTTAGGTTGGGAATTGTTACTCTCCCGTGTACCACACGACAAAACATTGTCGCGATGGTATTGAACTCTTACCCGTACGGGCCAGTATTTACCACAAGACGAGAAACTGTGTCCAGTGCCTCTCCTCCTCTGTTTATGTTTATACAGTCAAATGTTGTCGCACCATGTCGGCATTCAACTCCGTGCTCTTGCCTTGCGCCATCACTGCTCCCCTGGCCATCACCACATACTTCTCAGCAAGTCGGGCGGCAAAGTGGAGTCCCTGTTCTACCAATAGAATCGCGAAGCGGCGTGAATGCTTAAAGCCGATGATGACGTCCTCGATCTGATCGACAATTGACGGTTGAATCCCTTCCGTCGGCTCGTCCAAAAGAAGAAGCTTGGGACTGGACAAGATCGCCCTTCCGATCGCCAGCTGCTGTTGTTCGCCGCCACTCAACACCCCGCCTGGCCGGTGAAGAATCTGGGTCAACTTGGGAAAGAGATGATAGACCTCATCGAATGCTTCTTTCTCAGAAACATCGCCGCTGATAGCTGGCCGATTCCAGTAGCCGAGGAGCAGATTCTGATGCACCGTCAAATGTGGAATGATCTCTCGGCCTTGCGGCACGTACGCCAGCCCCTTCCTCGCTCGAAGATCCGTGCGGTCATGAGTGATATCTACTCCGTCGAACGTGATCTTTCCCCCACGTATCGGGAGCAACCCCGTCAGTGTTTTCAACGTGGTCGTCTTGCCGACCCCGTTTCGGCCCATCAGACACACCACCTCTCCCGGTTCGATCGTAAACGAAACGCTCCGAAGAATATGACTCTCACCGTAGTACGCGTTGACGTTGTCAAGCGCCAGCGTCAAACTTGTTGTTTCTTGTGCCATAGCCGATCGTCTTCGTGCTGAAGCTAATGCGTGACCTTGGCCCGGCCAAGGTAGATTTCTCGAACATGGTCGTCAGCTTGCACTTTTTCGACCGTACCTTCACAGATGACCGTGCCCTCTGCCAACACCGTGACAATCCTGGCGATCTGCCTCACAAAATCCATGTCATGCTCGATCACGACGATCGCCTGCTGCTCCGACAGCCTGGTCAACAATTGACCGGTCTGCTCCGTTTCCTTGTCGCTCATGCCGGCGACCGGCTCGTCGACCAACAGCAGCGACGGGTCCTGCAAAATCACCATGCCGATCTCCAGCCACTGCTTCTGACCGTGCGATAAGGAACCGGCGCGGTCGTGGGCATGTTCCGTCAATCCTATCGTCTTCAACAGCTCACTGATCCGCTCTCGTTCCGCTGGTGACGATTTTCCAACTAGGTTGGGGAACACTCCCCTGCTCGACCGCTTCACCGACAGATCCAAGTTCTGCCAAACTGACAGGTTGCCGTAGACCGATGGCGCTTGGAACTTCCGCCCGATACCGAGCTTCGTGATGTCTTCCGCATTCTTGCCCACCAAATTGATGCCCTTGCCGAACATTACTTTACCGGATGCCGGCTTGGTCTTCCCGCAGATCACATCGAGCAAGGTGGTTTTCCCGGCGCCATTCGGCCCGATTACGACGCGGAGCTCGTTGTAGTGGACGCTGAAATTGCAGTTGTTCAGCGCTTTGAACCCGTCGTAGTCGACGACCACGTTTTCACAGTTGAGGATCAGATCACCGTCCGTCACGCCGTCGTCCCCCCTTCTGCCTTGATCAGAGGCCGGCGTGTCTCCTTTCGCTCGGTCAACTTCCGAATCATCCCTAGAAGTCCGTCCGGGAACATCGTCACCACAATCACAAAGAGTCCGCCTAAGATAAACGGCCAGGCCTCCGGAAAATAGTTGGTCAGCACGCTGCGGCCATAGTTAACGGCCACCGCACCCAAGATTGCCCCGATCAGCGTGCCGCGCCCGCCGACCGCCACCCAGATGACGACCTCAAGGGACGGCAGGACCCCGATCTGAGCCGGGGTAATGATGCCCACCTGCGGCACATAGAGCATGCCCGCCAGTCCCGCAAGCCCTGCCGCCACGACAAACACGAAGAGCTTGTACACCCAAGGGGTGTACCCCGAAAATGTGACCCGTGACTCGCTGTCGCGGATCGCGATCAGCACGTTCCCGGCGCGCGAGGCCACGATCCAGCGACACAACAGATAGGACGCGGCCAGGGCTAGGACCGTCAGGATGTAGAGCCCCCGTTGCGTCGACGGATCCGAGAGCCGGAACCCGAGCAGTTGTTTAAAATCCGTCAATCCATTCGTCCCCCCGAGCCTTGTCTCGTTCCGATTGAAGACCAGCCAGGCGGCAAACGCCAAGGCCTGCGTGATGATCGCGAAGTACACCCCCTTGATTCTGCTACGGAAGGCGAGAAACCCGAAGATCGTCGCGAAGAGGACCGGAACGAGAATGGCCCCTAAGAACCCACCCCAGAAACTCTTGAACGGGTACCAGAACAAGGGGAGTTCTTTGACCTGGGTCCACACCATAAAGTCTGGGAGTTCGCTGCCGTACACACTTTCCTTCCCGATCTGCAGGGCTAGATACATGCCCATGCAATAGGCGCCGAGCCCAAAAAAGACTCCCTGCCCCATGCTGAGGACCCCGCAATAGCCCCAGATCAGGTCCAGTCCGAGGGCCAGAATGGCAAAGGCCAAAAATTTGCCGAACTGATTGAGACGAAAATCAGAAATGTGCAACCAGGAATCTTCAGCAGGCACCAGGTTCAGGAGGGGGACGACGATCAGGAACAAAACCCCGACGGCGTAAAACACCATCGTCTCGCGGCTGCCTTGGCGCGTGCCCACTGGTTCAGGCATCGGCACTCCGTCCTTTGGCCGCAAACAGGCCCTGCGGCCGCCACTGGAGGAATAAAATCACCCCGACCAGTATAAAGACTTTGCCGTAGACCGCGCCACTGACCGGCTCGATCAGCTTGTTCAGCCCTCCGATGCCTAAGGAAGCCCAGATGGTCCCGGCGAGCTTGCCGACCCCTCCGGTCACGACCACCATAAAGGCATCGACGATGTAGTTCTGCCCAAGCCCTGGATCGACATTGCCGACCATCGTAAGAGCCCAGCCCGCGATACCGGCCAGCCCGGAGGCGAAGGCGAAGGTATACGAATCCACTTTTCTGGTCGGGATGCCGAGACAGGCGCTCATATTGCGATTCTGGGTGACCGCTCGTACCCGAATCCCCAGATTCGATCGGAAGAGCAAGAAGTAAATCCCGAGGACACACATGATCGAGAGTATGATGATGAAGATTCGATTGTAGGGCAGATAGACCCCCACCATCACTTGGGCGCCCCCGCGCAGGGCCTGCGGGGCGATCACCGCGGTCAAATCTCCGAAGTACACCCGCGCCGCCTGCATCAAGATCAAGCTGACGCCCCACGTTGCCAACAGTGTCTCAAGCAGGCGCCCATAGAGAAAGCGGATCACGGTGGCTTCGAGCACCCATCCGAACAAGGCGGCCGACAGAAAGGCGACAGGCAAGGCCACCGGGAAATACCAATCGAACACATCGGGAGAAAACCAGCCGATGAAAGCCTGTTGCGTGATGAATGTGGCATACGCCCCGATCATCATCAGCTCGCCGTGGGCCATATTGATCACACCCATCAAGCCGAAGACGATGGCCAAACCCAGGGACATGATCAAGAGAATCGAACTGAGGCTGATGCCCCGGAACAACGTCTCGATAGCGTTGGCCCACCAACCCCATGAGTTAATCTGTCCAATCGCGGTTTCGGCTGCCGCCGCTAAGGTCCGTTGTTCATCGGTCGCCCCACTTTGCCTGCCCGCTTCGACAAATTCCTGGAGCGACGACAGGCTGTTCTGACTGCGGTGCTCACCCAGCTTCTTGACTGCCCCCAAACGAACGGCGGAATCTTGCGAACGGAGTTGGATCAACTGCGCGGCCTCTTCCATCGTATACTTCACCCACCAGACTGTTTCCTTTGCGGCAGCCTCCTCCAGCCAGGTGATGGCCTCCGGTCGTCCCGTCCCTACCAGATCGGCGGCGGCCGAGCGTCTGGTATCCGGTTGTTCACTGGTCAGATTTGCATGGTTCTTCAGCAGATCGATCACCGGTTTGATAGCGATCCTGACCGCCCGGTCGGCTTCCGCTCGGATCTCATCAAGTTTGGGGACGAGGCTCGCATCGCCCTTTTCAATCAGGACCGCGACCGCCTTGCTGCGGACCGCCGCATCTTCACTTTTCACGTCGAGGAGCGCCTGTTCGATTGAGTCGGGGGAGGAGACTACAGTTGAAGCTGCAAGGTCTGTTTCGCCGGCAGCCAACGTCGACTGGAGACCAAGCCCGATCGGTGAGAGAAGGAATAAAACCAGTAGAGGTAGATTTCTCGGGATGCCGGCCAGGCTCATCACCAAATCCTCCCTACGGAAACCTTGACGACAGGCACAACCGGTAGGGGGCTGAAACCTCCGCTATAGAGATTCCAGCCCTTACCTACAGACAGGCCCCATGTCGGAACGGTTCACGGAACAGGAGCTGCCCTGCGTCTCGATTCTTATTTCTTCTGATAGGTTCCTTGATGATTAATCCAATCGCAGCCCTTTTCAGGATTTGTATACTCACTCCACGGTTCCGGCTTCACCAATCCTTTGGAACGCCAAATGGTCTTGAATTGACCGTTCTTCAGGATTTCGCCGATCAGCACCGGTTTATGCGTGTGCTGGTTGGCTTCATCCATCATGATCTGGCCGCCGGGGGCCAGGAACTTTTGCCCATAGACAGCCTTGCGGACTTTGTCCACCTCGGTAGAACCAGCCTTTTCGACCGCCTGCTTCCACACATAGACGCCGAAATACGCGGCTTCGATCGGATCGTCGGTGACGCGGTTTTCTCCATCCGGCAGGTTATTCCTCTTACAGTAGGCCTTGAAGTTCGCCACGAACTTCTTGTTTTGCGGCGTATCCACACTTTGATAGTAGTTCCACGCCGCCAAATGCCCGACAAGCGCGCTGGTATCCATTCCGCGCAGTTCGTCTTCGGCGACGCTGAAGGCCATGATCGGCGCATCTTCTGCACGTAGTCCCTGGTTACCGAATTCCTTATAGAACGGCACATTGCTGTCACCATTGATAGTACTGACGACGGCAGCTCCGCCACCCGCGGCAAACTTCTTAATCTTGCCGCAGATGGTTTGATAGTCTTGGTGATGGAACGGAGTATATTCTTCTTCAATATTGGAGGCAGGCACTTTCTTCGCCAACAACATGGCACGCAGAATCTTGTTCGTCGTACGAGGATACACGTAGTCGGTGCCTAGGAGATAAAACTTCTTGTAGTTCCCCCCTTCGGGGCTCATCAAGTATTCCACCGCGGGCGCCGCCTGTTGATTAACCGCCGCCCCGGTGTAGAACACATTGCGTGAACATTCCTCACCCTCGTATTGGACAGGATAGAAGAGCAGCCCGTTGTTCTTTTCAAAGACCGGCAAGACTGATTTCCGGCTGACCGATGTCCAGCAGCCGAACACCACCGATACTTTATCTTCCAGGAGGAGTTGCTTGGCTTTTTCGGCGAACAGGTCCCAGTTCGACGCGGGGTCGACGACCTTGGCTTCTATCTGCCGCCCCATCACGCCGCCCGCCTTATTGATTTCTTCGACCGCCATCAGCACGACATCGCGTAATGACACTTCGCTGATGGCCATCGTGCCGCTCAGTGAGTGCAGCACGCCGATTTTGATAGGTGGTCCGCCGGCCGCATAGGACAGCGCATAGTTGCCCAGGTTCCCCAAGAGCGCGGCCACGCCGATTCCGGCCGTGACTCGCCCGCTCTGTCCCAGAAATTCTCTTCGCGACGATCCAACTGCTCCGGTAGGAACTTCTGCTTCTTTGACGTCCTTCGAACCCTCGGGCACTTTCGTTTCCATGTGGCATCACTCCTTGTGTTATGCTGTGAGTTGCAAACTTTCGGCTGATGCTTACGGACCCACTACGCCAAAAGGCCGGCCACCAAGGGCCTTGCCACGCCTGACGACCTGGCGAGACTATCGTCTCATCTCTCCTCTCCTTTCTCAATGTAATCCTCTTAATCCTCGCCGACATCTGGTCCTCATTAGAATGCCGCGCGAATCACTTTGCCCATGTTCGAGGGCAGAGCATTTCACAAAAGAGGGCGTACACCCATCGGGAAAATCCTGAAAGAATGGTCGGAGATCCCCGAGAGAGACCGCCGAGTGTACTGAAATGGCGGGAGCCGATGAGGCTGTTCGCCATGGCAGGACCCGCGAAATAAACCAACAACCGTATGACTAGGAATCGGGCTGAATCAATCCGACACGCATCGCGAAGCGGACGAGCCCGGGCACATCGTGAATATCGAGCCGCTCCATCAATTGGCTTCGGTGGGTTTCCACGGTTTTCACGCTCAAGTTCAAGCGTTGGGCGATGTCTTTTGTGGTTTGCCCTTCCGCGATGAGCTGGAGGATTTCGCGCTGGCGCATGCTCAGTTTCGCCAGCGGACCGATCGGACCTTCAGACTTTTCTCGGTAGGCCTCGATGGCGTATTTCGCCACGGCCGGGGTCAGGTACTTCTCACCCCTGGCGACCGTCTTGAGGGCCAACTCAAGTTCAGCCAATTCTGCGCCTTTCAACAGATAGCCAGAAGCACCCACCTGCAAAGCTTGCCTGAGGTATTCTTCATTGGCATGCATCGACAGCAGAATCACACGCGTGGTCGGCGCTTCTTTGACGATCCGGGCAGTGGTATCGAGGCCGTTCAATCCGGGCATCGCAATATCCATCAGAACAAGATCCGGAGTGGCCGTTTGCACATACTTGACGGCCTCCAGCCCATCGCCCATGTCCGCGACAACCTCGGTACCCTCGATCTTTTGCAGGAGAGCCTTCATGCCGGCCCTGACCAATGCATGATCTTCTACAAGAAGAATCCGGAGGTGGCTCATGACGATATGACCTCAACCGCTACATGTGGCTTGGCCTGTTCCTGCTCTGTGAGCGGGAAGCACAGTTCGAGCCTGGTCCCATCCCCCGGGGCTGATGAGATGACCAAGCTGCCGCCGGCTAACCGCACACGCTCTTCCATACCGAGCAGCCCGACGCTTTCTCCGCCCTGTGCCCGCCGTCTGGCTGACGGCACGTCGAATCCCACACCGTCGTCTTGAATGATGAGCATGACTTCCCCATCTTGCCGACGCAACGCAAGATCGATCATCTTGGCCCTTGCGTATTTTGCGACGTTGGTCAGCGCCTCCTGGGCAACCCGAAAGCAGGTGACCTCAATGGGGACCGGGACTCGCCCGCCCATTCCCTCGACCAAGAGCGAAAGGGTCCATCCATTACGCGCCGCCTGCCGGTTCGCATACCAGCGCAGCGCTGACACCAGACCCAGATCGTCAAGCAGTGACGGTCGGAGATCCAGCGCCAGAGTCCGCACTTGAGTCAGCAGGCGGTCCACCAGCTCTAGGCTATCCGTGAGAGAACCGAAACGGGCCTTCTCGGCCTCACCATGCCGGATGTCTTGCAGGTCGATCTTCAGTGCCGTCAGCAACTGTCCGACTTCGTCGTGCAGATCGCGCGCCAGACGACTTCTCTCCTCTTCCTGCACTTGCATCAGTCGGCTAGAAAGTATCCGTAGGGAATGGTTGGCGGCGCTCAATTCGGCGGTTCTCTCCTGAACCCTCATTTCTAATGCTTCGTGCGCTTGTCTCAGAAGGCCCTCCCCTCTCTTCCGGTCGCTGATATCCCGGATGACTTTCGAGACCCCCACGAACTGACCGACGGAATCCTTGAGCGGCGATAATGTGACCGACACATCGATGCATCGGCCGTCCTTGGTCAACCGTACTGCATCATAGCTTTGAATGTCATGGGCTCCGCGCACCGTGGCCAGCAGCCGGGCTCTGTCCCGATGGAGATGGGCTGGAATAATCGTGAGGATCGAACGGCCGATCATCTCGTTAGCGGTATACCCGAAGATACGCTCTGCGCCTCCATTCCACGTGGTTACGAAACCGTCAGGCGTCACGCTCAGAATGGCATCGCTGCTACTCTCCACGATAGCCCCCAGTCGTCTGGTAGCATCGTCGAGTTTCGCCCTTCTCGCTCGCGCCACGAGCCAGGCCGTAATCCACAGAAGGGCTATGCCCACGACGCGATTGAAGCCGGCAATGTCTACCGCGATGACTGGAGGAGAGAGTGTGTGCCCCATGTACGCGAGGACAGTCCCGGTGGCCGCAACAACATATGGAGCCATCGGCCACTCAATCCCGAGGGTCAATAATACGCCGAAGACATCTCCAACGACCCAGACTGCATAACCCCACGGCATGAACACGTCGAGAAGGAAAGTCGCAGTCAGAATCAGCGGAATCAGTGCTCGGACATAGTTACTGTTCATTGCAATCTGCTGTCTGAAGCAACATAACAGTCTGTAATTCGACGACGGCTGCCCCTATGGAACCAGAAGTGCCTCTGCCGCCCGGCCCTGTATGATACTCCAGATCAGGATCGGGATCGAGAATGGATGTAGGCAGCACATCGTCTGTCCGCTTTTTGTCGCTCCTGATCCGGCCGGGTTATGGACCCTCAAGGAGAGCCACCATGACAGGGGCACGGATCCCACAGGTGATGAGACGGATGTAATTTGAAACACTGCATACGTTTCCCAGCGACTTCAAATCCGTGCAAAGAGCGCTTTCGCCTGCCGACTGAAAACTGTGATCGGGGATGAGCATGCAACTCCCAGAAGCGGGTGTCGTCGTCCGTACTCTATTCTTCCACCTGTGATAGCAATCATTGCGCTACGCCGTAATGCACTCTATCGGGGAAACCCTGACTGAACGACGGTATCACCCTGAGCGATACGTAAAAATCTACCGAGCTCGTATAACTTCTTGCGATCTTGCGAAGACTTAGCCATACTCCGCGACAACTTTCTCATTTCATTTTGTAATTCAACTGATGTGAGCTACCATTTCTATCACTCACCTAAGGGAGGGCATCAGTATGAAGAACCATTGTAGAAGGCGGTGGGCGAGGTTTGTAATCGCTGGAGTCATCGCAGCCCTGGTGGCTGGAATGGGGGCTACGCTGCCCCATGCCTATGCCGCCGGCACGATCAAGGCCGATGATGACAAGTGGATCTCCATCGGCATGGGTATTCGTACCAGCTTCAATACCATTGAAAATGGGTCACTGAACGGTCAGGACTGGAGCAATAATTTCGCCATCAACAACGCGCGTATCTACATCAACGGGCAGATCCATAAGTATGTGAAATTTGAGTTCAACACGGACTGCTTTGACTGTAATACGAATGGCGGGTCTGGTCCATTTGTAGGTGGAGCTCAGAACTTTGGCGGCAACTCTTCAATCGGTTTGCTCGATGCGATCGGCAAGTTTGAGTTCAATGAGAAGGTCAACATCTGGGTCGGGCGGCTGTTGCTCCCGAGCGAGCGCGGCGAGTTGAACGGGCCCTTCTATCATGCCACCTTCGATGGGTTCAGAACGCCGCTTTTCCCCGCCGACTACAGCGCCAATTTCAACGGAACGAACGCCAGTAACGGTGGAGCCGGCCTCTATGGGCGTGACAATGGCGTCAGCTTCTGGGGCAAGATTCACCCCTCCTTTGGGACGCACCTGTTGTATGTGACGAGCGTCTCGCAAGGGTTGCGGAACGGACCCAATCCGAGCAACACGATGATGTACACGGGCCGCTTACAGTGGAACCTGCTCAATGATGAAGTCAACCCCGGCTACTACACGAGCGGCACCTATTACGGCACGGCCGGAGACATCCTGGCCATCGCCGGGAACGTGCAGTATCAAAAGGATGGAGCCGGAAACTTAGCCACCGGGAATGTGTCGGATTTCACCGGGATTTCCGTCGACGTGTTGTTCGAAAAGGTCCTTCCGAACAACCTGGGGGTGTTTACGTTCAACAGCGAATTCAAGCAGTTTTTCGCCAACTATGGGGCCAATGCATTTACCCAGCCTACCACGTGCTTCTGCGTCTTCGATGGACTCTCGTACACGGTGTATGGGTTGTACCTGATTCCACAGGAAGTCGGCATCGGACGGTTCCAACCCTATTTTCGGTTCACGAGCATCAGTCCGACGTACAGCGCTATGCGGCAGGAATATGAGTATGGCCTGAACTACATCGTCTCCGGCCACAATGCGCGGATTGCCGTGTACGGCCGGTACGGCGACTTGGAGACCAAGGGGGCGCTCACAGGAAATTTTAGTCCGGATGCGACCGGAAATAGGGTCCCTTCATTCCACGTGGCGTTGCAGTTGCAGTACTAACCAGCGCACATGAACGAGCACGTCACTTGTTCAACAAGAGCCGGATTCCAGACGATCGGTTCCGGCTCTTGATTGTTTCCATCCAACGGAACGTCAGTTCCTCGACCAGTCCTTCAGCCGAGCATGCTCGTGCAGCGGTGCGTTCGGCGGTCCCTCCGCCGAGTGACCTCGAACGCCTTCGTAGCGTTCGTGAAAAATTGATCGCGCCACTGGTAATACCGGGCTTGGCTGAGCAGTAGAACCGGAACCACGATCCTTTGTTTTGCTGAATATTCCTGCTACACTACGCGCCAAGAACCGACTTTCGCCGCGAGGTTATGAGAAACACTAGATACACTAATCGTTCGTCCTTCAAGCGGACTCTGGGCTTTCTGATTCTGGGGAGTTTGAGTCTCGTGGTTGTTGGTTGCGCCGGCTCTCGCCCTGTCCAGACGCCTATTCATGAGAGTTCTCTGGGCACTGTGTTCCTTGAGAACGGCTTAGACACTTCATTCCAAGCCGCGCATCCCATCAAATTGTCGAAGATGACCGTCGCAGATATCTTGCGCGGTGTGCATACGAAAGAAAAGACCGGACTGTTGCTGTTATTCGGCAAGGCGTCGCGTTCTACGAACTTGAACGATGTGCGGACATTCTCCGAGGCTGATATAGAGTTCCTCACTCCTCATATTGTCTCCGCTCTCGCTCAAGCGACTCCTAATCAGCGAGTGGGATTCCGAATCTACTCCGCTCCGGAAATATCACAGGCCCCGAAGGTCAGCCAAAATAGAGAAACCACATCCGGCTACCTCTTCGCGGACGGCCTCTCGCTGCATTTTACGTTGACTCAGTATCGATACAACCCAGGGAAAAAGTCTAAAGCCCCAGAAAAAGACCCACGCCCGCTTCCGGACACCGATGGTCTCCGTGACCGAGCAGTGACCTTCTTGCCGGAGTCGGCTGTACGGCCGGATGTCTATGACCGATCCAAATGGATCGGCAAGTCCGAGGATCAGTCTGTCGCGATTGATTATCAACTGCTGGCCAGAATCCTTGCGGCTCCTCCATCTCCTGCTCCTACGGCTCAGCCGGTCCCTTCAGGCATGGCGCCAGTCGTACAACCGCCTCAATCGATCCCTGTTCAAACACTACCTCCTGGTAAAAATGACGCCGAGCTGCAAACCTTCAAGGAAGAACTGAAAGCGCTCCAGCAGAAGGTGGATGAGCAGAACGCCGAACTCCAAAGACTCAAGAACACAGCACCAAAGAAAAAATAGTCAAGTCCCTGGTTTTTCGGTGATCAGACGCGAAGGTTGCGCCGTCACAATCCCGAAGGAGGTGATGATGGCGTGCGGACTTGAAGACTGATGACTATTCCCTCTCGCCTACACTAGGGATTCTGCCAGGTTCAAATTGTCTCTTCATCTGGTACGTTTCTTGGTAAAAGTAGATGTTTTTTTGACTACTTATGTGAAGGGGAGGGTTCAATGATGCGTCTTCTGTCAAAAGCCATAGGAATGACATGTCTTACCCTCATGTTCTGTATCAGCCTATCTACGCTCGCTCTCTCTACGGACAGAACGGTCTATGACAAACCCGATGTACGGTCAGGCAAGATTATCCGAGGGGATGTGATGAAAGTCGACGAACAATCCTCACAGTCCTGGAACGTGTCGGTAAAAGATCGGGAAACAGGCGAAGTCGTGATTCTCCACATCGACAAGGGTACGACGAGAAAAAGCATCTCGCTCAGACCTGAGTTAGGAGCCTACGTCATCGCACAATACAATGAACAGAACAATCATCCTAAAAACGGCGGTCAACGTGTCCTGTCGGCGCAGGTTGTGAGATCAACAAGGTCGGAGGCCCTGCGGGTGAGAGCATGAATCTGGCGAACGCGCGGGTGAGAATTGCCCGCAGGCGGTCGGCATCGGTCCACTGCTCCGCAGTCTGTCAAGGGGCACCCAAATGTGCCCAGTTATGGTCATCGAAAATTCCCCACACTGGGGTTACGTCGTCGTTGAAGCCTCCTCCATTCGCACGAGTCCGGCTTTGAGTTTGTCCTTGAGTCGGTACGAATGTCCGCGGATATTGATGGTGATGGCGTGGTGCAGGACCCGATCCAGGATCGCCGTCGCGAGCACGCGGTCGCCAAACACCTCCCCCCAGGCGCCGAAATTCTGATGACTGGTCAGAATCATCGGCCCCTTCTCGTAGCGGCGTGAGATGAGTTGGAAAAACACGTTCGCCCCCGTGCGGTCCATCGGCCAATAGCCAATCGCATCGATGATCAGGAGGCGCGGAATGGTGTAGAACTTCAGCTTGTCCTCCAGCCGATTCTCTAGCTGCGCGCGAGTCAGCAGGGCAATCATCGCGGCCGCCGTCGTAAATAACACGCGATAGCCCTGCGCAATGGCTTTGAGCCCGACCCCAATCGCCAGATGGCTTTTGCCCACGCCGGGTGGCCCGAGGATCACGACATTCTCGCCGTGCTCAATGCAGTGACACGTCGCCACCTGCTGGAGCTGCTTCTTATCCAGCGAGGGTTGATAGGCGAAATCGAAGGCCTCCAGGCTCTTCACGAACGGAACGCGGGCGAGACTGGTCCGCATCGTGATGTTCTTCTCCGCTTTTGCGGCGACTTCTTCGCCCAGGACCTGATCCAGGAAGTCGGCATACGAGAGCTCCTTCGTCGCCGCCTCCTGTAAGAGGGCGTCGAGCCGTTCGCGGCTCTGCAAGAGCCGCAGCGGCGTCAGCTGTTCACGGAGCCGGTCCAGTGGCGCGGCGTTCATGGCTGCACCTCGTGCGCCGCGGCGCTCCCACACAGCGCCTCGTAGCAGGCCAGATCCCGGCTCTCGACCTCGGGCAGCGACCCAGCACGTGGGCCCGGCTCGTGTATGGTCGAGCGCCGCTGGCGCGGGAGCCGCGCGATGGCGCCGGGGCCATGCTCCGGCAGGATGCCAAATTGGTGGTGGCCTGAGAGTACGGGATGCGTCGCCACCTCGCGATCGCGAGAGAAGATAGGCACCCGCTCGCCCCGTCGCTGCACCTCCACCCGCTGCCCGATGAAGCGGAACGGGACGGAATAGCGGTTCGTGTCCAGACTCACCAGATAGTCGTCGGCCACGATCCGGGAGACACGGGCTTCCTGCTGAAAACTCTGCTGACCCGCCAGGGGGACGAGCTGCTCGCGTTCTCGTTCGAACCGCACGATCGGTTGCTCATGCGTCGTGCCATGCAGGCGCTGATCGGCGCTCGTCGCGGTCCATTCATCGAGTTGGGTCTGGAAGTCCACCACATCGATGAACGTCCGTCCCGGTAGGAAATTCCGCTTCAGATACTTCACGCCCGATTCGACCTGGCCCTTCGTCTGTGCCCGATAGGGCCGACACACACGGGGTTCGAAGCCCCAGTCGTCGGCAAAGGCGTTGAATGTGGGGTTCCAGATCCGTCGTCCCGTCTCATCCGCGTAGCACACGGTCCGCGGCCGGTCATACAGATGTTCCCGCGTGTGGCCGCCGAAATGCGCAAAGGCCCGTTCATGGGCTTCCAGAAATTGCGCCAGTCGCTCATCGGCACAGGCGTGATAGACCCCACGGCGGCTGAAGCCCAATGTGAGCACGAACACGTGGATCACGACGGGGCCCGCACGAAAGGGCACGGTGGCTTGGCCCCAATCAATCTGACTCTGCTGGCCGGGCGGCGTCTCAAACCGGAGCAACGCCCGGTCCGCTTGCAGCTGGACTTCGCGCAGCGGCGCGACGAACCGCTTCACCGTCTCATAACTGCCAGGGGAGCCGTGATGCGCCCGCAGTGCCTGATAGAGAATCCGCGCCGAGTACCCGACCTGCGGCGCCCGGGCCCGCACACAGTCGGCATGAGCCGTCAGCAAGATCGCTGCCACCACGGCCCGCTGGTAGGGCTGCCATGTCGGCTGCCGCAGACTGCGGCGGACCGTCTTGCGATCCAAGTCCACGCGCCGCCCGATCTCCGAAATAGAGACTCGTGCTTCGTCAAACAACCGTCGGATCTCTGCCCACCGTGCCTCATCCACCATGCATGCCTCCCCAGCGGGATCCACCTGGGGCCGCATGATCGTTGTCTCGTTGGTCTCGTCAAGCTCCATCTCTCTCCTCCTTCTTAATAAGGGTGGGGAGAATTCACTGACCGCATCTGGGGATTATTGCATGACCGCTGACAGGACCGGGTTGAGGTGACCAGCACGGCATACTCATAGCGCTTGGTCGGCACCTCGCTCTCCATGAAGTCGAACCGCGATTGATCGGCGTCCGTCCCGGTCATGAGCAGCTCGCCGGTAAGGGGGCGGCGCAGCACGATGACCCGCCGTGTTCGGCTCCAGCCTGACAGCCGCAGCGTATCTTCGACCCCTTCCCAACCTTGCCCCGCCTCCTCCCACGCAGTGGAGCGGAAGAGCGTCTTGATGAAGGCCTTCACATGCTTCGTGACGCGTAGCTTGGTGAGAGACGGCTGATCTCGAGCCTCGGCCGCGCGGAGCACCGATGCGTTGCCAAAGGCCACGTCCCCGTGCAACATGGCGGGGCGTGCCTCCTTCGGCAAGGCATCCAGCCACGCCCAGAGCCTCGGCAGGTGATGCATCGGGGCGCTCGGCAGCACGTCCACCACCAGGGCCAGCCGGGTGTTTGCCATGAATGCGCTGTGATAGCTGTGCGACGGTCGCCCCGGCTTCTTTGGGTTGTAGCCCACGACGGCCCCTTCCTGCTTCCCATACAGGCCCTTCACCGTTGTATCCAGATCCAGAACCACGGCGTCGTCAGCAACGGGTGGGGCGTCTT